>DASTLJ010000001.1:0-8877 GCA_035715125.1 Verrucomicrobiia bacterium
GCCAACGAGCCGAGGCCGACCCCGCACTGCTGGAAGAACCAGCGGCGGGTGATGTATTTGGCCGCTTCGGAGCGAAGTTCTTGCTGGTAATTCATTCGGTCAGTTGAATCGCGGCGCTCTTGCCGTGCGCCAAAGGTACTCTCTTGGTTTGACGCAAGCCAGCTTGAACGTATTGAGCGAGCCGGGCATCGTCGGGATTAGTAATCAGTAATCAGTTTTCAGATTTCAGATTTCAGTAATTCGGAGCACAGCTTCCACGGAAGATGGCCAGCCGAAGATTTGGTACTGATTACTGAATACTGATTACTGAATACTGATTACTGATTACTGATTACTGACTATTGAACACTGGATACTGATTCCCGAACACTTCACCATCACGCCGTGAGCAAAATCGTCGGCATCGACCTCGGCACCACTCACTCGCTGGTCGCCGCGGTGGATAGCGGCATCCCGCTGGTCATCGCGGACGCCGACGGGCAACGGCTCACGCCGTCGGTCGTGCACCTGCCGGCGGCGGGCGCGGCGCCCGTTGTCGGCCGCGCGGCCAACCGCCTCCGCGCTCTCAAGCCGGCGGAGACGGTTTACTCGGTGAAGCGTTTCATCGGCCGGCGCGGCGCGGAGATCTCGCAAGAGGAAATGCTCGTAACTTATCCGGTCGCCGGTTCGGGCGCCGGCCCGGTGACGATGAACATTCACGGGCGCGCGTGGACGCCCGAAGAGATTTCCGCCGAAGTGCTCAAAAAGCTCCAGCGTGACGCCGAGGCGTTCCTCGGCGAGCCGGTCACGCGCGCGGTCATCACGGTGCCCGCGTACTTCAACGACGCCCAGCGCACCGCGACGAAAAGGGCGGGCGAGATGGCGGGCTTCACCGTCGAGCGCATCGTCAACGAGCCGACCGCCGCGGCGCTGGCCTACGGACTGGACCGCCTCAAGGAGCGCTCGAAGGTCGCCGTTTACGACCTGGGCGGGGGGACGTTCGATTTGTCGATCCTCGAGTTGCGGGACGGGGTATTTCAGGTGTTGGCGACTCACGGCAACACACGGTTGGGAGGGGACGACCTCGACCGGCGGGTGGTGGACTTTCTGCTCGGGAAGATCCGAGAGGCCGGCGGCCCCCTCACCCCGGCCCTCTCCCCCTCGGAGGGGGAGAGGGGGAATGATGGCTCAGCCGTTGAGCGAACGGACGCGCTTTCGATTCTGGCGCGGGTTCGCGAAGCGGCGGAGCAGGCCAAGATCAGACTTTCGACCGAGACGGAAGTCGAAGTCGCCCTGCCTTTCCTCACGCCGGACTTCAGCTTCAATTGCACCCTCACTCGCGACGGACTCGAGCGTCTCACGGGCGACCTCATCCGCCGCACGCGCGAGCATTGCTTGCGCTCGCTGGCCGACGCGAAGCTCGATCCGAAAGCCCTCGACCAGGTCATTCTAGTCGGCGGACAGACCCGCATGCCGCTCGTGCGCCGGCTCGTGAGCGAATGGTTTGGCTGCGCGGAGTTCGAGGAGGCGCGCGGCGGCGTGCGGCTGGGAACCGGCTTTCATCAGGCGACGGGCCCGCATCTGAACACTTCACAGAACCCCGATGAAGCCATCGCGTTGGGGGCCGCCATCCAGGCCGAGATTCTCAGGGGCGGCTTCCGAAACCTGTTGCTGCTGGATGTGACGCCGCTTTCGCTTGGCCTGGAAACTTTCGGCGGGCTGATGAACGTGATCATTCCGCGCAACACGACCATCCCTGTAAAGGCGGGCGAAGCGTTCACCACGGCGGTCGATTTTCAGCGGCAGATGCTCATCCACGTCCTCCAGGGCGAACGCGAACGGGCCAAGGACAACTGGAGCCTCGGCCGATTCACGCTCGATTTCGAGTCCGCGCCGCGCGGCGTGCCCCGGGTGGGCGTGCAGTTCGAGATCGACGCGGACGGCATCCTGCGCGTCCTGGCGCGCGACATCCAGACGGGCAAGGAGAAAATCGTCCAGATGAAGTCCGCTGTCGACGTCGAGGACGCCGCGGTGCAACAGATGGTCGAGGAATCCGTGGAGCATTTCTTCGAGGACACGCGCGCGCGGCAATGGGTGGAAGGCAAACTCAAGGCCGTCGACACCGCTGCCGCGACGCGCCATGGGCTCGCCGAATGTGGCGCTGAACTCGAGGCATCGAACCGCGAACAAATCGAGCGCGCCCTGGCCGCTGTTGAATCCGTGCTCGCCGCCGAAGATCCCGCGACGAAAACGGGTGATTCGAAAGGCCTCCAACAAGTCACGCAGGCCCTCGACGAAGCCACCCGCCCGCTGGCCGACCTGCTCATGGACCGGGCGATGGAATCCATGCTCCGCAAACGCGGGGCGATCCATTGACAGCCGGCGCCGGGGGCGTGTCGCTCCATTCGCTCCAGACCAGCTACAGTCTGAAATCCGAGCTTGAACCTCAATGTAGGGCAGGCCACTCGCCTGCCGTCGCTGGGAGCGCAGGCATCTTGCCGGCGAATGGTTGAGATGTGTGTTGAGCAACTCGCCGGCAGGATGCCGGCGCTCCCAGTGTGAGGGTCCATGGCTCCGTTGCGCGTCCAAAGTTTCCTCCTCAATCTGCCATCCAGCCCGCATCGCTGCCGCCACGGTTTTTGAAGAGCTTTTACCACGGATTTCACGGATGACACGGAAAAGAAGTCGCAGATTGCGGACCCCATCCGTGGAATCCGTGGTTACAACTCCTCATCTGTGCGGTTGCCATCCGGTCCGTTTCGGAAAAACATCGGCGTCTATGAAACTTACACTCGCATTGCTCCTGACCTTTGTCCTGCTCGCCGCCGCGCCGGCCGCGTTCGCGGCGGACTGGGTGGACCTGCTCGATGGCGCCGACATCGAGAAACACTGGACGACCACCGGCAATTGGTCGCTCAAAGACGGCATCGCCACCCTCACGCCCCGTCCCGGCGAGCAAGGTTGGAAGCGCTTTGGCGCGTACCTCTGGTCGAAAAAGACGCACGGCGACTTCGAGATCCAGTTCGACTATATGATCCAGAAAGACGGCAACAGCGGGTTCTATTTCCGCGTCGGCGACGTGAACGACCCGGTTGCCAAAGGCATCGAGGTGCAGATCTCCGATTCCGCCGGCGCGCCCGCGACCAAGCCGCTCAATGACCACGACGCAGGCGGCATCATTCCCGGAGTGCCGCCCACGAAACGGGCCGACAAGCCGGCCGGCGAGTGGAACAGATTCCACATCACCAGCAAGGCCGACAAGCTGACCGTCGTGCTCAACGGCGAGACGGTCAACGAGGTCGACCTGACCAAGGGCGTCCTGGGCCAACGGCCGAAGACCGGCAACATCGGGTTCCAGGATAACGGGATGCCGCTCTCTTTGCGCAACCTCCGCGTGCGGGAGCTCCGGTGATCGTTGCGCGGCTGAATGGCACTCTCCGTGAACCGTAAAGTAGGGCAGGCGTCTCGCCTGCCCAGCGCCGAAGGCGCGTTCCCGCTCGGCCGCTTCGCGGCCGGGGCAGGCGAGACGCCTGCCCTACGTTGGGGCCGCGTCCCGGCGTTGGCGCTGGCCGCTGCGATGCTCCTGCAACCGGCCTTTGCAGCCGACAAATCGGACAAGAAAGAGCCGAAGAAGCCCGAGCCGCCGCGTGTCGTTGTGACAATGCCCCTGGCGGTCGCGGTCGGGCAGACGACCTCGGTGCGGGTGCGCGGGGAGAACCTCACCAACGTCACCGAATTACGGTTCACCAATGCTGCCGTGAAGGCCGCGGCAACCATCCGGTCACGGACGACCCTTGACTTGCCCAAGGGCGTCGAGACGAACAAAGTCGGGAACACGCAGATGGAGGTGGAGATTGACGTTCCGGCTGACGCAGCCCCCGGCACGAATTATTTCACGGTGATTTCCCCGATTGGCCAGAGTGCGCCTCAGCCACTGGTCATGCTGTCGGCGGACGAACTCATCGGGGAGCGGGAACCCAATGGCGGCTTCAAGCAGGCCCAACCGCTGGCGCCCGGCAAGACCTTGGTTGGCGCGGTGAGAGAAGCCGCGGACGTGGACGTGTTCCGGTTCGAGGGCAGGGCAGGCCAGCGAGCCGTCATCGAAGTCTGCGCCGCCCGCCACGGCGCCCCGCTCGATCCGTTGCTGACCCTCTACGACGCGGCAGGCCACATCCTGGCAGTGAGCGACGACGCCGACGGCAGCCCCGACTCCCGCCTCAAATTCAGGCTGCCGACCGACGGCAGCTACTTCGTGAGCGTCATCGACGCATTCGACCGCGGCGGGCCGGCGTACGTGTATCTGCTGCGCGTGAGGCTGGAGCAGTAATCGGACAAATCCGGGCTTGCCCTTCGGCACGAAACTGGCTTGAATAGGCTGGAATTGGGCCCGGTCGAATTGCAGACGAGCTTATCGACGAGACTATGCTGACGATCTTCGCTCCACCGCCGCGGCGCAGCGGCTATTGTGACGGCGTTACGCGCCGGAACTTCCTCAAGATCGGCGCCCTTGGGCTGGGCGGGCTGGCCCTGCCGCAGTTGCTCGCCGCCGAGGCGGCGTCGGGCATCCGCCGCTCGCACAAGGCAGTCATCATGATTTTTTTGCCGGGTGGCCCGTCGCACCAGGACATGTTTGACCTGAAGAGCGACGCGCCGCGGGAGATGCGGGGAGAGTTCAAGCCCATTGCCACGAACGTGCCGGGCATCCAGATTTGCGAACACCTCCCGCTCTTGGCGAAGTTGGCCGACAAGTACACCCTCATCCGCTCGATGGTCGGCGCGGAGGACCGCCACGAGGCCGTGCAATGTTACACCGGCCGGCTGTCGCGCAATCAGCCTCCTGGCGGCTGGCCGTGCATGGGCTCGGTGCTGTCGAAGCTCTTTGGCGCGGCGGAAAAGACCACCCCGCCGTTCGTCGGTCTGGCGCCGAAGATGGGCCACATGCCCTGGAGCGACAACGGCCAGCCCGGTTTCCTGGGCATCGGCCACGCGCCCTTCCAGCCGAACAAGGGCGGCGGCAAGGACGACATGGTGCTCAACGGCGTCACGCTGGACCGCCTGGGCGACCGCCAGCGGCTGCTGGCCAGCTTCGACCGGTACCGCCGCGACATCGACGCCAGCGGCATGATGGATGGCCTCGACATGTTCAATGCGCAGGCGATGGGCATCCTCACCTCCAGCAAGCTGCTCGAAGCGCTCGACGTGGAGAAGGAGGATCCGAAAGTCCGCGAGCGTTACGGAAAAGGCGATCCGAAGAACCGCGACGACGGCGGCCCCAAGCTGATGGAGCACATGCTCGTCGCCCGCCGGCTCGTCGAGGCGGGGGCGCGGTGCGTCACGCTGGCCTTCAGCCGCTGGGATCATCACGGCGACAATTTCGGCGCATTGCGCCAGGACCTGCCATTGTTCGACCAGGGCGTCAGCGCGCTGATTAGCGATCTGAACGAGCGAGGCCTTCACAAGGACGTGAGTGTCGTGGTTTGGGGCGAGTTTGGCCGCACTCCGGTCATCAACAAGGACGCGGGACGCGATCATTGGCCGCGCGTGAACTTCGCGATGCTCGCCGGTGGCGGCATGCGGCATGGCCAGGTAATCGGTTCGACCGACCGCCTGGGCGGCGAGGCCTACACGCGGCCCGTCCGGTTCGGCGAAGTCCACGCCACGCTCTACCACGCGCTCGGCCTGGATGTAAGCAAGGTGACGGTGCCCGACCTAAGCGGGCGACCGCAGTTCCTTGTCGAGGACGGCCTCCAGCCGATGCGGGAGCTTGTATGAAGCGGGGCAATGAGGAGGGAAACGGGCGCACGGTCGTCGCCGGCCGCACCGAGCCGCTGACTTGGAAGGATCTCTGCCTGGATTCGCGCTTCCAGGACTTGCCATACAAGATCGAACTGAATGGCCGGGGGCAGATCATCATGAGTCCGACAAGGATTCGCGACGGCTTCTACGCATTCAACATTGGACACTTGATCGAGCAACATCTCCCCGATGGCGAAGTCATTATAGAATGCGCCGTGGACACCGCGGACGGCACAAAGGAGGCCGACGCCGCATGGGTGTCGCGAAATCGATGGGCCGTTATCCAAGCGGAATACAGCTCTTCCATCGCCCCGGAGATTTGCGCCGAGGTGATGTCGCGCTCGACTACACGCCAGGAAATGATGCAGAAGAAGGATCTTTATTTGGGAGCCGGGGCCCGCGAATACTGGCTGTGCCACGAGGACGGGAAGTTGGAGTTTTTCGACTCAACCGGGGAGCTTCAGGAATCGAAGATGTGCCCGAAGTTCCCAAAGGCGATCCGGAAAATGTGAAGCGCATGCACGACGGCATCGAACAGAAGGTGCGAGTTTATCCTTTCAGTCAGGGAAGTGTTAGGCCTTTCCAACGTCGCCATGAAACGGACGATTTCATCAGCCGCTCAATCCGCGTTTAAGCTGCTTGTTTTGTTTTTCTGCGGGATGTTTGCCATCAGCGCATTCTCGTCGAGTTTGAGTGCGGGTCGCGTGCCTTGGGCGTTCATTTTGCCCTCTGGTGGCGTGCTTGGACTTTTCTTTTGGTTTGCCGTGTCACGCAAGACTGTGCAGATGGATGATCATTTCCTCTATGTCTCTGTCTTTCGCCGCGTTGTTCAGATTCCTCTCGACGAGATTGCCAGCGTGACAGAAACCATCGGCATGAGAGACCGTGCTGTGACCATCCACTTTCGCAGCGAGACTCCGTGCGGTAGCGCGATCACCTTTACGCCGACCTTGATGTTCAGCCGGGAGTCACACCCGATTGTTGCGGAGCTTTCGCGTTACGGAGTCAGAGATGAAAATGAAACGCCTAACAAGAGCGCTGCAGCGCCTGACTCGAATCTCTAATGCTCTCCCTCTTCGCCAACGCTCCGGACTCACGCCGCTTCTGTGACGGCGTGTCGCGGCGCAATTTTATCCGGATCGGCGCCCTCGGCCTGGGCGGGCTGGCGTTGCCTCAGCTTTTGCAGGCGGAGGCGGCATCGGGCATCCGGCGCTCGCACAAGGCCGTCATCATGATCTACCTGCCGGGCGGCCCGCCTCATCAGGACACGTTCGACCTCAAGCTCGACGCGCCCCCCGAAATCCGCGGCGAGTTCCGGCCCATCCCGACGAACGTGCCCGGCCTCCAGATTTGCGAGCACCTGCCGCGCATCGCGAAGATCTGCGACAAGCTGGCCGTCATCCGTTCCATCGCAGACGCCGTGGACGAGCACACGGACTATATGTGCATGACCGGCCGGCGCAGTAAGAACCCGCCTCCGGGCGGCTGGCCCACGTTTGGCGCCGTCGTGTCGAAGGTGCTCGGTTCGGTGAACGCCGGTGTGCCGCCGTTCGTCGGCCTCGAGCCGAAAATGAAGCACCGTCCCTACAACGCGGCGAACCCCGGCTTTCTCGGCGCGGCGCACAACGCCTTCCGCCCCGAGGCCGAGGGCAGGTCCGACATGGTCCTCAATGGGGTAACCGTCGATCGCCTCGAAGACCGGCGCGAGTTGCTCGCGAGCTTCGACCGCTTCCGTCGCGAGGTCGATTCCAGCGGACTGATGGAGGGCGTGGACGCGTTCCGGCAACAGGCTTTCGGCATGCTCACCTCCAGCCGACTCCTCGAAGCGCTCGACGTCTCGAAGGAGAACGCCAAGTTGCGCGAACGCTACGGCAAGGGCGACTCCAAGGTCCACGGGGACGCCGCGCCGATGCTGAACGAACAATTCCTCGTCGCCCGCCGCCTCGTCGAAGCGGGGGCGCGCGTCGTGACCGTCGCTTACGGCTTCTGGGACTATCACGGCGCCAACTTCAGAAACGCCCGGAACGATTTGCCCCCGTTCGATCAGGCCGTCAGCGCGCTCATCACGGACCTGCACGAGCGCGGGTTGGATCGGGACGTCAGCGTGGTCGTGTGGGGCGAGTTCGGCCGCACGCCGACGATCAATAAGGATGCTGGCCGCGACCACTGGCCGCGCGCGTCGTTCGCCCTGCTCTCCGGCGGCGGGATGCGCACGGGCCAGGTCATCGGCGCCACGGATCGTTTGGGCGGCGAACCGAACGCACGCCCCGTGACTTTCGGCGAAGTCTTTGCCACGCTTTACCACAATATCGGCCTCGATGTGAACAGGGTGACGGTGAACGACCTCACGGGGCGGCCGATGTTTCTCGTTCCGGATGGCGCGCAGCCGATGCGGGAATTGGTCGGTTGACGCCCGGCCCCTTCGAGGGCATAGAGGCGGAATGAATTCCTCACACGCGCCCCATTCCCGCCGCCGATTTCTCCGGGACACGACTGTCGTCACGGCCTCGGCTATCGTGGGATTTCCCGCGCTCCTTCGCTCGGCCTCGCCGAATGAAAAACTGAACATCGCCGTCATCGGCTGTGGCGGGCGCGGCGGGAGCAATCTAGCCGAAGTGAGCGGCGAAAACATTGTCGCGCTCTGCGACGTGAACGAACGGCCGCTCGACGCCGCCGCGGCCAAACATCCGAAGGCGCGCAAGTTCATCGATTTCCGCAAACTTTACGACGAGGGGCAGGACTTCGACGCGGTAGTGGTCAGTTGCGCCGAACACACGCATGCGTTTGCCACGCTGCCGGCGCTGCAACTCGGCAAACATGTCTATTGCGAAAAACCGCTCACGCACTCGATCTGGGAGGCGCGCATCATCACCGAGGCGGCGAAGCGGGCGAAGGTGGCGACCCAAATGGGCACGCAGATTCACGCCAGCGCCAACTACCGCCGCGTGGTCGAGCTCGTGCAAAGCGGCGCCATCGGCCCCGTACGAGAGGCGCACGTCTGGGTCGGACGCGCCTGGGGGCTGCAAAGCGACGAGGCGGCCCGGCGGCACAAAGACATCGTGCTCGTGACCGAGCGGCCGAAGGAAACGTCGCCGGCGCCCG
>DASTLJ010000002.1:0-10481 GCA_035715125.1 Verrucomicrobiia bacterium
CTCGCGCTCCGTTGGAGTCCACGCTTTAGCGTGTCCCCTCCCGCGCGGACAAGCTAAAGCTTGAACTCCAACATACCCGGCTGCACTGGCACGCTGATCTGGAAATACCGCGCGTCATCCCCCGCGCCGGACAGCGACGCAATCTCGCCCTTGGCCAGCTTGGGCGCGAAGCCTTGCAGGCCGATGTTGGGAAAACCGACAGTGGCCACCGTGCCGCCCAATTTCACCACGCGACTGGCCGCCACGGGCAACGCCGCGAACCGCCCCTCCGCCTTGAGCAACGCCAAGTCATTGGCCGCATCCACCTTCACTACGTTGGCGGCAATCAAACCCATGCTTGTGACGAGACGAACCTGAGTGGTGTCTTTCACCACATGCTCGTTCGTAACCAGAAACCCATCCTCCGTGATTAAAAATCCAGTACCGGAAGACTCTGGGCGCGTCTGGAGAATGTGTGCGCCTGAACTATCGCTACCGGCGGATGGCATCTTGAGCGATTTGAAATTGCGCGCCAGTTTTTGGCCCTCCGCAATTTGCTCACGAGTCATCACGTCTTCCAATGTGGTAACAGAGTTTTTGGCAAACGCATCGTCTTGAGCTGCCGCCAGCAGCCACCACGTGTAAGCCTCCACATAATCCTTCGTCACGCCGTCGCCATTTCTGTAGAAGCTGCCCAGACTGCTCTGAGCTATTGCAAGATTGTGTTCAGCGGCTTTCCGAATCCATTTCACCGCCTCAGCAAGATCTTTCTCCACGCCGTCGCCCGTGAAGTAGCAACGGCCTAAAGTGATTTGAGCCTTGGTGTCATTTTGGACGGCTGCCTTGCGAAGCCACTTCACCGCTTCCACACGATCCGTCTCCACGCCTTGGCCAAAGTAGAAGCACAGGCCCAGACTGGCTTGAGCCGCGGCGTAGTTCTTCGCGGCAGCTTTGCGATACCACTTCACGGCTTCCTCCTCATCCTTCGCCACGGCTTTGCCACTGGCGTAGTAGTTGCCGAGAATGTGCTGAGCCGGGGCGTCATTCTGTTCAGCGGCTTTGCGAAACCACTTCATCGCTTCCACGTCGTCGCTCGGCACGCCGGTGCCACCATACTTCAAGCACACGCCCAAATAGAATTGAGCCTCGGCGATATTCTGCTCGGCGGCACTGCGAAACCACTTTACCGCTTCCACGTCCTCTTTCACCACGCCAAAAGCACCTTTTAGGAATGCCTCACCTAACGCAGCCTGGGCTAGCGCATCGCCTTTCTCCGCTCTGGCGCGGATTTCGGCCAGCAGCTTGCGGTCTGCCTCGCTCTGTTGGGCGGGCAGTTGAACAACAACCGCACTCAACAAAAGGAACAAAATCCACATCAACCGGAATGCTTTCACGTCGTCAGGGTATTTGGTCTCAGGCTTCTGGCAAGAACGGATCGAATCAGGTGTGTTGGAGAGCGGTTGCCAGTTCTTCGTAAAATCGGTCTTTCCTGCGGAACAACTCGTTGGCGATGGCCTCGACATCGCGCTTCGTCATCTTTGGTTGTTGCAATCGGAGCATGCAATTCACTTCGGTCGCTTGCAATCTGTATTGTTGCAGCGCTCTAACAGCTTTATCTGCTCCCGCCACACGCAACCTGCCCTCGATGATGTGCATTTCATGGAGCTTCACACCGACTTCCTCGATAAATTGGCAATACCGCTCACGATCATGATTCGATGCTGAAAGTCCCGCTCGCAGGACTTCAACCAGCGACATGTAATCAATGCAGACCTTGAAGAAGAGAGCGTGGATCGATTCAAAACTGGCCAAGGCTTGTTCAACCGAATCGCGCCGCCTCCGCCAATAGTCGCCGTCCGCCGATTCAGCGGCATGGGCGGGTGCTACGGTGGTTTCAACACTGTCGCGTGCAGCCTTTTCTGCATGCGCTTTCCAGTCGCGGAGACACGAAACCGGATACCTCTCCTTGTCGCTGTCGATCAACTTCGCGCAGTTCTGGCACAACCAGATTCCGTTCTCTACTGAACTCCGCTCAGTTTCAGAAAGCAACGGATCGTAGCGCAAACCTCCCGCTGAAGCAGCCGTGATGTGCGCAGCCACTCCTATGTTTATTGACATCGCAGTGTCTTCGCGCGGGCCACAAGTCGGCCTGCGGCAGCTCGGATTGGAGCAGAGCATCGTGACTCTTTTGCCAAGAATATCTTTGGTCTTCTCTGTAAAATAAGCTCTCACAAGTGTTTTAGTTCCTCGTCTTTCACGCGGAGCGAGGTCGTCCCGCACTTCCGCATCTTTTTCAGGATTACCGCGCCCGCCGCTTCAGACGGCTGACGCTCACTTCACTTTGTCGCCTTCGGCCGGCTCGTGTTCGGGCGCTGGGTCCATGAAGCGGAGGAAGTCCTCGCGGCTGGCGTGGCGGGCGCGCTCAACGGGGGCCTTTGGGCTTCGGGGCGAAGGAAACGATGCGATGACCGGAATCCTTCTGGCGCCGTCGCGCGTCGGCAAGGATGGCCTTCAAGTCGAAGTTCAGCCTGGCGGCCTGTAGTTCGCGCACCTGGCGCACCTGCTCCACAATTTCATCTTTCATCATGCTTTTAGGTTCCCATCAATTCTTCGGGAGTGCAAATGACCGGACAGGAAAAGCCGCGCTCGCGGCAGGCGTTCTCGATGGCGACGGACATTTCGGCGTTGGCGATGTGCGTGCAGTTCCAGGTGAGCAGGAAGTGCATCCCGTGGACGGCGGCAATGGCGATGTGGGCGGCGTCCGTGATCGATTTGGGCGGCAGGCTCAGGGAAGTCGCGAGCGCCGCCGCGAGATCGCCGACCTCTTCAGTGAGGTCGAGCAGCGGGAAGTCTTGCAGGGCCTGCAGGCGCTCGCGCGCGGCTTCGGCATCGCCCGCGGCGGCTTCGTCGAGGACGAACCGGGAGATAAAAATGTCGAATCGCTCACGACGAGTTTGCCACCATTCCTTGGTGATTTGTTGGTGGCCGGCGCGAATCAAATCTCTGCTGGGCCAGGCCGTGAGATAGCTGGGCACGGTGGTTTCCAGGTAGAGCTTTAGTTTCAACAAAAGAAATTTGCCGGCTGAGGACGGTGAAGGCAAGGCTGGCGCTCGCTTCACCTCAGATGTCTGGGCTTCGTTGCGGAATCCCGTTGGGATTCGGAATGTCCGTCACTCATGCCGCAATGCTTCGATGGGATCGAGCTGCGCGGCGGCTTTCGCGGGGTAAAGGCCGAACACGATGCCCACCGCGCCGGAAATTCCAAAGGCGATCAGCACCGACCATGGAGTGACGATGGTCTTCATGTCCGCCAACTGGGACACCGCGATGGGGGTGATGATGCCGACGATGACCCCGATAATCCCCCCGCCGACGGAGAGGACGACCGTCTCGACCAGGAACTGGAGCGTGATGTCGCGGCGCCGGGCGCCGAGGGCGCGGCGGATGCCGATCTCGCGCGTCCGCTCGGTCACGGTCGCCAGCATGATGTTCATGATGCCGATGCCGCCCACGAGCAGCGAAATGGCGGCGATGGAGCCGAGGACGATGTTGAAGATGCGCTTGGTTTGCTCGGCCTGTCGCAGCAGTTGGAGCGGCACAATGGTTTCGTAGTCGGGTTTGGGGTGGAAACGGGTCAGCAAGGTCTTGATTTGCGGGTCGGCGGCCTCGACGGCGGCGGTGTCGCGCATTTGCACGGTCAATTGGTGCAGCTCGATTTTCTCGGCCTCGAAACCGCCGGCGGACCGGCGCACGAGCACTTCGCCGAAACGCGTGCGCGAAGTGCTCAGCGGGATATACATGTTGTTATCGAGCGGCTCGCCTTCCATCTTGCCCTGCTGCGTGCGCTGCTCGGGAAGGTTCTGTTCGCGCACCAGTCCAACGACGCGGTAGTAGAACGCGTCCACTTTCACGGAGTGCTCCAGCGGGTCTTGATAAGGGAACAACCGCTGCGCCAGGCCGACGGTCAGGACGCAGACGTTGTCCTGGTGACGCTCGTCGGTGTCGGTCAGGAACCGGCCGCGCACCGCTTCCAGTCCGACAATCTCCGGATAGAACGGCAGCGTGCCGAGCACCTGGACGGGGATATTGTTCTGCGCGAAGCGGACGTTCTCACGGATGATGCGCACGGGCAGCACGCGCTGGACGCCGGGAATGGTGGACTGGATGCGCGAGCCGTCTGCATAGGTCAGGCCGTATTCCAGGCTGGCGCCGCGGCCCATGCCTGAAAGCTTGGCTTCCTCGGCGGGCTTGACGCTGCGGAGGATGATGTTGTCGCTGCCGAGCTTTTTGATGGCTTCCTGCGCCTCGTAGGAGGCGCCCTCACCGATGGCGAGCATCGCAATGACGGAGCAGACGCCAAAAATGATGCCCAACATCGTGAGGATCGACCGCAGCTTGTGCAGCATCAGGCTCTTGACGCCGAGCCGGATGGTGCTGAGGAATTGGAAGGTGAGGGGATTCATGGAGGCTCGTTGAGCCGTTAAATCGTTGAGCCGTTAAATCGTTGAGCCGTTAAATCGTTGAAGCGTTAAATCGTTGAAGCGTTAAATCGTTGAAGCGTTAAATCGTTGAAGCGTTAAAACGTTGAAGCGTTAAAACGTTGAAGCGTTGAAGCGTTGAAGCGTTGAAGCGGACCAACAGCCGGATGGAAAGCGTGGAAAACGTGCGTCAAGCGTTGGAAGACCGGTCTTACGATTTAACGATTTACGATTCAACGATTCAACGCTGGTTCCCGATTGACCACTTCGCGCTCTATCAACCCATCCTTCATGTGCAGGACGCGATGCGCGCGGGCGGCGACGGCGGCATCGTGCGTGACGAGCATGATGGTTTTGCCCTGGACGTTGAGCTTGCCGATCAGGTCGAGCACTTCCTGGCCGGTGCGCGAATCGAGGTTGCCCGTCGGCTCGTCGGCGAGGATCATCAGCGGATCGTTGGCGAGAGAACGGGCGATGGCAACGCGCTGCTGCTGGCCGCCTGAAAGCTGGCTGGGGCGGTGATGCAACCGGTCGCCCAAACCGACCCTTTCCGCCAACTCCACGCAGTAGTGCTGGAGGGTGCGCACGTCCTTGCCTTGATAGACCAGCGGCACCTGGATGTTCTCCAGGACAGTGAGCTGGGCGATGAGGTTGTAGGATTGGAAAATGAAACCGATCTTGCGCCCGCGCGCTTCGGACAGTTCGTCGTCCGGCATCCGGGAAACGTCGGTGCCGCCGAGGTAGTAACGGCCGGCGCTCGGGCGATCGAGGCAGCCGAGCAGGTTGAGCATCGTCGATTTGCCGGAGCCGGACGGGCCCATGATCGCGACATAGTCGCCGGGCGCCACCGCGAGGTCCACACCGCGCAACGCGCGCACTGCGACTTCGCCGCCGAGGTCGTAGCGCTTTTCGACCCCTTCGAGGCGGATGATGGACTGTGAGGCGGACATGGATTAGCCCGGATTTTCCATAGGCGCCGTAGCCGCCGACGTGAGGAGGCGGAAGCACCAATCTGGGGAACGATTCCGCCTCCTCACGTCGGCGGCTACGGCCTGTGGGTGCTTCATGCACGACATGAGAAATGCAAGTTAGGATGCATGTGGCTCACGGCCCGCTTTCCGTGGGGGGCGCGTTGGTGTCGCGGCGGCGCGAGCCAAAGCGTGCGCGCATCGCGGCGCGCTCCTCCTCGTCGAGCTGGCCGTCGCCATTCTTGTCGAACTGCTTCATCATCTCCTCGCGACTCGGGAAATTGGCGCCTCCCGGACCGCCGGCAGAACCCCCGCCGGGCCCGCCAAATCGCCCACGGCGCTCCCCACCGGCCGCCCCTTCCGCCGAAGGATCGAGACCCGCTCCGGGCGCTTGCCCGAATCCTCGTCCATTGCTCTCCCCACGCAGCCGGCCTTCGCCGCCGCGGGACCGGTCGCCATTTCCGTTGTCCGGCGCCAGGGTGCGCCGCACTTCGTTCGAGTCCACCTGCGGCAGCGCGCCGCCTTTGGCGATCAGTGCGCCGCCGAGGTCCTTCCCTTCCGTGTCGAACGGCGGCGCGAGCAACACCCGGTCGCCCTCCTCCAATCCGGAGGCGATTTCGATGAACTTGTTGTTGTACATTCCGACTTGCACCGGCACCGGCCGAGGCGAAGCGCCGGCAAGAAAAACGACCTGCTGGCCTTTGCGAGTGGTGACCGATTGGATGGGGACGGTGAGCACAGAAGCCAGGTTGGTGATGACAATTTCAGCGCGCGCGGAGACACCCGGCTTCACGTCGGGCATATCATCGGTAATGCGGATCTCGGTCAGGTAGACCTTGAGGTTGGGGTTGCCCCAGCGGCTGGAGCTGTCCGGAATCGGCGCGACTTTGCCGACGACGCCGCGGAAGCGCCGGTCAGGCATGGAATCGAGCACGACGAAGGCCGTCTGGGCGGGGCGGATTTGATTGATGTGGGACTCGTGAATCCTGACGGTAAGTTTCATGTGCGAGACGTCGGGGAGCTTGATAATCTCCTGCCGATTGCGAACCACGGCGCCCTCCTCGATCATGGATTCGCTGCTGAAACGCCGGTCACCGCCGCCGCCGCCGCCGCCGCTGCCGAAAACCACCAAGCCGTCCTGCGGGGCGTAAATCTTGGTAGCCTGGAGCTGCTTTTTGTCGCGTTCGAGTTTGGCCAGGTTCAGGTCGAGCGTTTTCTTCTGCGTCTGCACGTCGGCCCTGTATTGGGCGAGTTTGCTTTCGCCCTGGAGCTTGACGCGATCCAGGTTGTCCGTTGCCTCCTTGAGCAAAGCTTCCAGTTCGCGCTTCCTTTTCGGTTCGTCGAACGTCTCCAGCATCCAGAGCGCTTTCTGGGCCTGTTCGAGCTTGAGCTTGGCCTGCGAGACGGCCAGGCGGTCTTTGTCGAGGTTGGCCTTGGTCTCGAATCGCTGTTTGTAGAGCGCCTCGGTCCAATCCAGGCGCTCCAGGTTGATGCTGAGGGTCTCGAGGACGTTGGTGATCTCGATCTGCGCGTTGCGCCGGAGCTGCAGGGCCTCGCCTTTGTCGTATTTGTTGAAGTCGGACTGGGCGAACTCGACCTTGAGCTTGGCGGCGTCCACTTCGCTGGCCACGGTGCTCTTTTGGATTTCCAGGGTTTGCTCGGCCTGGATGACCGCCAGTTGCGCCTTCTCGACGTTGATTTGCTGCTGGTTGACCGCGTCCTGCGAGGAGGAGGAATCGAGTTCCACCAGCAGGTCGCCCTTCTTCACCGTGCTGCCTTCGGGCACGATGAAGATGATGCGCGCGGTGCCCTCCACGTCGCTGCGGATGACATCTTCATTCACGGCTTCAATCGTGCCGCCTTCGACTATCGAAATGAGAAAGTCACCGCGCCTGACCTCGAAGGAACTCGACGCCAGCGCGGGCGCCCCGGAGGGGTAGACCAGCACGACCACGACGGCCACCGCGGCGACCGCGATGGCGCCGAAGATCACCGGGTGACGGCGGAGGCGCTGAAGCACCGCGGAGATGAAGGCGGACGTGTTCATATCAGGACTGTAGCCGCCGACGTGAGGAGGCGGAAGTAAGTAATGAAGGCAGTCATTTGTCGAATAGTTGGTCGGGGGGAATGACGGCCTGTTCCGCAGGGGCTGGCGGCGCCGGCGCCGGACCGGGCAGGTATCCAGCCAGGTGATCCTTCAGCCAGAACTTGTCTTCCACAGTCCGCAGCGCGCCAATGTCGAGCATCAGTTGGAGGCGGGCGCGCTGGTAGCTCACCAGGGCGTCGGTCACGGCGTTCTGGGCGGAGATTTGCGCGTCCTGCGCTTCGATGAGATCGCGCACCTCGGCGCGGCCCGCCTGCTGGAGCAAGGTGGAGCTTTCCACGCGCCGGTTGGCCAGGGCCAGGGCGTTGGTCTGGATGATGTAATTCTGCCGGCGCTGCGCCACGGTGCGCAGGCCATTCTCAATACTATCCCGCACCTCGTCCAAATTGAGCGTCAAGGCGCGCAGTTGTTCCTCGAACTTCACTAGCGCGGCGCGATAGTCGTTTCGCTCAAACAGGCGGTCGAGGGGCAAATCCAGGCTGAAACCCGCGCCCGCCTTGAATTTGTTCAAATCAAATTTGGTGTAGTCGGTCGGCTCCTCGGATCGGAGTGTGGCGTCCGCGACGAAGGTGAGTCCGGGCTTCAGCGCATCGGCCGCCAGACGCACCTTGCGCTTGGAGTCCTCGAACGCGTCGATGTCGTTGAGGGTCGGCAAATGCCGCCGCACCGCCACCCGGTAGCCTTCCACCGGGTCCAAAGGCACGGGGAGCAGGCCGGTCTGGCGGACCTCGGCCAGAGCCGCATCGTCCAGCAGCAACTGTTCGCTCAGCGACAGGCCGAGCTTGATCTTGAACTGATCGAGCGAAAGGAAGTACCGGGCCACCTCGTTGACGTAGGTGTTCCGGGCGGACAGCTCGGCCTGGCGGGCCTGGTCGACGGCGGCCAATTGTTCCCGGTCCTCGCGCGCTTCGAGCCGCCGGACGGCCAGGCCGCGGCTCAGGTAATTGGCGTAGCGATTCCGAATCGTGTCCTTCTGCGCCAGGAGCGCGAAGTAGTCGTTGACGATCTCCAGCGAAAACTGGTCCTGGAAGAAGGCGTGGTTGCGCACCGCGTACGCGACGTTCCGCTCGGCCTGCGTCAGGGCTTCGACGGCGGGGTGATTGCGCCCAAAGCCGGTCAATATCGGCTGAACCAGGTTGACGGAAATCGTCGAGACGATGGATCGTTGCGGGTCGCCGTTGTAGTAAAGGACGAGGTCGTTCACGATGTCGTTGGCCAGCGTCAGGCTCAGGCTGCCGCCGCTCTTGAGCAACTGGCTTACTCCGACCTGGCTGTTGACCGTCCCGACGGCCTTGACCTGCGTCTCCTTGGAGAACGTCACGTTCGTCACAGGCCCCGCGGGCGTGGAGATGATTTCGGTCCGCCGGACATCGGCGTCGTTTGCCACGCGATTCAGCCGGGCCTCGGAGGAGGCGAAGAACTGCGGCGAAAATGCGTGCTTGGCCCCGGTCAGCGAGAGGGCCGTCAGATACAGGGTTTCCTTTTGCAACTGGTAGGCCCGGCTCCGGGTAAACGCCAGGTCGAGCGCCTCTTCCAGCTTCAGCACCCGCCGGTTGGTTTGCAAACGGTCCTCGATCAGTTCCGGCGGGAGGATTTCAGCCGGTTTGCGACGCGAGTATGGCGTTTCAATGGTGAAGGCGTTGGTCTTGCCGAACAACCGCGCCTCGACCTGCTGCACGATCCGATACGCATCGTTGTCCGCCGAGCGCCGGTAGTGCGACGCCGTGCAACCCGAGAGCAGGAGCAACGAGGCGACCACCCAATGAGCCGCGTGACCGCACCAATGTAGGGCAGGCGTCTCGCCTGCCCTGGCCGCGGAGCGGCCAAACAAGGCCGCGCCTACGGCGCTGGGCAGGCGAGACGCCTGCCCTACTCGAAGTCGTTTCACGTCGGCGGCCATGGTATCGGCTAGTACCACTTCCGCAAACGAACTTCGATGCCCAGATCGGCGCCGACCAGGCTTTTGAAGAGATTCACGTCGCTGAGGGGTGAGCTTGGCGAATAATGGTAGGGATAGACGACCTTCGGTCGAAACGCGCGCACGGCGCTCGCGGCGCTGGACACGCTCATCGTGTAGGGGAGGTTCATCGGCACGAACGCGACATCGATGTTGGGCAACGCGCGCATCTCGGGAATGTCCCCGGTGTCACCGGCGATGTAGATCCGTTTTCCCCCGAGGGTCAGCACGTAGCCATTGCCCGTGCCGAGCGGGTGATTGTCGTTGTACGCGGGGATGGCCTCGATGCCGATGCCCACGACGCTTGCCGAGGCGCCATTGGTCAGCACGGTGGTCAGCGCCCGAAGCGATGCGCCCATGCTATTCGCGACCGCCTGCGGTGCGAGGATGACGCACGTGGCGCCGGTCACCGAGTTGAGCGTCGTCGTATTGAAATGGTCAGGATGGACATGGGTGATCAGGATCAAATTGGCCCGGGGCAAACCGTCGTAGCGTGTCGCGGCCCCCACCGGGTCGTTGTAGATCGTCGTCCCGTTCCAACTCATCACGAAACTCGCGTGGTCGATCGGATGAATCACCACGTCGCCGTTTTGAGTGGCGAGGTGGTCGCCGGTGAATGCGCCCGGCCCGTCCAGTTGCGCCGCCCGATAAAACCGCTGGCTCAGATACGGCGCGGCGGAATCTGCGTGCTGGTTCACGCCCGTGCTTTGCAGCGTCAGCAGCCCGTGCCACTGTGGAAGGTTCGTGGAGGCGTCGATGCGGTAGTTGAGGCCCGCCGGGGCGCTCAGTTTGAGGAGGATTTCCTGGTTCGTCAGGCGCTCGATGCCCGTGAACTGCGGCGTTTGAGCGTCCGCCAGCAGGGAGGAACCGAACAACGCCAAGAGCCCTCTCAGGAACCAACCATTCCATCGGCCCTCGAACCGCCAACGTAGGGCAGGCGTCTCACCTGCCCAGCGCCGTAGGCGCGACCCTGTTTGGCCGCTGCGCGGCCCGGG
>DASTLJ010000003.1:0-4186 GCA_035715125.1 Verrucomicrobiia bacterium
TTCACTCTGAGCCAGTGGCTTCTTTGGCCGTCTGGCTCGAGCGTGGCTCGAAAGGGGAAGCCATTGATGGTGCCTTCGACCGTCGTCATGCCCCGCGAGGGGAGCTTCGCACTGGCGTCCTTTGGTAGGGTAAGAAAGGTCCAAGAGCCGACCTTCGCGGTCGCCGTCGGCCGGAAGAGTTTCGCTCTGAAACGGATCTTAGAAGCGGTTTTGGTCATTTTTGCTTGGTATCACTTCCGAGCATAGGGCCATGAGCCTGTCAATCGAGAATGCCGCACGGGGTCCGGGCCAGGATTTGCTGGCGCCCAACTCCAAGCTGCGGATGCGCGAGCAGGTGAGGGACAACTGCGTCGCAACTGCGCTAAACCGCTTCCGGCCGGCCTCTGAGACGCGAGGTCGATTTAGTGTGCACCGGCTATTTGCGCGTCGGAATCGGATAGACGCTGATCGCCGGAGTCGAAACGGCCGCGTTCGTGACCGCGGTAGGTAACTGCGACGCCCGGGTTGCGGCCGGCTGGAATACGCTCATGCAGTATTGAGCGAGCGCCTGAATTTGCAGCTCGCCGAGCGGGCCGCCTTCCGAAACGGCGTAAGCAGGCATCATCGAGCCGGGGCGGCCGTGGGTGATCCAATGTTTCCAGTAGTCGATGTCCGTTTCGTGTTTGAGCGCTTTGAGGTCGGTCACGGCGGCGGCGCGCAGGGGAGAATCGTGGCACGTCGCACAAATCCCGCGATAAATCACCGAGCCGTCCACTTGGCCCTTCGCCGGGTCGGCGTGGCAAGTGGCGCACTTTGCATCCTTGAAGACGACCTGTCGATCGGACAGCGCCTTCTGCATGTTTTCCAGCCGCTCCTGGTCGCCCATGGCCGGGTGGTTCACGGCGAAGGCGCCCGCGGTCGCCGGTGCGCCGGTGACGTTGACCCTGACGATGAGCGTTTTGACGCCGGCGGAGGACTCGACGGTGACGGATTTGGCGATGGTTCCCGACTTGCCGCGCAAATCGATTGTCACGTCGATCGGGCCGTTGTTGCCGGGCTGGATGTGCCAGGGCGTCGCCGGCAGTTTCGCCACCGTGCAACCACACGAGGTGCGGACTGCGTTAATGATCACTTCCTTGTCGGAATTGTTCGTGAACCAGAACGTGTAATTGGCATTCAAGTCTCCCGGTTTGGTGGTGTACTCCTTCTGCTCCGCGTCCCAATTGAAGGCGGTCAATTGTGCGAACGGAGCGGCGACCTGCTCAAAGGGCGAAAGGGCGGGCTGAAGCGGCGGCGCCACAGGCAGCCTGCCTGGGGTCACGGTGGCGGGGACGATCGGTGGGGGCTGAAAGGAGGGCGGTTGGAGGTTCGGCAATGGAGCCGGATAAACCGGGGCGACGACAATCGGGCGCGTCGGTGGCCTGGAGAAGTTCGGGGGCAACGGGGGAAGCGGCGGAGGCGGCGGTGGTTGCCGTTTCTGCGGCGGGGGTTCCTGGGAGGAGAGGGGCAAAATGATGAACATGCCGGCGCACGCCAGTATCGCGGTGGCAATCGCCCTGCGGGTGGTCGCTTTCATAGAAATCGGCACTAACGTTAACTCATGCGCGCCCTGCTGACGAGAAAAATGTGGGCAGGATTCGGACCAGGGTGTTCTTCGCCCAATTTGACAGCCGGCAGCGGGTGTGGTCTGCTTGCCCCCAGCAGCCTAAGTCCGGCCTGCTTCCTCAGGCCGGACGCGGGGGAACCAACTTCCCCGGGTTCGCGGGAGCGGACGCGGGGACGGGGCGCACGGCGCCGGGCAACCGGGGCCCAGGCCACTTTCAAGGCCAAGCCCGACAGCTAACCTCGCCGGCATTTGGAAGGGCGAGCTTCCAGGGCCGCGAGCGCGGATTCCACGGTCTCCCCAGACATAAACAAGAACGCCGCACGCCGGTGATTTGGCCTGTGTCCGTCTCGAGTAGCTGCGACCGTGAGCTCGCGGGCGGGAGGCTTTGCGGACGGTGAGGCCATGCAGCCCGTCTCCAAAGCCCGCCCTGCCGCGACCTCACGGTCGCAGCCACGGAATTCTCACGTGCCAAAACCGGATTGGCGGCGTTGCCAGCAACTGGCACTATGAACCCAATGAACCTGGGTGAGCGGCTCAAGACACTCTTCATCGGCAAATCCCGCGATCTGTCCGACCAGAAACTTTTCCACAGAATTGGCCTGATCGCGGTGTTCGCCTGGGTGGCCGTAGGCGCCGACGGCATTTCCTCCTCGTGCTACGGCCCGGAGGCGGCGTTCGTGGCCCTGCGAGGACACGAGTATTTGAGCGTGTTCATCGCGCTGGCTTCGGTGTTCACGATCGTCGTCATTTGCGCCAGCTACTCACAAATCATCGAGGCGTTCCCCGCCGGTGGCGGCGGATACGTGGTCGCGAGCAAATTGCTCTCGCCTGCGGCCGGGGTTGTGGCGGGCTGCGCGCTGATCATCGACTACGTGCTGACCATCGCCGTGTCCATCGCCAGCGGGACGGACGCCTTGTTCAGCTTCCTGCCGCCGCATTGGCAGCCCTACAAATTCGGCGTGGCCATGGCGGGCGTGAGTATTCTCATTCTGCTCAACTTGCGCGGAGTGAAGGAATCCGTGTTGGTCTGCCTGCCCGTCTTCTCCTTGTTCATCCTCACGCACGCCTTTGCCATTATTTACGCCCTGGTCGTCACACACGTGGGCGGCATGAGCGGGGTAGTCACTGCCACGGTGCAGGACGTGAAAGCCTCGTATTCGGAGGTCGGTCTGGGAGCCATGTTGCTCATGCTGTTGCGCGCTTACAGCCACGGCGCCGGCACCTACACGGGCATCGAGGCCGTGAGCAACTCGATGCCGATGATGCGCGAACCGCGCGTCGAGACGGGCAAGCGCACCATGCGTTACATGGCGGCCTCGCTCGCCATCACGGTTGCTGGCCTGCTCGTGGCGTACCTGCTCTGGCAGGTCAAGCCCGTCGAAGGCAAGACGCTCAACGCGGTGCTCTTCGAGAGCATGACCGAGGATTGGCCACAGCAAACCGCGTTCCTCTTCGTGCTGGTCACGCTCATCTCCGAGGCCGGGCTGCTGGTCATCGCGGCGCAGGCTGGGTTCGTGGGCGGTCCGCAGGTGCTGGCGAACATGGCGCTGGACCGGTGGTTCCCGACGCGCTTCGCCACGCTCTCCGATCGGTTCGTAACGCAGAACGGCGTGCTCCTGATGGGCGCCGCGGCGGTGGCGGTCATCTTTTTTACCAACGGCTCGGTCGGCCTGTTGGTCGTGCTTTATTCCATCAACGTGTTCATCACTTTCACCCTTTCCCAGTTGGGCATGGTGCGCCATTGGTGGCAGCAACGCGCCACCTTGGAGGCGTGGAAAAAGAAGATTTCGATCAATGGCATCGGCTTCGTCATCTGCTTCTTCATTCTGGTTTCGCTGAGCGTCATCAAGTTCAAGGAAGGCGGATGGGTCACGCTGGTCGTCACAGGATTGCTTGTGCTGTTCGCCTTCGCCATCAACCGCCACTATCGCGGCACCGCCAAGGTCCTGCGCCGCCTGGACGACCTCATCGAAGTCGCCGAGCTTTCCGGCGCCTCGGTCGAGCGCGACCCCGCGGCGGCCGCCCAGGGGCCGAAGCTGGACCCCAAGGCCAAGACCGCCGTTCTGCTCGTCAACGGTTTCAACGGCCTGGGCCTGCACACGCTGCTGGCCATCATGCGAATGTTCCCCGGCGTCTTCAGGAATTTCATCTTCGTCCAGGTCGGCGTGGTGGACGCCGGCAACTTCAAGGGCGCCGCCGAGATCGAGAACTGCCGGCGCCACGCCGAAGCGGAACTGCAACGTTACGTCAACTACATGCGCCAGCACGGCTACTATGCGGAGGGCATCGCCTCGATGGGCACCGACCTCGTCGCCGAGGTTTCCGAGCTGTCACCAGAGGTGTTCAAGCGCTTTCCGCACGCCGTGTTTTTTGGCGGCCAACTCGTGTTTCCTGATGAGACCTTCGTCACTCGCTGGCTGCACAACTACGCGGTGTTCGCGCTACAGCGGAAGTTTTACCAGCAGGGCTTCCCGTTTCTCATCCTGCCCATCCGCGTTTGACGCTTCGCACGACGCGCGGAGGATACTTTGTGCTTATGAGGAGCTGAACGGCTTGAAAATGAGCCCGCAATCCGCCAAGGTAACGCAAATCTTCTGTCGT
>DASTLJ010000004.1:0-8907 GCA_035715125.1 Verrucomicrobiia bacterium
TCCCGATAAGCTCCGCGCCTACAACATGTCGCCGGGCGAAATCGTCGCGGCGCTCACCGCAGCCAACACCATCAGCCCCTCCGGCAATATGCCGATTGGAAACAAATATCCGATGGTGCCGCTCAATTCGGTCGTGAAAAACATCAAGGACCTCGAAAGCGTGCCGATTCGCACGGGTGTTTATCCGGCGGTCTTCTTGCGCGACCTCGCCACGGTGCAGGACAGTTCAGACCTGGTCACTTGCTACGCGCTGGTGAATGGCCGCCGCACGGTTTACGTCCCGGTTACCAAGCGCGCGGACGCCTCCACGCTCTCGGTCGTCAACCTCGTAAAAAAAAATCTCTCCAGGTTCCAAAGCGTCGTGCCCGGTGACGTGAAGGTGAGCTATGAGTTTGATCAGTCGCCCTACGTCACGCGCGCGATCGCGGGACTGACGATGGAGGGGGGGCTTGGCGCGTTGCTGACGGGCCTGGTGGTTCTCCTGTTTTTGCGTGACTGGCGCAGCGCGCTGGTTGTCGTGCTGAACATCCCGCTGGCGTTGATGGGCGCGGCTATGGCGCTTTGGATGACGGGCCAGACCGTCAACATCATGACGCTGGGCGGTCTGGCCCTGGCCATCGGCATCCTTGTGGACATGTCCACCGTCGTAATCGAGAACATCCACACGCACCTGGGCCAGGGCAAGCGGATTGCCCGCTCAGTGGCGGACTCCGGAAACGAAGTCGCGCTACCGCTCCTGGTGGCGATGTTTTGTGTGTTGGCGGTTTTCGTTCCGTCGTTCTTCATGGAAGGCGCGGCCAAGGCGATGTTCATTCCCCTCTCTCTGGCGGTCGCTTTTTCGATGGTTGCGTCCTACCTGCTTGCGAGCACGTTCGTGCCGGTCATCTCCACCTGGATGATTCGCGCGCATCGGAAGGAGGAGGTCGAGCGCGCCACGAAGAGTTTTCTCTCCTTCGCCCGATTTCAAAGCGCCTACAAAAGCGCACTGCAAAAAGTGGTGCGCGTGCGCTGGCTGGTCGGGGGCGCTTACATCGTCGCGGCAGGATTGGTCATCGTTTTTGTGGGCCGAC
The DNA here is from genome assembly GCA_035715125.1 of Verrucomicrobiia bacterium. Lineage (GTDB taxonomy): Bacteria > Verrucomicrobiota > Verrucomicrobiia > Limisphaerales > JADJPG01 > DASTLJ01. The sequence continues at coordinate 1,071 of DASTLJ010000004.1, forward strand.
AGCTCGGCACGGAAATTTTTCCGCGCGTGGAAGCGGGCCAGCTTCAACTTCGATTCCGAGCTCCCACCGGCACCCACGTCACCGGCACGGAAGCTATCGGGCTTGAACTGCTGGACATCATCAGGAACGAAGCTGGCGCGGAGAACGTCGCCATCACACTCGGCTTTGTGGGCGTTCACGCGCCGAGCTATCCCATCAATTTGATTTACTTGTGGAACGGCGGTTCCGAGGAAGGCGTGCTGCAAGTCCAGTTGAAACCCGGCACGCGTGTCCGCATTGAGGAATTGAAAGAGCGCCTGCGCAAAAGATTCGCGGAGCAATTGCCGGACGTGAGCTTTTCCTTCGAGCCGAGCGACATCGTGAGCCGCGTGATGAGCCTCGGCGCTTCGACGCCGATTGAAGTGGCCGTCAGCGGCCCGAACCTGGCCGCCAATCGCGAGTTCGCCGAGACCGTGAAGGATCGTCTGCAAAAAATCCCTTCACTGCGCGACGTCCAGTTCGGCCAGGCACTGGATTATCCCACGGTGGACGTGGCCGTGAATCGCGAGCGCGCCGGACTCATGGGCGTCAAGATGTCGGAAGTCTCGCGCTCCCTGGTCGCCGCGACGTCGTCCAGCCGGTTTGTCGTGCCGAACTATTGGGCCGACCCCAACAGCGGCGTGGCCTACCAGATTCAGGTGCAAGTGCCGCAAACCAGCATGAACTCGATGGAAGCGGCGCAAAACCTCCCGGTGAGTTTTCGCGACGGCAAGGCGATTCTCCTCCGCAACATCGCCAGTGTGAAGGAAGGCACGACCGTCGGCCAGTATGAGCGCTACAACATGCAGCGAATGGTGACCGTCACCGCCAACATCGCGGACACCGATTTGGGCAGCGCGACCAAACAAGCGGCGCAGGCCCTCAAAGACGTGGGCGCTCCACCGCCAAAAGTGAACGTCGCCTTGCGCGGCCAGGTCGTGCCGATGCAGCAGATGTTCGATGGCCTGCAATCCGGCCTGGTGCTCGCGGTCGCCGTCATTTTTCTGCTGCTGATGGCCAATTTCGAATCCGTGGGATTGGCCCTCATCGTTGTTTCGACTGTTCCGGCGGTCATCGCTGGCGTGGCCCTCGCTCTCTGGCTGACGCGCACGACGCTCAACATTCAATCGTTCATGGGCGCCATCATGGCCATCGGCGTGGCGGTGGCGAACGCCATTCTGCTCGTGACGTTCGCCGAGCGCAGCCGGATCGCTGGCGCGGCGTCCGCCGAATCAGCCGTCGAAGGCGCACAAAGCCGGCTTCGCCCGATTCTCATGACCAGCCTGGCAATGATCGCCGGCATGATTCCGATGGCGCTGGGCCTGGGCGAAAGCGGCGAACAAATCGCGCCGCTGGGCCGCGCCGTCGTTGGCGGACTCGCCGCGGCGACGATTGCGACGTTGATTGTGTTGCCATCGGTTTTCGCGATTCTGCGTGGACGCGCCAGCGCCCGTTCTGCCTCTTTGGATCCGGATGATCCGTTGAGTGGTCATTACGTTTCACCGTCCGGAACGAAGTAAGAACTAATGGTGATGAAAGAAAGTTTGGAAAAAACATTCCATCGGCTCCCGCATCGCAGGCCATTCGTGGACGCGGCGGTTGTGCTATTTCTCCTCGCTCTCACCTTGCCTGGCTGCAAACCGCGCGAAAGCCGTGAAGGGCCAGGAAAACCTGAGTCCCCCATCAGCGTCAAACTGGTCGAAGCAAGAAAGGGCGACATCATTCGGAGTGTTTCGCTTCCCGCAAATGTCACCCCGGACCAGCAGGCAACACTTTACTCCAAGGTCGCCGGTTATCTGAAGACCATCACCGTGGACAAGGGCGACGACGTCAAGCAAGGCCAGTTGCTCGCCGAAATCGAAGTGCCCGAACTGGTGGCCGACCTGGCCCGCTACAAAGCGGAGGCGGAAATCGCGGAGCTGGATTACCAGCGGGCCAGTGACGCGCACCGCAAAGCGCCTGATCTGGTGGTCCTGCAAAGCGTGGACGCGGCGAAGGCGAAGGCGGCGATGGCCGGAGCAAACCTGGAACGCGCGCAAACGCTGCTCGGTTTTTGCCGCATCACCGCCCCGTTTTCCGGCGTCGTCACGCGGCGGTCGGTGGATCCCGGCGCATTCGTTCCCGCCGCCACCTCCGGCACCGCCGCGCAAAACGCCGTGGTGGTGACATTGATGGATTTCGACAAAGTCCGCGTGCAGGTCGCCGTGCCCGAGAACGAAGTGCCGCTGATCAAAAAAGGGCTGCCCGCGAAGGTGCTGGTCGAGGAGCTGCCGAGCCGCGCTTTCGAGGGCAGCGTGACACGATTCAGTCAGGCGCTCGAGGACACGACCAAAACGATGCTCGCCGAAATTGATCTGGAGAATCCGAAACGCGAGTTGCGCCCGGGCATGTTCGCCACGGTGAAGCTCGGCGTCGAGAAACACGGGGAGGCGCTGCTCGTTCCAGTCGAGGCGGCGGTCTTCGAAAAATCCGGCGCGTCCGTCTTCACCGTCGCCGGCGGCAAAGCGAAAAAAATCCCCGTCAAAACCGGGTTCAATGATGGCACGTCGATCGAGATTCTGGACGGACTGGCGCTGAACGAACCGGTCATCCTGGTCGGCAAATTGGTTCTCGCCAATGGCCAGCCCGTCAACGTAACGGAGGCCAGGTGAGATTTACGATTTGCGTGCTCGCCACGCTGTTGGCGGGGCTTGTTCCCATCCGCGGGCAAGAGACGAACGGCGTTCATCCCATCGACCTCGCCACGGCATTGCGCCTGGCCGGCGCGCAGAATCTCGACGTGCAACTCGCCCGCGAGAAGCTCGCCGAAGCGCGCGCGAATCACGAGAGCGCGACGTGGCAGTTCTTCCCATGGATCGCGCCGGGCTTTGCGTATCGCGCCCATGACAACGCGATCCAGAACGTCGAAGGCAAAGTCATCGACGTGCATCGCGACTCCTACACGCTGGGGCCAGGATTCATTGCGCAGTTGGACGTGGGCGACGCCATTTACAAGCGGCTTTCCGCGCGACAGCTTGCGAAGGCGGCCGAACACGGCCTGGAGGCGCAGCGGCAGGACGCCGTGGCCACGGCGGCGGCGGGCTATATCGACCTTGCGCGCGCGCAGGCCGCCGTCGGCGTGGCGCGCGAAGCGGTGCGCATCGCGGACGATTATGCGCAGCAGTTGGAGCGGGCGGTCGGAGCGGGCATCGCGTTCCGGGGCGACGCGCTCCGGGCCCGGACGCAAGTGGAGCGAAATCAATTCGCGCTCCGCCAGGCGCAGGAACAGCAAAGGCTCGCCGCCGCGCGACTCGCGCAGACCCTCCGCCTCGACCCGGCGGTGGAGTTGACGGCGAAGGCCGACGAATTGGTGCCGTTTTCGTTGCTCGCGACGAATGCTACGCTCGACTCGTTGGTAGGCCAGGCCCTTGAAGCGCGGCCGGAATTGCACCAGTCCCGCGCGGTGGTGGAAGCGGCGAGAAGATCGAAAGACGGCGCGCGTTACGGTCCGCTGGTGCCGAGTGTTGGCGCGCAGGGGTTTGTCGGCGGTCTGGCCGGCGGCAATGAAACCAACTACCGCAGACTCAGCGAGTCGGAGGATTATCAGGTGACGCTTGGCTGGCGCATCGGTCCGGGCGGTTTGTTCGACCGCAGCCGCCTGCACGCGGCAGACGCCCGGCTCAATGCCGCCCGGCTCACTGGGGACAAGTTGCACGACGAAATTGTCCGGCAGGTCGTCGAGGGTTTCACCCGCACGCAATCCGAGGCCGATAAACTGGCGACCGTCCGGCGCGGTTTGGCGGCGGCCGAGGAGACTTTCCGCCTGGCGCGGGAACGCAAGGAATTCGCCGTGGGGGTCGTGCTGGAGACGATTCAAGCCGAGCAGGAACTGACCCGCCTCCGCAGCGATTACGTCAACACCGTGGGCGAGTTCGACAAGGCGCAGTATTTCCTGCAGAGGGCGGTGGGAGCCGTCTCTGGCCAATCGCAAACAACCTCGGAGCTGCCGTCCCCGGCGAAAGATCGATGACCGGCTCAGCGACGTGAAAGCCACAGTCGCGATCGCCCAGGGCCGCGACAACTTCAGAACTCCACCTGCGCACGCATCTGGAAGTTCTACGAGCCGCCGGAGACAGCGTTGCGGTCCAAAAGGCCTGCTCGCCCCCCTGCCTAAAGATTCGTCCGCCAGTTGTCGATGCTTCAAGCAGAAGTTGACGCGCCGCCGTCCGGCGCGCCCTATGCAAGACCAGCCGCACAGCTTTGACCCCGGCAACGGAGCCTGTTCGCGCCGGCCTGCGCGAGGACGCCGCCGGCGGACCAAGCCCCCGGTAAAGGCCCCTGTCAACGAGGCCCTGAGTGACGCGCTCCACGCAATTCCTGCGTCCCGCGATGGAGTGGTCCCGCGCGCCCGCAGGCTCGTCCGCGATCCCGGCTATCCCTCCGACGCCACGCTCCATCACATTGCCCAGCTCTTCCTCTCGCACCTTGAATTGGACGATCGATCGTTCTGACTAGATCGCCCGCCCTACTTTCCCAGCGCGACCTCGACCGTGGAGGTACTTCCAAGATGCGCCCCCCGCCCGCCTTCTTCGTGTTCGGGCTTTGACAGGCACCGGATTTTGGCGGATCATGAGCAGCATGAAATTTCCACGGCGTGCTATCGGGTTGGCTTTTTGTTTTCTTGCAGCGGGCGTGATGGCCCAGCCGTTCGGACTGAGCAACCGGGTGAGCGTGCCGGCGTTGAATTTGCCGCCCAGTCCACCCGTGCTGGGCTACTCGAACGCCGCTGCATTGGGCAACATGACCTTCACGGCGCCCGTGGCGATTGTTTCCGCTCCCGGCGATACGAACCGGCTTTTCATCGTCGAAGAAATTGGCCGGATTGTTGTGATCACCAACCTGGCCAGCCCGACCCGCACGGTGTTCCTGGACATCAGCACCCGCGTGACGTTCAGCGGAGAACAGGGCCTGCTGGGATTGGCCTTTCATCCGGGCTATTTGACGAACCGCTACTTCTTCGTTTTCTACGTCACGACCGGCGCGCGACGCGACCAGCTCTCGCGCTTCGAAATCTCCCCGAGTAATCCGAACCAGGGGCTGCCGAACTCAGAAGTGGTTTTGATCAGCCAGCCCGATGATTTCGTCAACCATAACGCCGGCGATCTGCACTTCGGACCGGAGGACGGCTATCTCTACGTTTCGCTCGGCGATGAAGGCGACGCCAACGACACCGGCGCCAACAGCCAACGCATCGACAAGGATTTCTTCTCCGGCATCATACGACTGGACGTCGATAAAAAACCCGGCAGCCTCGCGCCAACGCCGCACGCGGCCATTGTGGCTCCCGTCAACTACGCCGTGCCGCCGGACAATCCGTTCATCGGCCGGACTTCCTTCAACGGCATTCCGCTCACCGGCAACGTGCGGACGGAGTTTTGGGCGGTGGGCCTGCGCAACCCATGGCGCTTCTGCTTTGATGACGCGACCGGTCTGCTTTACGTCGGCGATGTCGGCCAAGGCGCGCGCGAGGAAGTGGATGTCATCGTCAAAGGCGGCAACTACGGCTGGAACTATCGCGAAGGCTACATCCTGCGACCCGGCTCGGGTGCGCCGCCCGCCGGTTTCAGTTCCCTCCCGCCGATTCTGGACTATCCGCGCACACCGTCGGGCGCGACCAACGTCGGTTTCTCCGTCACCGGCGGCGTGGTCTATCGCGGAACCCGGATTCCTCAGTTGACCGGCGCCTACGTGTTCGGCGACTACGGCAGCGGAAACATTTGGACGTTGCGCTACGACGGCTCGGTCACGACCAACGTTCCCTTCGCCCGCATCCTTGTCGACGCCGGTGTGGCTGCGTTCGGCATCGATCCGTCCAATGGCGATGTGCTGTATGCGGACGTGACTGCCGGGGTGATCCAGCGGATCGTTTACACCGCGGTTTCGGGCACTCCGCTCCCGGCGACGCTGGCGCAAACCGGCGCCTTCACCAACCTCACCACCCTCACGTCCCACGATGGGATCGTGCCGTACGATGTCAATTTGCCTTACTGGTCGGACCACGCGATCAAGTCCCATTGGTTCTACTTCCCGCCAGCCCGGGCGATTACGTTTCGGCCGACCAACAATTGGACATTCCCCACGGGCAGCGTCTGGATACAGCATTTCGAACTGGAGCTGACCAACGGGGCGCCTGAGTCGCGCCAGCGGCTGGAAACGCGCTTCCTCGTCCGCGACACTGGCACGGGCATCTATGGCATCACTTACCGATGGGGGGGCTCGCCTTCCAACGCGACGCTGGTGCCGGAAAGCGGCATGGATGAGCCGTTTGTCGTGAATGACGGCGGCAATCTGCGCACGCAAATCTGGCACTACCCGGGCCGCTCGGAGTGCCTGAGTTGCCACACGCCCCAAAACGTGGGTGGCTTCGCGCTCGCCTTCAACTCCGCTCAGTTGAACCGCGACTTCGATTATTCGGGCATCGTGGACAACCAGCTCCGCGCGATGGCCAACGCGGGCTACTTCTCGGCGGCGGTCTCGAACCTGCACGGCCTGCGCTGGCTGGCCTCGCCGGCCGACGAAGCCGTGAGCGTCGAGCAGCGCGTGCGTTCCTGGCTGGCGGCCAATTGCGTCGGCTGCCACCAGCCGTTCGGGCCCGGAGGAACCACTTTTGACGCGCGGATCTACACCCCTTTGCTGGGGACGACCGCTGCTTCGGGCACGCGGCTGATCAACGGCGTGTTGAACAACTCCGGCGGCGACCCGAACAACCGCGTCATCGTGCCCGGCTCGTTGTCCCATTCGATGCTGCTGACGCGCATTTCGACTCGGGGCCCCGGCCAGATGCCGCCGCTGGAAACGAGCCTCGTGGACACCCAGGCGGTGGCCCTCATCAACCGCTGGATCACGGAGGAACTCCCGAGCCTGCAGACCTTCGCGGATTGGCAGGTCAGCCAGTTCGGCTCGACCAACGCGCCGACCGGCCAGCCGAGCATGGATCCGGACAATGACGGGGCGACCAACTACGAGGAGTTCCTCAGTGGCACGGATCCAAATGATGGCGCCGACGCGTGGGCGATCCATATCCGGCGCGCGGGCGACGCGGTGGAAACGTTTTTCCCGCAACCCATCAATCGCGGCATCGAGATCCAGTGGACAACCAACCTGTTCAATCCGGCGTGGCAGTATTTGAATGTGCCCGAGAACCGGCCATTCCTCTCGGCCACTGACGGCACCGGGGTCGTGCCTGATGTCATCACGAACGGCCCGCCGAAGTATTACCGGGGACGGGTCTTTGAGCCTTGAAGGCAAACCGATCTCAATCCGTCCGATTGAGAATCCCACCCGCCTCTGAAACCCTTGACGGAAAAGGCCGGGTCCAACCTCGTAAACAGAATCAAGCTTGCGAGACCAGCAGAGTGGCGTATTTGGGTTGTCTAACAGCCCGTCCAAAAACTCCAGGTGAGGTTGTAGCGGCGGTCTGTGACCGCCGAAATCGGGCCAAAATGCGCAGTCTCTTCGGCGCTCATAGAGCGCCGCTACAGTTTTTGAACGCGCTCGTAACAGCCCATCCAAAAGCCATGCCAGCGCTCTGAAAGTGCCTTAGGCCGGCCCAAATCCTTGGGTTTTCTCGGCGATCCCAGACTGCCGCTTCGGCCCGGCCAGATTTTTGTACGGGCTGCTAAGGTTTCGGACGCGCCGTGCCGATGGACAGGCAGTGATACAACGCGGCCGCCTTCAGGGCAGGCCGGATGCCTGATGCCTTCGAAAACCGCCAACACCGCGATGCTCCGCGCGTCCTCGAAAAGGACGAATGGCGGCGCCGCGACAACCGCGGTGACAG
>DASTLJ010000005.1:0-26040 GCA_035715125.1 Verrucomicrobiia bacterium
CGTTCCACAAGTAAATCAAATTGATGGGATAGCTCGGCGCGTGAACGCCCACAAAGCCGAGGGTGATGGCGACGTTCTCGGCGCCGGCCTCCCGTTTGATGAGGTCCAACGCTTCGAGCGCGATGGCTTCCGTGCCCGTGACGTGCGTGCCGCTGGGAGCGCGCAATCGGAGTTGGAGCTGGCCCGCGTCCACGCGCGGGAAAATCTCCGTGCCGAGTTGCCGGCCTGCAAAAACAATGACCAATCCCGACGCGACGATGTAGGCGCCCGCGACCAGCCAGCGCATCGTGACGATTCGCCGAAGAAACCAAGCGTAACGTTGTTGAAACCGAGCGAAACCCCTCACCCCGGCCCTCTCCCCTTCGGAAGGGGAGAGGGGGAATCCTCCGCCGCTGGTTGGCGTGTTGCCGCGTCCAGGCTTTCCAGAGCCCGAGGATTCCCCAGCGACTGACAACGATTCTCCCTCTCCCCTCATCGGATGAGGGGAGAGGGCCGGGGTGAGGGGAGTCGGTGGGCGATGGGAGCGCACAATCCACACTGATAAAACCGGCACAAAGGAACTTGCCAGCAGATAGGACGCGACCATCGAAAAACCCACCGCCAGCGAGAGCGGGATAAACATCGCCTTGGCCGCCCCCTCCATGAAGAACGAAGGCACGAAGACCGCCAGCACGCACAACATCGCCACCAGGAGCGGCAGCGCGACTTCCTTTCCGGAATCCGCCACGGAACGAGCAATCGGTTTGCCCTGGGCCAGATGCGTGTGGATGTTTTCAATCGCGACCGTGGACATGTCGACCAGGATGCCAATCGCCAGGGCCAGGCCGCCGAGCGTCATGATGTTGACGGTCTGGCCAGTGAGCCACAGCGCCACCACTGCGCCCATCAGCGCCAGCGGAATGTTCAGCACGACGACCAGGGCACTGCGCCAATCGCGCAAAAACAAGAGCACCACTAATCCCGTCAGCAACGCGCCCAGCGCGCCTTCCATCGTCAATCCCGCAATCGCGCGGGTGACGTAAGGCGATTGGTCAAATTCATAACTCACCTTCACATCCGCCGGAACGACGCTCTGGAATTTCGGGAGGTTCGCCTTGACGCGGTTGACGACCGAGAGCGTCGAGGCGTCCGCGCGTTTGGTGACCGGGATGTAAACCGTGCGGCGCCCGTTGACCAGCGCAAAGCAGGTCACGATGTCGGAAGCGTCCTGCACCGTGGCCAGGTCCCGCAAGAACACCGCCGGATAAACGCCCGTGCGAATCGGCACGCTCTCCAGGTCCTTGATATTCTTCACGACGGAGTTGAGCGGCACCATGGGATACCTGTTCCCGATTGGCATGTTGCCGGAAGGGCTGATGGTATTGGCCGCCGTCAGGGCCGCGACGATTTCATCCGGGGACATGTTGTAAGCGCGAAGCTTGTCCGGCTTGACGTTCACGACGATGCTGCGGGCACTGCCGCCGAAGGGAGGCGGCGCGGAGACGCCGGGCAGCGTGGCGAAAAGCGGACGGACGAGATTCAAAGCGGCATCCTGCATTTCCGCCACGGAACGCGTTTCGCTGGAGAACACCAAATTGCCGACCGGCACACTGCCGGCGTCAAACCGCGTGACGAAGGGTGGCACCGTGCCCGGCGGCATGAACGCGCGGGCACGATTGACGTAGCTGACGGTTTCGGCCATCGCCGCCGCCATGTCCGTGCCGGGATAAAACTGCAGCTTGATGATCGCCGCGCCTTGAATCGACTTCGATTCGACGTGCTCGATGCCGGTGATGTAGAGGAAGTGATACTCGTAGTAGTAAGTGAGGTAGCCTTCCATCTGCGCGGGGTCCATGCCGCCGTAAGGTTGCGCGACGTAAATGGTCGGGATGCCCAGCGGCGGAAAGATGTCGCGCGCCATGCGCTGGACAGCCACGCCCGCGCCCAGCACGACGGCGACGATGAGCACCAGAACCGACAAAGGCCGGCGCATCGCGGCATTCAGGACGTTCATGCGCTCTCAATAACCTTCGCGGTGCGAGCTGCAGATGGACACGAAGCGACTCTATTCACCCCCGCGTTGGCTGCCAAGGGATTTTGCCTGTTCCGTCCGACGGCATCGCACAGTGCGGGAACTCTCGGACCCCGGGGAATCCTTGGGCTTCCTGGCTGTCCGGCATGGATTCGAACCATGACAAAGGGCTCCAAAGACCCTTGTGCTACCATTACACCACCGGACAACGGCGAGGAAAAACTACGGCGATGACCGCGTAGTGCAAAGGAAAAATCGATCCCCTTCGCCCCTGGGCACGGACCCCCAGCCAGGCCGGTGGGCGACTTGCCGAGCACCTGTTTGGCGTAGCTGCGACCGTGAGGTCGCGGGCTGAATTGTCAAGCGGCGGCAACTGCGAAGGCGCTGCCGAACCCGTTACGTCGCCGTCCCGCGACTTCACGGTCGCAGCTACGATCCGGCCGAGGCCAGCAGCGCACTGACTTCGTCGTCCGTCGTTTGCGCGAAGTCCTCATACCATTGGCCCACGGCCTCGAAGTTGTGCGGGCGCAGGGGGCAGATTACTTCATCGGCCTGGCGAGCCAGAGTGTCGCACGTATCTGGCGGGGCCACGGGTACAGCGACGATAACCCGGGCAGCGCCCTGCTCACGCACTGCGGCGACCGCGGCGCGCATGGTCGAACCGGTCGCCAGGCCGTCGTCAACGAGAATCACCGTGCGGCCGAGCAGGTCGAGCGGCGGCCGCTGGGCGCGGTAGAGGCGCTCACGCCGCTGGAGTTCGGCCAACTCGGCGGCGGTGACGGCTTCGATGGCGGCTTCCGGCAGCCCGAGGTCGTCGATGACCTGGCGGTTCAGCACGCGAACGCCGCCGCTGGCAATGGCGCCCATCGCGAGTTCTTCGTGGCCGGGGACGCCGAGTTTGCGGACGATAAATACGTCCAGCGGGAGGCCCAGCTCGCGGGCCACTTCATGGGCGACCGGCACGCCGCCGCGTGGCAGAGCGAGGACGAGGGCGCCTGGAAGGTGCGCGCAGTGGCTCAGTCGCGCAGCCAAAGCCTGTCCTGCCGCACGCCTGTCGGGGTATTTCGAACGCATGACGGCGTTACCGCCGGAATCGCGCGCTGGTGGGAATATGCCCGAGATGTTCGAGAAACCAGTCGCAGGCCAGGCGCGCGACTTCTTCCAGAGCGCCTGGCTCCTCGAAGAGATGGGAAGCGCCACGAACGATTTGCAGTTCCTTCTCGCAGGCGAGCAGCTCGTAAGCTTCCTCGTTCATGGCGATGACAGGCTCGTCGAGTTCGCCGACGATGAGGAGGGTGGGACATTTCACACGTCGAAGCGCGCCGCCGGCCAGATCCGGCCGCCCGCCGCGTGAGACGACCGCGCCGACAGACTTGCCAAGGTCGGCGGCTGCGACGAGCGCCGCGCCGCCGCCAGTGCTCGAACCGAAGAAACCGAGCCGCAATTGCCGGGCCTCGTCCTCCTCGGCGACCCAATGGGCGGCGCAAACGAGGCGCTGGGTGAGCAAGCCGATGTTGAATCTGAGGTGGCCCCGGGAGGCGTCGAGGCGTTCCTCCTCCGGCGTGAGAAGGTCGAAGAGCACCGTGCCCAGGCCCGCCTTGCGAAGTTGTTCGGCGACGAACCGGTTGCGCGGGCTGTGCCGGCTGCTCCCGCTGCCATGGGCGAAGAGGACGACCCCGGCCGCTCCGGCCGGCACGTGCAGTTCGCCCTCGAGGGCGACGGAGCCCGTGGGGATGCGGATCGCGCGGGGGGGTTCGGTCGATTCCGCGTGCTTGATGTCAGCGCTCATAAGACCTTTCTTCCATGACGGTCACAGTCTCTCATTCACAACATCGCGCTCCCCGGCTGGGAGTATACTGCTACCGTTGACACCCGGTTGTCAATTGACTCAAATTGCGCCGGCGAGCGCCACAGTTGCGCGTGCCAGACCCGAATGAACTCCTCTCGGTCCTCGGCTTCCGTCCTTAATTTTACGCCCGTCGTCGTCCCGCCAGCGCCCGCGCGACTAGCCCTGATGCCTTTCGGAAATTCAGCCAGAACTCTGTCCCGAAGGGACACTCTGAAAATAGCCCGGCGTTTCAACGCCGGGGAAAAATGTCAATTTGCACAAGTCCCGAAGGGACGGTCGAAGGGGTGGCAGCCCGAAGGGCGGTTCCTCTTCCCTTTCCGTATCCAGCGCCAAAGTGTGTCACCGTCTCATCAAGGCAGCGCCGCGCCCAGGACACTTGCCAGTTCTGGGCGGCATTGCGCGAAAGAACAGACTGACGGGATCTCAGCCGTCCCTTCGGGACTGGAGCTTTCTCGCATCCCACCCAGCGTTGAAACGCTGGGCTATTCTCGCTTGTCCCTCCGGGACAGTCAATTTGCGCCGGACACGAATTCCCGAAAGGCATTAGGGTTAGGAGCGGAGTTAAGATTGGCATTAGGATTGGGTTTGAAGTCCGCCGCCCTTGTATTAATGCTCGCCTTGGCCGTCGTGGGCTGCAGGAAGGGGGAGGATGCCGACCCGTTTACGCGCCTGTCCAACCTCGGCAAGAGCCAGCTCGAACAAGGCAACGGCCCCAGGGCCGTCCAGTACTTCCAGCAAGCGCTCCAGCTGAAGCCGTCGGCCGTTGAGGCCCATCTCAACCTGGCCAATGCCCACCTCCTCGCCAACCAAACTGCCGAGGCCATCCGGGTGGCCGGGGACGCCCTGCGGCTCGACGGCAATTCCGCCGCGGCGCACTACATCATCGGTTGCGCCTGGCTTCGCGCCGGTGACGCAACCAACGCGCTCCAGTCCCTCTCACAGTCCCAGAAGCTCGACCAGGCCGTCACCGCATTGAACTTCCAACTCGGCCTGGCGCACGAACGGCTTGGGCACGCGGAGGAGGCCCTGTTGGAATTTCAGACTGTCATCCGGTTCGAGCCGGAGCATCCGGCGGCGCACTATCGCCTCAGCCAGTTGCTGGTTCGGATGGGGCGACAACAGGAGGCGGCGGACGCGCTGAAGGCCCATCAGGCCATCCTTGCCACCAAGCCGGGCCAGCCGAGTGACGTCGCCTTGTTCGAGAAGTGCAAGCACACCATTGCCAAACTGCCTTTCAAGCTGGAGCAGCCATTGGCGGCGGGCATCAAGGTCGTATTCACGGATGCGACCAAAGCGATGTTGCCGGAAGCCGCGCGTTTTCGCGGGCCGCTGGGGGTGATCGACCTGGCGCATGACGGGCGCAACAGCCTCTTTGTCCGTGAAGGCGATGGATTTCGGCTGCTGAGCAATTCCGGCGGCGCCTTCACGCCTGGGGAATCGTCGCTTCCCGGCGCGCCCGGCGCAAATTACCAGGCATGTCTCGTCGGCGATTTGCAAAACGACGGAACGGAGGACGCGGTGCTCCTTGGTGACAAGGGCTGTCAGGTGTTCAAGTTCACGACCAACGGCGTCGTGACGGATGTCACGCGCGCGGCGGCCATCGGCAGCCTGACGGCCATCGATGGCGCGCTGATCGATTTCGACTACACCGGCAAGCTCGGCCTGCTGGCGCTCCAGCCCGACGGCAAAGGCCCGCGTTACTTCCGCAATTTCAGCAGCGAGTTCGCGATGTTCTTTTCCGAATTGAATGTCACTTCCGGCCTGCCCGTGACGATGAGTGGCGCGGCCCAGATTGCGCTTGAAGATTTGAACGGCGACGAACTGCTCGACTTGATCGTCGCGCGGGCGGCCGAATCGCCGCTGGTCTTCACGCGGCAGCGCGGCGGGCCGTTCGGGGAGACGAATCTTGGCGCCGCGCTACCCACCGCGCCGCTTATCGCCACTGGCGACCTGAACAACGACTCGCTGCCCGACGTGATCGCGGCGACCAAGGACAAGATCGAAATCATCTTCGGCGGCATTGTGCCGCGAGCGACTCTCCCGCTCGGCGGGTTCCCAGTGAGCGCTCTGACACTCGTCGATTTCGACAACGACGGCTGGCTCGATCTCGTTGCGTCCGGCAACGGCCTGCGCGTCTGGCGCAATCTCGGCGCATCGGGCTTCGGCGAGGTGACGACCGCGCTCGGGCTGGACAAAGTGAAAGGCAGCGTTCAGTTCGTTGCCGCGGCGGACTTCGATGGGGATTGCGACACGGACCTCGCCCTGGCCGTCGAGGGCGCGGGGCTGCGGCTACTCCGCAATGACGGCGGCAACGCCAATCGCCAGCTCAAGCTCCGCCTGGCCGGCAAACGCTCGAACGCCAGCGGTCTCGGCGTGCGCCTCGAAGTCACCGCGGGCGGCCTGCGGTCATGGCGCACGGTGAAGCGCCTGCCGATCGAGCTCGGGGTCGCCAAACATTCCGTGGTCGATTCGGTCGCGGTGCGCTGGGCGGATGGGTTCGTCAACCACGACGAGATACAGGTCGACAAGTGCGCGCAGTTGTCGCTCGAGGAAATCCAAAGAGAACTTGGCTCCTGCCCATACCTGTATGCCTGGGATGGCGCCCGATTCAAGCATGTGACGGATCTCCTCGGCGCGTCGCCGATCGGGCTGCCGTTGAACGACACGCGCTTCATCGACGCGGACCCGGCGGAGTTCGTCTGGCTGGGCGACGAGATTGCCTTCCCGCCGCGCGGCGGAAGCCATGTCCTTCAAGTGACGGAGGAATTGCGCGAGGTGCTCTATCTGGACGAAGCAAAGCTGGTTGTGGTGGACCATCCGCCGGGCACCGAGGTCCACACGACCGGGAAACTCGTTCCGGGCAAGCCATTCCCGCCGCATGAAATCGTGACGCTCCATCGCCGCCAGCCGCTGCTTCGCGCGGTTGACCAGGAGGGCGACGACGTGACTCCGGCGCTTCAGCAAGCCGACCGCCAGATGGTTTCGCCCACGAAGCTCCGCGCCCAACAGCTTCGCGGCCTGGCCGAACCTCACGCCGTGACGCTCGACTTCGGGCCGCTCGACTCGACGCGTCCGCTGGTGCTGGCGCTCACGGGTTGGCTGCGCTTCGGTGGCGGCATGGCCAACGTGTCCGCCTCGCACACCCCCGGCCTGCCGTTCCCGTTCCCAACACTCGAAGCGGAAACCGCCAACGGCGATTGGAAGCCGGTCGACGTCGTCGTGGGCGCGCCGGCCGGCAAGACGAAGAACATCATCGTCGATCTTTCCGGCAAGCTGCCCGCGGGCACGAAGCGGCTGCGGCTCGCCACAGCATTCGAAATTCATTGGGACTGCATCGCGCTGTTCGAGAAACGCGACAACTCGGAGACACGCATCACATCGCTCCGGCCGACACGCACCGATCTGCACGGGCGCGGCATCAGCGAATTCGAGCCGTTGCCGTGGTTCCTGCCGCGGTCGCCGGACTACGTGAAGGTCCACCCTTATGCCACTTGGACGCTGGCGGTCGCGGGATGGTGCACCCGTTACGGCGCGGTGGATGAACTCATTGCTTCGCGCGACAACGCGCTGGCGCTGCTCAACGTCGGCGACGAACTGACGCTGGAGTTCGCCACGGCGGCGCTGCCTCCGAGGCCGGCCGGATCCACCCGCGACTTTTTCTTCTATTCCGTCGGCTGGGACAAGGACGCGGACTTCCATTGCAAACTGGGCTGGCAGGTCGAACCGCTTCCGTGGCACGGGATGGATGACCAGCGCTATGGAAAACAGCCGCGCCCGGCGTTCGAGAACGACGCCTGGATGCAGAAGTTCAACACTCGCTGGGTTGGCCCGCGCGCACAGACGCGGCGGTGAGGCACGGAGCGCCGAGCTCCTGCTCGGCGCGATCCGACGCTTGGGCCGCGCCGAGCAGGAGCTCGGCGCTCCGGTTCGTGGGAAGAGGAAGGCGCTACTTCTGGCTGGCGCCGGCGGCGCGCGCGGACTCTTCCGCGTTGGCGAAGTGGGTGTGTTTGGCGCGGGCAGTCTCCAGTTTCGCGGCGACGCGCAGTTCGAGTTGCTGGCTGGCGGCGACCTGTTGAGTGGCGACCCACAGGCGGTAGGTTTCCAGGCTGGCCCAGCCGACCATGGCGCCGAGGAACAGCAAAATCCAGAGTGACGATTTCGATTTGATAGCCGATGACGATGCTTGCATTCTGAAAAGTGCATCGACACCCGGGGGACAGAACTTAAGCGGGCGCGCGTAGTCCGCCATAGGTCTTGCCGCAAAAGGCGCATAACCGTTGGTTGCTTGTACTAGAGTGATGAAACATTGCGCACAGGCGGCAAGAATCTGGAGTGCGGGGACTTGTCACCGCTTTTGCCGCTTTGGCGACTTGTCGCCAAAGCAGGGCCGCGTTCAGCGGCCCGGGAGAGTTGGACGCCCTTCCGCATTCGACGGCGACAAGTCGCCTGCCGAAAGCGCGGACAGGTCCGCGCACTCCAAAGTGGTTGTGGCTCCGCCGCGCTGGGCCTTCTGTGCCTCTTTGCGGCTCTCCGCTCCGTGTTCCATCCCGCGGCCCAACCGGGTGAGCGAGCAAGCAGAGGCTTGAAATGGAGCGCAGCGCAGCGACACTGGGCGGCATCGGCATGACATTGGGGCGAACCAGATTCGAGACCGAGTTGCGCGTGCGGCCGGATGACATCGACATGAACCGGCACGTTCACGCCAGCCGATACCAGGATTACGTGTTGGCGGCCCGCCACGACCAGATGGCCCGGTGTTACGGGATGTCGATGGAGGAATTCGCCAAAGCGGGTTTCGGCTGGTTCGTGAAGACGGCGCACATCGAATACAAACGCGCGCTCTTTCTGGGGGACTCGTGCCTGGTGCGGACCTGGGTGGACGAGCTCGGGCGCACAGACGTGAAGGTGTGCTTCCAAATCCTCCGCAAGGCGACTGGCAAGTTGTGCTGCGACGGCTGGTTCGAGTACACGATGATCAATCTTCAAACCGGCCGGGCGGAGGTGATCCCGGATTGGATCGTCACTAAATACGCGGTGTGACTGAACGCAGGCGGCGCGGTCCAAACGAGAGGGATCTCGTGCTTCCGGCACGGCGGTGTCTTGCGAGTAACAGCAAAGTCGAAGACGCGCCGGAAACGTAGGGCAGGCGTCTCGCCTGCCCCGCCGCGCCGAAAGGCGCGGCTTTCGCAGCGCCAAGGCCTCGCTTCGCTCGGCCGGGCAGGCGAGACGCCTGCCCTACGTTGTTGGTACTGGCAAGATGCGCCCCACCAGCACGGGTGGAATTCCTGTGCGTTGACTTGCCCGAGGGGCCTCGGCATATTGCGTCGCACTTCCTACATTTGTGGCAGCGAACGACGACTACTTGCTCGATAACCTGATCGAGATGGGCTACCTGACCTCCGGCCAGGTCGAGGAGGCGCGCGGTGAGGCGGCGGCCGGTGGCGTGGGCGTGGTGGACCTGTTCCTCGAACGCAAAATCATTACTTCGGCCATTCTGACGCAGGCCAAGGCGGCGCACTTCGGCGTGGAAGTCGTCAACCTCTCCGAGATCCGGCTCGAGGACGAGGTGATCTCCTCCGTCCCGCGGCACATCGCCAAACGGTACCGCGTGGTGCCGATTTACAAGCACGGGAACCATTTGGCCATCGCGCTGAGCGATCCGTCGGACCTCGGGACGATCGACTCGCTGCACCACGTCCTCAAGATGGACATCGACCCGCGCGTGGCGACGGAGGAGGAGATTGAGGCGGCGCTCAACAAATATTACGGCGCGGCGGAGGACTCGGTCTCGAAGATGATCCAGGACATCACCGAGGGCGAAGTCGAGATCGCCTCCTCGCCCAAGGGCGGCGCGATTGACGACGGGGCAACGGTGGACGCCGACGCGCCGATCATCAAGCTGGTCAACGGCCTGATCGTCGAGGCGTTCCGGATGCGCGCCTCGGACATTCACCTCGAGCCGATGGGCAAGACGTTCCGCGTGCGCTACCGCATCGACGGCGTGCTGCACGAGCAGCGCTCGCCGCCCAAACGCCTGCAGGCGGCGATCATTTCCCGACTGAAGATTCAGTCCAACATGTCGATCGCCGAGAAGCGCGTCCCGCAAGACGGACGCATCCAGACCCAGGTCTCCGGCAAGCTCATCGACTTGCGCGTCTCCTGCCTGCCGACCAACCACGGCGAAAGCATCGTGATGCGTATCCTCGACAAGGAAGGGTTGAAGCTCGGCCTGGCCGAACTGGGCTTTTTCACCGACGACCAGCAGACCTTCGAGCGGCTCATCGGCTTGCCGGACGGCATCCTCCTGGTCACCGGCCCGACCGGCTCGGGCAAGACGACGACGCTCTACTCGTGCCTCAATTTCATCAACCGGCCGGACCGCAAGATCATCACCGTCGAGGATCCCGTCGAGTACGTGCTGGCCGGCATCAACCAGGTGCAGGTGAGCGAAATTGTCGGGCTGACGTTCGCCGCAGCGCTCCGCTCGATGCTGCGCCAGGCCCCCAACGTCATCATGCTGGGGGAAATTCGCGACATGGAAACCGCCAGCATCGCCATCAACGCGTCGCTTACAGGCCATCTGGTCTTCTCGACCTTGCACACCAACGACGCGCCCAGCGCGGTCACGCGCCTCATCGACATCGGAGTCAAACCGTTTCTCGTCGCCTCGTCCACTCGGGCGCTGATGGCGCAGCGCCTCGTGCGCAAGCTTTGCAAGAAGTGCATCGCGCCCTATCAGCCGACCGAGACGGAACTGAAGCCGCTGGGCCTGGATCCGAAGGCGATTCAGAATGCCAATTTCATGAAAGGCAAGGGGTGCGCGGATTGCGCCAAGAGCGGCCATCGCGGCCGCATGGGCATTTTCGAGGTATTCGTCATCGATGACGAGGCGCGGAAATTGATCTACGACAAAGTGCCTTCCAGCGTCCTGCGGATTCGCGCCCGCGAGATGGGCATGCGCACCTTGCGCGAGGATGGCGCGCGCAAAGTGGTCGCGGGCTTGACGACGGCCGAGGAAGTCGTCCGCGCGACCGTGGGGGATGTGGATTGATTGACGCCCCCGTTTTTGGTTTTTACTTTTCCTGACTAAGCGAACAGAAGTCTCCTGCGTATGGCCTATTCGATGTCCGATTTGTTGCAGTTGGTGGTGGCGGAAGGCGCCTCCGATCTCCACTTGCGCGTCGGCACGTCGCCGGTGTTGCGCATCCACGGCATCCTCAACCGCATCGAAGGTCCGCCGGTCACGCCGGAGGACACTGAGGAATTGATGCGCTCCATCACGTCGGAGGATCACATCCAGCACGTGCGCGAGCGGGGCGGCGCCGATTTCGGGTTTGCCTTCGGCGAACTGGCGCGCTTTCGGGTGAGCGTGTTCAAGGAAAAGGGCAACTTCGGCGTGGTGCTGCGGCAAATCCCCAGCAAGTTGCTGACCCTGGAACAAATCGGCATTCCGCCGTCGGTCAAGGAGCTGCTCTACAAGCCGCGCGGCCTGGTGCTGGTCACCGGCCCGACCGGCTCGGGCAAGACGACGACGCTGGCGTCGATGATCAACATCATCAACCTGGAGCGCGATGACGCGCACATCATCACCATCGAAGACCCCATCGAGTATTACCACACGCACAAGAAGTCCATCGTCACGCAGCGGGAAATCCACGTCGACGTGCCGAACTTCGCGGAGGCCTTGCGGCGCGCGTTGCGCCAGGATCCGGACGTGATTCTGGTGGGCGAAATGCGCGACCTGGAGACGATTGACGCGGCGATCACCGCCGCTGAAACGGGCCACCTGGTCTTTGGCACGCTTCACACCACCGGCGCTTCCAAAACGATTGACCGCATCGTGAACGCGTTTCCGGTCAATCAGCAGGAGCAAATCCGCATCCAGCTTTCCACCGTGTTGCAGGCCGTCATCTCCCAACTGCTCATCCCGCGTCACGACAAGCCGGGCCGCGTCGCGGTCTTCGAAGTCATGATCAACACGCCGTCGGTCGCCGCGCTGATCCGGGACAACAAGACCTTCCGCATCAACTCGGACATCCAGACGGGCGCCAAGTACGGCATGGTTACGCTCGACGGGTTCCTGATGGAAAAGTACATGGCCGGTTTGATTTCGCGCGAGGAAGTCATCACCAAGGCGCAGGATCCGGTCACCGCGCAGGCCAAATTGCAGGAATACGAGCTGGCCCGGGCGGTCGGGGCCACGATGGGCGGCGGTCCGTCGGGCGGGATGCCCCACGGCGGTGCGCCGCCTCCGCTACCCGGGGGTGGGCCGCCGCCACCCCCTCCCCCGAAACGTTAGCGTATGTCCGACTACATTTCAGACCCATTGCTGGCGCTGATCAAGGAGCGCGGGCTGATCGACGACCTTCAGCTCGAGGAAGTCTCGCAGGAGCAGTCCCGCACCGGCAAACCGTTCGGCCAGGTGCTGGCGGATTTCGGGTTGGTGGACATCGAGACGCAATTGCAGGTGATGGCGGAACACCTGGCCACGGAGGTCGTGAACATCGACGGGATGGAGTTCACGCCCGAATTGCTGAAAAACATTCCTTCCGCCACCGCGCGGATGTACCAGTGCATCCCCGTGGCGGATTTTGGCACCGCGGTCCGCATCGCGATGGCCAACCCATTGAACCCGGCTGCCGTCGACGAAATCTCCTACATCGTCGCCAAGGAAGTGCAGTTGGTCGTCGCGGATCCCACCGCCATCGAAAAGGTCATCAGCAAGCATTACGGCGACGACAGCGAAAGTGTCGGCGACATTCTCAAGGAACTGGGCGCCGACACCGAGATCGGCAAGGAAGCCAGCGCCGCCGCGGCCCACGAAGACGCCGCCGAGATGGTGGACCTGGCTAACGAAGTGCCGATCGTGCGCTTCGTGAACCTCGTCATCTTCCAGGCCATCCAGGACCGCGCCAGCGACATCCACTTCGAGCCGTTTGAGGACGAATTCAAGATCCGCTACCGCGTCGATGGCGCGCTCTACGAAATGTCCCCGCCGCCCAAGCACCTGGCGCTGCCGGTCATCTCGCGCCTCAAGGTCATGTCGAATCTGAACATCTCCGAGCGGCGCCTGCCCCAGGACGGCCGCATCAACTTCCCGATCGCCAACCGCCAGATCGACCTGCGTGTCTCGACCTTGCCGACGCAGTTCGGCGAGTCGGTCGTGCTGCGCGTGCTGGATCGATCGGCGGTGAATCTCGACCTGGAATCCCTCGGCCTGCCCAAGTATATCGGCGATTATCTCAACGAGGCCATCCAGCAGCCCAACGGCATTTTTGTCGTTACCGGCCCCACCGGTTCCGGCAAGACGACCACGCTTTATTCCTGCCTTCGCAAGGTCAATGCGATCGACGTCAAGCTGCTCACGGCGGAGGATCCGGTCGAATACGACATCGACGGCATCATTCAAGTGGCCATCAACGAAGCGCAAGGGATGACCTTCGGCAAGGCGTTGCGCTCGTTCCTCCGCCAGGATCCGGACATCATCATGATCGGCGAAATGCGCGATCTGGAGACGGCGCAAATCGCCATTCAGTCCTCGCTGACCGGCCACCTGGTGCTCAGCACCCTGCACACCAACGACGCCCCCGGCGCCGTCACGCGGCTGGTCGACATGGGCGTCGAGCCGTTCCTGATTTCATCGACGCTCATGGCCGTGCTGGCCCAACGGCTGGTCCGCACCATTTGCAAGAAGTGCCGGACGCCCTTCGAACCGACCGAGAGCCAACTCTCGCTGCTGAACCTCTCCCCGCATGACATTGGCGACAAGGTCTTCTACTACGGCCGCGGCTGCTCCAACTGCAACGACACCGGCTACCGCGGGCGCAAAGGCATTTTCGAATTGCTCGTGATTAGCGAGGCGCTGCGCAATCTAATCAATGAACGCTCGCCTGCCGTGGTCCTGCGCCAGAAGGCGGTGGAACTGGGCATGGTGACCTTGCGCGAAGACGGCTTGCGCACCATCTTTGATGGTGATACCACCATCGAAGAAGTCGTGAAATACACCTGAACCCAGGCTCAGTTATGCCCAAATACAGCTACGTGGCCATGGATTCCCGCGGCAAGGAAACCAAGGGAACCCTCGACGTCGCCAACCAGAACGAAGCCATCGGACGGCTCAAGGAAATGGGCTTCTTCCCGACGAAAGTCGTCGAAGAAAAAGCCGCCAAACCCGATGCCAAGGCCAAGGCCGCTCCTGGCCGGCCCGGCCAGAAGAAGGCCGCCAGGGGCGCGCTGGACATCCAGATCAAGATCCCCGGCCTGAGCGGCCGCGTGAAGCCCAAGGTGCTGACGGCCTTTACCCGCCAGCTCGCCACGCTCGTGGACGCCGGCCTGCCGCTGTTGCGCGGGTTGCGGGTGCTGGAGAAGCAGGAGAAAAACGTCACCCTGAAGGACATCATCGGCCAGCTCGGTTACTCCATCGAAGGCGGCAGCACGTTCTCCGAGGGCCTGGCGCAGCACCCGAAGGTCTTCAACCGCCTGTTCGTGAACATGGTCAAGGCCGGCGAACTGGGCGGCGTGCTCGAAGTGGTGCTGGCGCGGCTGGCGGAGTTCATGGAAAAAGCCCAGAAGATCAAGGGCAAGGTCATCGCCGCCATGTTCTATCCGTCGGCGGTCATCACCGTGGCGGTCATTATTCTGGCGGTTCTCATGATTTGGGTCGTCCCGAAGTTCAAGGACATCTTCAAGGACATGTTGCCCGGCAAACCGCTGCCGGGCTTCACGCGGTTCGTACTGGGCGTCAGCGACATGGTCGCCAACAACTTCATCTGGACGGCCGCCATCCTGTTCGTGTTGGTCGTGGCTTTCATCACGTTTACCCGCACGCGATTCGGCCGGCGGGCCTTCGACAAGTTCAAGCTGAACATGCCCCTGCTCGGTCCCGTCATCAGCAAGGTGGCCATTTCCCGGTTCACGCGCACCCTCGGCACACTGGTCAGCAGTGGCGTGCCCATTCTTCAGGCCCTGACCATCGTCAAGGAAACCGCTGGCAACGTCATCGTCGGCAACGCGGTCGGTGCCGTTCACGAAAGCGTGAAGGAAGGCGAAACCATCACGGCGCCTCTCGAAGCTTCCGGCGTCTTTCCCCCAATGGTCATCAGCATGGTGGACGTCGGCGAGCAGACCGGCGCCCTGCCCGAAATGCTCATGAAGATCGCCGACAACTACGACGACGAAGTCGACAACGCCGTGTCCGCCATGACCTCGCTGCTCGAGCCGATCATGATCGTCTTCCTGGCTGTGATCGTCGGCAGCATCGTCATCGCCCTCTTCCTGCCGCTCATCAAGCTGATGGAAGAAGTCGGCGAACCCGACTCGGACAAGGCAGTGGGAGAGGACACGAAGCAGTAGGCCCGTCCCAAATCTGCATCAGGCACCTTCGGCCGCCGGAATCCCCGGCGGCCATTCTTGTTGTAGCCGTGACCGTGAGATCGCGGGCCGTTTTCCCGAGCGCCACCTTCGGACCATCTTCACCATCTGCCCACGCACCGGAGCGCCCAGCTCCCGCTCGGCTCGGCCCAAGCGCTGGATCGCGCCAAGCTGGAGCGCGGTATCTGTTTAGCGGCGGGCGGCGCTCCACGCATGGAGTCCCGGCTTTAGCCGGCAGCGCGACCGAAGTTATGGCGCGCTGGTTCTAGCCGGATGCCCAACCGGCTAAAGCCGGGACTCCATGCCTTCAGCGCCGCAGGCACGCTAAACACATACGGAGCTCGGCGATCCGTCCCGGCTCAGGAGCTGCCTGCGGGCAAGAAATTCTAGGAGTTCGCACCTGCATCCCGGAAGCGACTACTTTCCGGTGCTCAATCCGCGTCTTTACGGTCGAAGCCACACGAGCAAAACTGAGGTTGTTAAATTTTCAAAAAAAGTCGGTTGACAGTTTGAGAAAGAAGCGGTAGGTGTATCTCGTAAATACAAAGTAAATACAATGAATCTCCGGTGGATATACAGGGCATGACGCCATGGACTTCGATTGGAACAACCTGCCGTTCAATTTGAACCGCTCGATCGCCATCAAGGACATTGAGGAGTCCTTCGAAGATCCTTTCGCCGTCAAGCTGCTGCCCGATTCCTCCCGCTTCTCCACTCAGGCCCGATATTTCAACCTTGGCGCTTCCGCCAGAGGCGCCGGCATCTTCAGCGTCTACCGCACCAACGGCAAGTCCATCCGGGTCATCCACTCCCGGCCGTTCGAGAACGAGGAAAAGTTCTTCTACCAACGCAAGATGGACGAGACCCTCGGCAACCCGTGAGCCGGCCATGAATACCCTCTCCACCTGGGACGACGTGCCCCTGTTCGACAGCGAGCAGGCCGAAGCCGCCTTCTGGGCCGAGAACCGGCCCGACCTCCGGCTCATGGAGGCCGCCCTGGTCGCCGGCGCCGAACTCTCAGAATCGGTCACCATCACGCTGCGGATGGACCCGCGGATGCTCGCGCGCATCAAAAAGCTGGCGCGCTCCCGCTTCTTGAACTATCAAAGCATGATGAAGCAATGGCTCAGCGAGCGCATGGAAAGCGAATTGCGCGAACGCGAGCTGGGCATGAGGCAGCGACTATGAAGAGTGTTTCTGAGCGCCGAATCCCTCCGTCAGGGTTCACACTCGTTGAGCTCCTGGTGGTTATCTCCATCATCGCCATTCTGGCCGGTTTGATCGTCTACCTGTTGCCTGGCATATCCGAGAAGAAGGTGCGCGGCCGTGTGAAGACCGAGCTGGCGATGCTCGTCATGGTGATCAACAACTACAAAGAGAAGAACGGCTTTTACCCTCCTCACAGCCCGGACACGAACCTTCCTACTCCCCTCTATTACGAATTGACGGGCACGAAGCCGGAACCCGCGATTGTGAACCTTCTGGGCATTGTAGATGTGGTGAACACGAACAACATGGCTCAGGGCCTGAAACCTTCTGCTTACGCTCCTGATCCCGGTCAGCCGCTTATGACGAATCTGGTGGTGCCGTACAAAGGTCCGAACGGCGACTACAACCCGTGGCGGTACGTCTCTTCCAACGCCCTTCACAACCCCGAAGGGTTCGACCTTTGGGCGGAAGTTGTGGTCGGTGGCAAGACTGTCGTCATCGGAAACTGGAAGGAATGATTCCTTTGAACACTGCGCTCTCATCTCAGCCCCTTTGCCCGCCATGAAAACAAGACTTGTGCAACCCGGTGGGGGGAGCGTCCTCGCGAGCCGCCTCCTTTGGATTCCATGAAGAGAACGCCACTGCAACCCCGAGCCGGCTCGCGAGGACGCTCGCCCCACCCATTGTGCTCCATGAAAACAACACCTGTTCCACTCGATCGATCTCGCCAAGCCTTTACCCTGGTCGAATTGCTCGTCGTCATCGCCATCATTGCCATCCTTGCCGGCATTCTGCTCCCGGTGCTGGCTTCCGCGAAGACCAGGACCAAGATCGCCCTGGCCAAGTCGGAAATGGTCAACCTCGAAACGGCCATAAAGGCGTACGAGTCGGAATACCAGCGTCCACCGGCGCACAAAGATGCTGAAACGGCCTCCTCGCAGGCCTATCCCGACGCGACCTACGGCACCACCGACCTCGTCGGTAATTTTCCACTCGTGACCACCGGCGTCGGCGGCCAGGCGGAGAAAAACAACTCCGTCGTGATGTCCATCCTGATGGACCGCGACGTCGGCTACAACGCGGACCACAAGCGCAACCCGCGCAAACTCACCCTGTTCAATGCCAAGGAAGTCGACAGCCCCAAGCCCGGCGTATTTTCCACCGGCACGAATCCCGATTTCGTCTTCCGCGATCCTTGGGGCAATCCTTACATCATCAGCATGGACCTCAATGACGACGACATCACTTGGGACGGCTTTTATCGAAATCCAAGCATCACCGATGGCGAAAAGGTCGGACTCCACAAAAACTTCACGGTCAATCCCCCTGTGTGGGAGTTGAAGCGCTCGGTCATGATCTGGTCGTTCGGGCCGGACGGAACAGCCGACGTCAACGTTCGCGCCAAAGAAGGCGTGAACAAAGACAATGTGTTGAGCTGGCAATAAGCGCGTTATGAATGCCAACGGGATTCGGGTTCCCCGGTTGTTGAGTCGGGCCCATCTTGGAAGTGCGATGCGACAAGCTCCAGGCGCGCGGCGAGGCCAAAGTAGGGCAGGCGTCTCGCCTGCCCGGCGAGCGCGCCAGCGCGAGCCGCGCGTCGGCTGCGCCGACGCGGGGCAGTCGAGACGACTGCCCTACTTTCCAGCAGCCGACCGAGAGCGGTCAGGGACGTTCATTGCAGTGTCGGGCTGCGCCCGGTTGAGGCTGCCTCAGCCCTCCTCGGCCTCGCTCCGGCCGGCAAGCGCCTTCACGCTGATGGAGCTGCTCATCGTGCTGGCCATCATGGGCCTGCTGGCGGCCATCGCGTTGCCGGCAATGAAAGGGCTCCAAAGGTCCAACACAATTGCCAACGCCACTCAGCAACTCACGGCGGACCTGGCCCTCGCCCGGCAGACCGCCATTCGCGAGCGCACCACGGTCCACGTCGTGTTCGTGCCGCCAACCATTCTGACGATGAACTACAACACGGCGAACGACGAGGCGGGCCGCCGCGACAGCCGGCAATGGGCGAACCTGCTGACCGGCGCGTACTCGACCTATGCGCTCTTTGCCGAGCGGACCGTGGGCGATCAGCCGGGCCAGCGAATGTTCCGCTATTTGACCGGCTGGAGGACGCTTCCCGACGGGATGTTTATCGCCGAGTGGGAATTCGATCCCAGCCTGAGCGATCCGTCGATGTTGAACGCCTGGTTCTCAACCCCGGAAACCAACCGTCCGTTCAAGTACATCTTGTTGCCCTTCCCGACGGTCGGCGGCCTGAGCAATTTCGTGCCGCACATCGCCTTCGACGAGAAGGGCAGCGTGCTGGCCTTCGACCGGAACAACAATCGAGACTACCCGGATGAAGTCATCAACCTCTCCCGCTGCAGCCTTTTCTTCGATCGCAATCCCTCAGGGCTGGTGACCAGCTACGACTATCGCGAGACGCCGCCAAACAACTCCAGGGACAACTACAACCGCATCCGCATCGACGGCCTCACCGGCCGCGCGCGGGTCGAGCAACCGAAAATCCAATGAAGCTGCCTCTCCACAACCCCGGCAGGGCGTGGCTCCTGTTCCCCGGTAGGGCGAGGCTCCTGCCGAGCCGAAGCTTTGCTTTGGATCACGGCTCGGCGGGAGCCTCGCCCTACCCTGATCACGCTGAGCGCGGCTTCACGATGATCGAAATCGCCATTGCGCTGGCCGTCATCGCCTTCGCGCTCGTGGCCATCATCGGCGTGCTGCCCATCGGCTTGAACGTCCAGCGCGACAACCGCGCCGAGACCATCATCAACCAGGACGCCACCTACTGGCTCGAAGCCATCCGTGGAGGCGCCCAGGGGCTGGACGATCTGATGAATTACGTCGAGAGCATCACCATCTATTCGCCCAACGGCTCGAACGTTTTTATGAACGCCGATCTTCCGGGCGCAACCCCTCCGACTTTCGCCAGCGGCTCAAACATCATCGGTCTGCTCAGCAACCCGACGCTCGGTTGGACCAACGTCGCCATCGTCCGGGCGCTCAGCG
Source organism: Verrucomicrobiia bacterium (assembly GCA_035715125.1). GTDB lineage: Bacteria > Verrucomicrobiota > Verrucomicrobiia > Limisphaerales > JADJPG01 > DASTLJ01. The sequence goes on from DASTLJ010000005.1 coordinate 19,449, forward strand.
GGCCGGCGACCGAGAAGTCCACCACGGCCAACGCCTCCGGCGCCGAATTGGCCTTTCGCTATCGCATGACATGCCGCGTCCAGGCGGTCAACATCAACAACACCGTCTCCTTCAACGACGCCCTCGCATTGCCCCCGCCGAACCCGCCAGAGCCGCTGGCCTCAAACAACCCGAATTCTCCTTGGGCGCTTTTTGAAATCCAGCTTGGCTTCCATTGGCCCATCTTCGGCAACAACACCCAGGGCAGCCGGGGCAAGACTTACCGCTCGATGGCCAGCCGGTATCTCTGGACGACCAATGACGCCTCGACGGGCATTGGCTACTACTTCCTCACCCCGTGAAACCGGCCGCAAACATGATTCGTCTTCCTATGAACTTTAGTAGGGCGAGCGTGCCCGCGAGCCGGTCCGGAAAGGGGCAAGTGACGGCTCGCGAGGACGCTCGCCCCACCCTCCGAGGTTCATGGTCCCAATGTACGATGTTCGCACCGTCGAAGCCGTTCATGAATCTCAACGTAGGGCAGGCGTCTCGCCTGCCCAGCGCCGCAGGCGCGTCCCCGTTTGGCCGCTTCGCGGCCGGGGCAGGCGGGACGCCTGCCCTACTTTGTAGCCGCGCCGGCCAGCGGGCTTTCTCGCTGCTCGAAATCATGGTGGCCGTGGCGCTGCTGGCGCTCATCATCGTGGGCCTGCTGGCCATGTTCTACCAGGTGCAGCGCGCCTTCCGCAGCGGCACGGCCCAGGTGGACGTGATGGAAGGCGGCCGGGCGGCGACGAGCATGATTGTCCGCGAAGCGCAGGAAGCCGCCGCCACGCAATTGGACGGCGTCACCAACATGGCGGTCGTCCCCCCGATGAAGAATGCCGCCAACACGGTCGCCGTCGCTGACTCCTTCGCTCAGTCGCTGCCGGGCGGCGAGACGCGACAGAATTTCCTGCGCGATTTCTTTTTCATCTCCAAGGTGAACGACGAGTGGGTCGGCACCGCCTACCGAATTAGCAACGCCGTTTCCGGAGTGGGCACGCTCTACCGGTTTGTGGAGAAGACAAATCTGGCGAATCTGGCGCCGCTGGTCAACAAGCTGGCCACATCGAACCCGTACATGAATCCTAAGGATTGCCGCCGCGTGATGGATGGCGTCGTTCACTTCACGGTGGACTTTTACGAAACCAATGGCGTGTTCTTCACCAACAATTCAGATCCTACCTACATTCTCTACTCCGCGACCAACGAGATGTTGCCCGCCTACCTCGAAGTGCAACTGGCGGTCCTCGAACCAGTCCCGCTGGAGAAGTTCCGGTATCGATACGACGCCAACCCGGTCCAGGCCGGGACCTACCTCGCCAATCAGGCCGCTCGCACGCACGTGTTCCGCCAGCGCGTGCCCATCCGCCCGGCCCCGGCGGACTACGGCCAGTGACCTTTTCACCACCCTGCCGCGTATGAACTCGAAGCTGTTTCAACCTCCGGTCCGAACCGACGCCGCCCTTCCCGTCACCCTGGCCCTGCCCAGGAACCGGAGCGCCGAGCTCCCGCTCGGCGCGTCCCAAGTGTCGAATCGCGCCGAGCAGGAGCTCGGCGCTCCGTCCCGATTCGGGGCCGGCCAGCGCGGGGTCGCCCTGGTTGTCACGCTCATTCTGCTGGTCGTCATCACCACGCTGGCGGTCGCGTTCCTGGCGTTGAGCCATCGCGAAACCATCGCCGTCAGCGGCTCCGGCAGCACCCTCGTCACCGAGTACGCCGCCGATGCCGCGCTCGAACGCGCCAAGGCGCAGAGCCTGGCCCAGATCGCCGCGCGCAATACGTTTCCTGGCCTGCGCTTCGGGACCAACAACGACCTCATGGGTCCGGACCTCATGGTGTCCGTGTGCGGCGATACGAACCGAGCTCCGTGGAATGGAAATGGGTCGCTCGGGATGATCATAAATCCCAGCCCGCCGGTCTTCATCTGGACGAACAAGGCCATCAACGACAAGAGCGCAGTGGACGACCGTTCCTGGCTCGACTTGAACCGCAATCGCCGTTTTGAACCTACCGGTTTTGTTCCCGACGAGGACGACAATGGCAACCGACTCCCCACCGTCCAGTGGCGCGTGGGCGACCCGCAATGGATCGGGATATTGCGCGACCCGACTCTGCCGCACGGGCCGGACAACCCGTTCATCGCCCGCTACGCCTACCTCATTCTGCCGGCGGGCCGGTCGCTGGACATCAACTGGATTCACAACGAGGCGATCTACCCGAGCCAATTCGACGGCTATTTCCGGAACCAGGGCGTTGGAGCGTGGGAGATGAACCTGGCCGCGTTTCTGGCGGATGTGAATCCAAACTACTGGAACAGCGATAACTACGGGTTGTATTCGTATTTTGCCAATGCTAATCCACAGAACGAACGAGGCAGGGGCGCTGCCTTCGCCGATGCGAAGGAACTGCTTAATTATCGCTTCCCCGGTTTCGAATTCGATCCGCTCAGGCGGGTGTTTGGCTCCTGCAGACCTTACTTCGCGTCGAATGCGCTATGGCTGAATGTTTTTTCCGCCGACTCAATCGATCTCTATTGCAATGGGCCGGTAGCGCCCTTTGGCAGCAGCGCCGTGACGGCGACAAATTGGGATGGTGAATTGCCGGATGGCGCCTGGCCCGGGTCGAGGAGCGCAAAGAATTTCTTCACGGTGCACGACCTGTGGAAAGTGACGGCGGTGGACCGCGACCCGACAGCGGCCAATCCCAATCCCACTCCTTCCGGCTTCGTCCGTCGCCTCAAGGCCGCCTCCGCCCGTGGCAACACGGAAGACCGCTACACCTTCTACCGAATCCTGGCCCAGCTCGACACCGATTCAACGCCCGAGCGAGACGACCGGCTGAACATCAACTACCGCAACCTGACAAACGACTTCGCCAACCCCACGAGGCCCATCGCGGAGTCGCCCACGAATTATTCGCGAAGCGCGCTGGCAACCAACATCGAGCCGTGGAACGCCACGGAGTTTTTCCACGCCGCCGCGGATCGATTGCTGACGAACGAGTTTTTCCCCGACGGCAGAACGAATATCGGGTTTAATCAGGCGCAGGGCCGGCTCGGCATTCCGGTATGGACCAACGGCTCCGCATTCATCAATGGGAACCCAAAGGCATCGCCGATCTACACGCCGCGCGTGCACCAACTGCTCCAGATGACGCTAAATATCTTCGAGGCGACGCGCCGCGACGAGCGCCAAGGCACCTGGGCCACTACTTGGCCGCGCCGGCCTACTGTCATGCGCCCTCTGTTTAGCTGGGAAACCGACCCCATGACAGGATCCATGGGCATCTTCATCACCAACTACGTGGAGGAAACTGACAACGCCAATCTCGTGACGGACCTGCTGCCGGGCGGACGAATGAGTTGGCGTGAACTCGACCGCGCACCGCAGCCGCTGGGAAGGAACGATATTTTCAACGATATCCCCATTCTGTTTGGCGCACGCAAAGGCATTCCTTGCTTCAATGAATTTACGATACAGACGCATGGGCAACTGACTCGCAAGCTGGAGGTTCGTCGAAACCCGACGACGGGCAATCTGGAATCGACCAACCGGCTGCTCACCGTCAGCCTTTCCAACTACTTCCGGTGCGAGTTCTTTAACCCGTACAGCAAGTTTCCAAACATTTCGAACGCGTATCCCAGACCCTTGCAAATGTATGTTCAGATTCTTTCCACCAATTACTTGACGAACAGTTTCGGGCTGTTGACGAATGTAGGAGTCCCAGCCCAAGTACCGCGTCTTTTGGGTAGCCTCTCGTGGTCCAACGGATACGAACTCAGCCCGCTGGTTACTAACGCTGCGGTCCCCAGTTCGGCCTTTTACGCCGGTCCGCCGTCGAGATTCGAGCCGATCGTCAACAACAATGTGAGCAGCTTTGAGCTCATCAGAAGACCCTTGACAGACCGATGGGGCTTGGTGGTGAGCAATCGTGTTTTATGTCTGCTCTTTGAAGCCGATGGGTTGGTTGATTGTTTCAGTTCGGCGCGAATGACCACCGTGTTGGACATCAACGGGGAATTGGACGGGAATCCGTTGCTTCAGGCCAACCGCTTGGAACAGCAGTGGAGGACGCGTCCGAGCACGGCCCCATTCACCGAGAATCTGACGGAAGGTGAACGTTATCAAATGGATGTTTCGCGAGGCTTGGAAGGCATCCCACCTGCAGGCTGGCAGAACTACGGTTTATTGGAGGGGAGCGGCTTCCCAACCGTGACCGCTGCAATTACCGGCTTCGATTCCTTCCTGAAAACCAACGATCCGACGCGCTCGGCCGCTCAAGCACCCTTTAGCCCGTCGCGGCGCTTCGTTCAGGTCACGTCATGGGAGGCGAATGATCCGTTGGTGCATTACACGATTTCCGACCTCTACGACTTCGACGCTTCCGGCGCGGCCAACACCGAAGTGAACCGCCTCCAGCCTTCGGAGACGTACAACCCCACGAACTACACCGGGACGAAGAGTTCGCTTGGCAGGGTGAATCGAAGGTATCGGCCGTGGGGCGGCCAACAGCAGAGCGTCAGTACCGACCCGAGCGAATTTCAGCCGGCCGAAAGGGATCCGGGTGTTTACAGCGCCGACGATTGGGACTTTCCAACGCAGAAATTCCCGAACCTTGGCTGGCTGGGCCGGGTGCATCGCGGGACTCCCTGGCAGACGATTTATCTGAAGGCGGCGGATCCCACTTACGATTATGTTGACGGTTGGAAGGCCCATACCGGCGCAGCTTACACCCCCTTGACGATCCCAATGAACGACTGGCGGTTGCTTGACGTATTCACTGCGGCGGTGCATCCGAACGCCACGCGCGGCCGGCTTTCGATCAACCAGACCAACCTGGCAGCGTGGTCATCCGTTTTCGCAGGTTTGCCCGTTACGCAGATGGTCCCCGATACAACCCTCGGCGAATACGTCCGTGCTGAAACCAATATCCAGCCCGCTTCCACAGACCTGCTCAACGGAGCTCCGAACGTTCCTCTGCTGCGTCTCGTCGAGGGCATCAATCGTTGGCGGACGAACCAGTTTACGCATTTAAGTCAATTCATGGCTGTGCCCGAACTCACAATTAGTTCGCCGTTTCTGCACGACGACGCTACGCGCCGATCTTTCCTGTACAAAGCGACGGACTCGGACTACGAGCGGCTTCCGCAGCAAATACTTTCGCTAGTCAAATTGGGCGAACCGCGGTACGTGGTGTATTCGTGGGGCCAGTCGCTGAAGCCTGCCGACTACGTGCCCGGCATCGGCATCGGGGTCGATGCGGGCACGAAGCTCACGCGCAATTATCAGATCACCGGCGAGTTGGCCACGCGCGCGGTCGTGCGGGTCGAGTTCGAGCGGAACCCGTTGACGGGCCAGAGCTTGTTCAACCGACCCCATGCCGTGGTCGAGAATTTCAACATCCTGCCCAACGAGTAGTGGGGCAGGCGACCCGCCTGCCTCGAGTCCCGCGGGCGACTCGCCCGCGGGGTCATTCCCTTGCGAGACGCCCGGTGCGTCAGCGTGGACAGTTGCTCCCCTGCGCTGGCGGTGGCAAAATAGCGCACACGTCACCCCGTCGCGATGGATTTCTCCCTTCGCTGAAGGGCTGTTTTGTGCTTAACTGACGTATGCACTTTCGAACCCGTACGTGGGTCATCATCAGCTTGCTTTGCTTCCTGGCAGCGGTGTTTTTCTGGCAGCTTGGCGAGAAGCTCGATGCCCGTGCGAAGGCCGCCGCGCAACGGCGCGGGACGAACGGCTCCTCGGGCGCCAACCGGCCGGTCTCCACCGCAACGCCTGCGCCGGCCCCGCCGAATGAGTCTCCGGCCGCGGCCCCGGCGACGATCAAGACCAATTCGGCCAATGCCCTCGCCACGAATTTGTTCCCGCACCGGCTCAGCAACACCCGGCGCAGCCTCGAGGACCTTCTCCACGCGGATGAAGCAATCCTCCTGCGCAACGCGCTCATCGACTCGGCGGCGCCGCTCACGCTCTCAATCCCGGCCCATCTTCGCGCTTCCGGCGACCCCGGGGCGTACGTCGTCCAATCACGCGGCCCGATTACCGACGCGTTTCGCGCCCAACTCGCGGCGGCCCCCGCGGACATCGTCGGCTATGTCCCGAATAACGCCTATTTGGTCCGCGCTTCGAGCGCCACCGCCCAACGGTTCGCGGCGCTGCCCGGAACGCAGGCCGTTTATCCCTGGGAACCGTATTTCAAACTCGATCCAGTCCTGCTCGGTCTTGCCGTGGATCGGAAGCCGCTGCCGAGCGGCGAGCTTAATTTGCTGCTCTTCCCCGGCGAATGGCCCGACGCCCAGGCCGCCCTCGACCGGCTCGGGGTGAGCGTGACCGCGGAGCAGCCGTCGCCGTTCGGCCCGTTTCTTTCCGTGCTGGCGCCAACGAACCGGCTGGTCGAACTGGCCGCGCTGCCGTCGGTTCAGGCCATCGAGCGCCACTTCGGGCGCGGCAGCGCCAACGATCTCACGCGCGCGCGGCTGCGCGTCTCGACGAACACCGTCACCGCCGCCAATTACCTCGACCTCTCCGGCGCGGACGTCATCGTGGGAGTCAACGACACCGGAATCGAG
>DASTLJ010000006.1:0-3865 GCA_035715125.1 Verrucomicrobiia bacterium
ATCCGCGCCCAGGGGTTGGGCTGCGCCGGCGGGGGCCGCCACGGGCGGCGCCGCCACCGGGGGCGCGGCGCCGGAAGCCGGCCGCGCCTGACGCAACGGCTGCCAGTTGGCCAGTCCCTCGCGCCAGACCAGCGTGTCGGGAGTGATGGTGCCGGCGGCGGCGAGGGCATCGAGTTGCCCGTCGTCCACCGGGCCTTGCTGTTGACCTCCAAGGGCGTAGAACCAGTTCATGGGGATCCTGTGCGAGGATTGCGTGAGGTTGTGTTCAATGTGCGTCCGTGTGAACGGGCGCAGCGTGCCGGGCGGGGAGTCATTTTGCAAAAGGAAAAGCAGCAAAGGAAAAGCAGCCGTGGAACTAAAGAGCGACCGTGAGGGCGCGGGCGCATTGGATGCGGAACTCGGCCAAGTGTAGCCGCATGGGGCCGCGCTTCCTTCCTGTGGATTTCTTCGTCGAAGGCTTCATTCCGTTTCCAGATTTCTAGTGTTGACTCGCCCACGCTCGGGCCATACGCGCAGCTTCGTGACGTTAGTAATAGGTAAACTTTGCCGCCGTGTGCGCCCCGCAAGGCGCACCCTTCTAATTTCTTTTTTCGGCTGGCCATGATTAATCAGCGTTCGGGGTAAAATTCTCGCCTAACGACAAGCCAGCAAGACAAAACATCAATAGCTCGTCTCAACCTAATCCGAATGAAAATAACGCCCGTCAGCCGCCAGGAACTCATCCGCCGCCTTCGCAAGTTGGGCTGGAGCGGACCCTATGCGGGCGGCAGACATCAGCACATGACTAAGGGGAATATTCAACTCACGGTGCCCAATCCTCATCATAGGAAAGACATCGGCGTGCAGCTCTTGAAGCTGGTTCTGAACGAGGCAGGAATCTCCCGTGACGAGTGGTTCAACGCCCGGTGATTAACGCTGGCTTGGATGGCCGCAATGGCGGCAGCCCAAGTCCGCGCTTGAGAGCGAGATTAATCCAATCCACTAACGCCGTCTCCAACTCGGCCAGCGTTTCTTTCTTTGTGGCGCCTGTTACAATCAGGCCGCGGAAGCCGGGGATTCGCGCGGCGTAACCCTCGTCCTCGCCGAGAAAACTAAGCTCAGCGCGTTTCAGAGCCTGGCTACAGTATGTGTTCAGCGGCGCCACGAGGACAGTATCGTCAATTCGCGCCTGTCATTCAAGTCTGTATGTAATGGCTGGAATTGGCCTCCGCATCTTCTTCGCTGTCACCTATGGCGCCGCCGCTCTTGCGCAACCGGCGGCAAGATGGTGAACTCCGCGCCGATGCCGAACGAACTCCTAACAGCCCGTTCAAAAACTCCAGGTGGAGTTGTAGCGGCGGTCTGTGACCGCCGAAATCGGGCCAGAATGCGCAGTTTCTTCGGCGCTCATAGAGCGCCGCTACAGTTTTTGAACGGGCTGCTAGCATGAATTACTCGGAACTCCTCGGCTTCGTCGCGCCGGAAACGCTGCTCGTCGTGGCGGCGTTGGGAGCGCTGGCCATCGACCTCACGACGCTTCGCGGCGAGGCCGCCACGGTGCGGATGCGCTGGGGGGCGTGGCTGGCGGCCTTCGCGTGCGTGGCGGCGGGGGCGGCGCTGTATCTCGCGCCGCAAGTGAAGCCCGCGGGATATCTAGACGGGATGCTCGTACTCAATCCGCTGTCGCGGCTGGTGAAGCTGGTGATTCTCGCGCTGACGCTCTGCACGGCACTGGTGTCGCTGGAATCGCGCTTCACGGAGCACGCGGGGGAATACTTCGCGCTGCTGCTGCTGGCGACGGTGGGGATGATGTTCCTCGTCAGCACGGAGAACATCCTGCTCGTGTTCGTGTCGCTGGAATTATTGAGCCTGGCGCTGTACGTGATGACGGCGTTCAACAAACGGAACGTGAAGTCGGCCGAGGCGGCGCTGAAGTATTTCCTGTTCGGCGGGATGAGCGCGGCGTTTCTTCTCTTCGGACTGAGCCTGGTGTACGGGCTTACGGGCGAATTGAACCTGACGAAAATCGCCGCGGCGCTGGCGGGCAAGCCGTTGGATCCTCTGCTGCTCGTGGCGCTGTTGATGGTGGTTGCCGGGTTCGGGTTCAAGGTGGCGGCGGTGCCGTTCCATCTGTGGGCGCCGGACGCTTATGAGGGAGCGCCGCTGCCGAGCGCGGCCTTCATCGCGTCGGGCTCGAAGGTCGCCAGCTTCTTCATCCTGGCGAAGGTGATGATGGTGGGCTTCGCGGGCGCGGCGGGCAGCGGCGCCTGGCGCGGCTACGCGCAAGGCTGGGCGCCGGTGCTGGCGGTGCTGGCGGCGATGTCGGTCGTGCTGGGCAATCTGGCGGCCATCGCGCAAAGCAGCGTGCGGCGGCTGCTGGCCTATTCGGCCGTGGCGCACGCCGGTTACACGCTCGTCGGCGTGCTGGCCAGCGACAAGGCGGACGGGTTGGCGGCCGTGATGTTTTACGTGACGACCTACGCGTTGACGACCGTCGGCGCCTTCGCGGTGGTGGCGGTTGTGCAGGAGCAGGCCGGGGACGACTCGCTGCCGGCCTTTGCGGGACTGAGCCGTCGTTCGCCCGCGATGGCGTTTTGCCTGATGATCTTCCTGCTGTCACTGGCGGGCATCCCGCCGCTGGCGGGGTTCTTCGGGAAATTTTTCCTGTTCAAAGCGGGGCTGTTCGTGGCGGGCGACGGCGCGGCGAGCACGGGGTTACTTTGGCTCGTCATCCTGGCCATCGCAATGAGCGCGGTGTCGCTCTATTACTACTTGCAAGTGTTGAAGCAGGTTTACGTTGCCGCCGCTCCAGTGGATGCGCCAGTACTCGCTCCAGCGACGGCGACGCGCTGGGCGGTCGGCCTGCTGGCGCTGGCGGTCCTGGCGTTGGGCGTGGCGCCGGGGATGTTCCTGGAGCCGTTGGTCGCGGCGTTGAACGTCAGCGGGCGGTAGCGGAAAGGCGCGTATGTCTGTTGAGCCAACCCTCACCCCGGCCCTCTTCCTTTCGGAAAGGGAGAGGGAGAATCGTCGGCCGTCACTCTCGGATTCGAGGTGTCGTGATTGTTCGGCCGCGCAGGGTTTTTCCTCCCTCTCCCCGTCAGACGGGGAGAGGGCCGGGGTGGGGGGTCTTTGGACCCAACTCGATTTCGTTCCGACCTAGCTGAATATGGAAACATCTCCAGCCCCTTCTGCCCACAGTGGATTTGATCCGTCGGCGATACTGGCCATCGAACGGCCGCATCCCAAGCTCATGAAGTACTATTTCATCTGCTGCCTGTTCACCGGACCGCTCTTTCCAATCCTGATCCTGCCCTATTATTTCCGCTACCACACGATGCGGTATCGGTTCGATGACGAGGGGATCTCGATGCGCTGGGGTCTCTTGTTCCGCAAGGAGGTCCTGCTGAACTATGCGCGCATTCAAGACATCCATCTGGTCTCGGGCATCCTCGAGCGCTGGCTGGGCCTGGCCCGCATTCAAATCCAGACCGCCGCCGGCAGCGCGAATGCGGAGATGACTCTCGAAGGGCTGCTCGAATACCAGGCCGTGCGCGACTTCCTCTACAGCCGGATGCGCGGCGTGAAGGAGAAAACCGCGCACCCCGCCGCCAGCGCGCGGACGGCGGCGCCGGGCGCGGCGGGCCTCGACTCAAAGACAGCGGAGGAACTCACGGCGACCTTGCGCGCCGTGTGCGACGAATTGCGCGCCGTGCGCCAGGCGTTGGAACAACGAAAGCCTCCCGGAACGTAGCCCTGTGATGTTGATACCTCGCATGAATCACTCGCAGCCTGTAGCCGCCGGCGTGAGCAAGCGGAGTCGCTTCCCCGTCTGGACCCTCCGCCTCCTCACGTCGGCGGCTGCGTCGCGTATCAACTAGCTTTGGCT
>DASTLJ010000007.1:0-2877 GCA_035715125.1 Verrucomicrobiia bacterium
CGGCCCCGAGCCGACCACAGCCACCTTCTTGCCGGTGCGCTTCTGCGGCGGTTCGGGCACGACCCAGCCGTGTTCAAAACCGTGATCAATGATGGCACACTCGATGTTTTTGATGGTGACCGGCGGCTCATTGATGCCGAGCACGCAAGAGCCCTCGCAGGGCGCCGGACAGACCCGGCCGGTGAACTCCGGGAAATTGTTCGTCTTGTGCAACCGCTCCAGCGCCTCGCGCCACAGGCCGCGGTAGATCAAATCGTTCCACTCCGGGATGAGATTGTTGATGGGACATCCGCTGGCCATCCCATTGAGCAAGGCGCCGGTGTGGCAGAAGGGCACGCCGCAATCCATGCAACGGGCCCCCTGGTCGCGCAGTTTTTGCTCCGGGAAATGGTCGTGAAACTCCTGCCAGTCCGCAATCCGCTCGGCCGGCTTGCGGTCCGCCGGCAGTTCGCGCAAGTAATCGATGAATCCAGTGGGCTTGCCCATCTTGTCGCGTCAGAAGGTTGTTGTCGCTGTCAGCTTCACGTTGCCGCCCGGTTCGCGGCCAAGTCAGCCTGGCACCGCCGAGTGCGGAGCGCACTTTCCTACCACGCGGGGTGGCCGATTCAATGCAAATCTCCTGGCTGGCGCGGCAATGGGGCGCCTTTTGGAGTCGTGGTGACCGCCTGCTCCATAGGCCTCGGACGAGGGACGGCGCTGGTTCGAACATGATGCTCTCCATGAACCGGCTCTTGCAAGGAGTCCCGCCTTCAGGCGGCAGGACGTCCGGCCGGCTAAAGCCGGGACTCCGTGCCAGCAGCCGCCGTTCATGGCCCCAATGCGCGATGCTCGAATCGTGGAGGCTCCCCAGGAACAACAGCTGTAACGCTGCTTGCGGTGTCACTGATTCGTGTCCATTAGTGTTCATTCGTGGTTGATCTCTGCCTCCCGTTGAACTCATCTGGCGGCGTTATCACGATGTGCCGGCGGCAAGCGCCACGATTCGTCAAAGAATCCGGCCGCCGCGATGCCGCCGGGGGCTCGCGAGGTGACGGGCTTGCTGATGTCAACGACGGCGTAGTCGGGCAGCTTGGGCACCTGGCGGGCATTGTTGAGATAGTCATACTCGCGGAAGGTGAAGCCGCTGTTGAGGACGATGTATTTCTTTGGGTTCAGCGGATTGGGGTAGATCAATACGGGAGCGTGGCTGACGGCGGGGAAGGTTGCCTGGCCGAGCGTGATGGTTTGGGCGCTCCAGCGAATCGGAAGTGCGTCAGCGATTTGTTTGAGGAGTTGATTGGCCGACGGGTCGCCCCAAAGGACGAGGTGATGGGCGGCGATGTCGTTCGTGGTCACGGCCGTGTCGTCCTTCACGCGGGCGTCGCCGCGGAATTGGGAGCGCCACTGGTTTGTGGCGTGGGCGAGTTCGGCTGCTGTCCACGCGCCGACCTTCTCGTTCCACGGCTGGCCTGTGGGGCGAACCATCAGGAAACTGTCCATGAACGCGTCGTCGATGGGTCCTTGGAGGCCTTGGCGCTTGCGCAGGGCCGTCTCGGCGGCCGGATCCGTGCCGAGGCGCCACTTGCCGGAGGATTTGCTGAAGTGCGCCTGCCAGGAGCGGTCGGAGCGGGGCGCCGGAGTTTCAAGCTTGGCGCCGTCGATGACGACGAGGGCGGCGCGTGTGCCGTCGAGCGGGCAGAGGCCGGGGTCGAAGTCCAGTGTGAGGGCGGCGACATTCCTGGTCGTGAGCCGGACCGAATCTTCGCGCGTGTCGAGTTCGGCATCGACGCGGGCGCGCTCCCAGTGGGCTTCGAGAGCGTCGATCACGAGCCAATGCATGCGATTATATTTGAGGGTCCACGTCGAGAAATGCAGGCGTTCCGGCGCGGGGTCGCGGCCGCGGGCGGCGAGGGCGTCGATGCGGCGGTTGATTTCGGGCTTCGAGTCCGGGTGGTATTTGTGGGCGGTGCCGGGACCGATGATGTGGACGAGGTCCAACCCCTCGGCGCGCATCGCCTTTGCCATGATGTCGGCGGCCTGCTTCTGCCGATCGATCTCGCCGCTATAGGCCACCGTTGGCAGAAGCGCGAGGTTGAGCGCCCAATCGGTGCAGTCGTAAAGATGCCAGAGCTTTTGCTCGTACGACGACGGCTCCACCGTTTCATTCTGGAACACCTTCAGGAAGTCGGGCGTCTCGCTGAATCCGGCGCCGGGCGCCGCGGCGAACCATTGGTCGGCGTAATGCACGGCGAAATGCCAGCACGCCGCGCCGCCCAGCGAGAATCCGCGCACGCTGATGCGCTGGCCGTCGATGGGATAGAATCTTTTCGCGTGCGCGAGCGCCTCGAACGTGTCGGTCTCGCCGGCGAACTTGTTGCCGTTGCAATAGCGGCCGTACGGGTGAAGCACGAACGCGTCGGCCGGGGTGAACTCGCCAGGCGAACGCTGCCGGCCGTTGATGAAGTCCAGTTCGCTCAACGTTTCGCCGCGTCCGTGGAACCAGAAATCCAGCCGGTGGCGCGCCGGGCCGCCCGGTTGCCACGACGCGGGCACGACCAACCCGTACGGCTGCACCGAGCCGTCGATGCGCGACACAAACCCGCGCACGACCAGGCCGGTTGCGGTGAGCCACGGAGCGCGGCCTTCGCGGAGAGCGGCGGCCCGCCCGGCGCCTTGCTGGAGGAGCGATCGGGCGATGGCAGGCTCGTTGGTCTTGAAGAATTCGTCGTAGCGCAAGGCCCAGTCCACCGCTTTGTGATAGATCTGCACATCCGGGAGGAGTTCGAGGAGCGCGGGCTTGTTCTCGAGTTGAACGCGCAGCGAATCGATCTCGCGATCCAACGCGGCAGTGGCTTCGGTCAATTCGGCGCGCACTTCGGCGGAGATGACGACGCCAGG
>DASTLJ010000008.1:0-18269 GCA_035715125.1 Verrucomicrobiia bacterium
TGTTCGGCCAGATGCCGACGCTGGACGTGCGCGCCGCGATGCCGACGTTTACCGGCGGATTGTCGAGCCTTCACAAGGCGCTCATTCTACTGGCCTATGGAGCGTTTGGATTGAGCGCGGTGGCCGGGCTAATGTACGTCACCCAGGATCGTGACTTGAAATTTCACAAGCTGCGCGCCGCGCTGTCGTTGTTGCCGCCGATCCAACGCCTGGAAACCGTCATCGCCCGGCTGCTGCTCGCCGGCTTCGTCCTCCTGAGCGCGGGCATGGCGGTGAGCGCCGTTTATTTGAAGCAAGCCCGCGGCGCCTACGTCACGAGCGACGCGGAAGTGTGGTACTCGGCAGTGGTCTGGCTGTTGTACCTCTGCCTGATCGTGTTGCACTGGCGCTTCGCGCACCGCGGCCGCCGTTTCGCGCTCGGAGCCATCGGGAGTTTCGCGTTCGTCGTGCTGACCTTCTGGGGGGTTTACCTGCTGTCCGGACTCCACAATCCCGAGCAGGAGAACCGCCCGCGCACCGAATTGCGGCCATGAAACTGCAATAGCCCATGTCCATTCTGGTCCTCGGCCTGAACCATCACACGGCGCCCGTCGCGTTGCGGGAACGGTTCGCCTTTGCAGAGGCGCGCGTGCCCGAGGTCCTCCAGCGGCTTTGCCGAAGCGGCCTGGCGGAAGAGGCGGTGATTCTCTCGACGTGCAACCGCGTCGAGATTTACGCGGCGACCCGGCTCGGCGCGAAGGAGGCCTTCCCGGAGTTGCTCGATTTCCTCAAGCGTTGCCACGATTTCAACGACCCGCTGACCGACGAGATCTACAAGCTGGCCGAGCCACAGAGCGTCGAGCACCTTTTTCGTGTCGCCTCCGGGCTCGATTCGATGGTGCTTGGCGAAACGGAAATCCTCGGCCAGCTCAAGAAAGCCTATGACCTGGCGTTGCGACACGGCCACACTGGGGGCGGACTGAATAAGGCGTTCCAACGCGCGTTCCACGTCGCCAAGCACCTCCGCACGACCACCCAAATCCAGCGCGGCGCGACCTCCGTCGCCGCGGTCGCCGTCGAGCTGGCGGAGAAAATTTTCAACTCTCTCCAGGATCGCCAGGTGATGGTCCTGGGCGCCGGCGACACCAGCGAGAAGGCTGCCCGCGCACTGCTTTCGCGGGGCGCGCATAGCGTTCTGGTTTCGAACCGGTCCTTCGACCGCGCCGAGACACTCGCCCGGGAACTCGGCGGACGGGCGATTCACTTCGACGACTGGGCGCAGGAATTCCGCCGCATTGACATCGTCATCAGCAGCACCAGCGCGCCGCATTACGTCCTGGACCGCGCCAAATTGGAGCCGCTCATGGTCTTGCGCGGGCAGGCCCCGTTGCTGCTGGTCGACATCGCCGTCCCGCGCGACATCGATCCGGAGGTCAACTTCCTGGACAATGTCTATCTCTACAACGTCGACGACCTCCAGGCCATCGCCGACGACTACCTCAAGCAACGCCGCGAGGAATTGGCCAAGTGCGACGCGATCATTCGCGAGAAGGCAGCGGGGTTGCTGCGGGCCAGGCGTCCCACCGGTCTGGACTCCGATGCGCGGCCGGCGTTTGGACACGAATAGGGCGTGGTGCGTGGTGCGTGGTGCGTCAAGTATGAACGTATGAACTATCGTGAATGGCTCTTGGAAGTTCCTTCGGAGATTACCGGAGACCCGCTTTGGAAGATGGAAGTGTATCGGCTTGCGCTCTTCGCCGCGGACGTCGCCTGGATTGACGTCACACGGCTCGTGCGCGATCGGCGCACCATCAGTCTGTCGGACCAACTCTACCGGTCGGCTGGCGCAGTTAGCGCGGACATCTCAGAAGGTTACAGCCGGCAATCCGGGAAGGATCAGGCCCGGTTCTATGAGTACGCCCTGGGCTCCGCCCGCGAGGCCAGGAACTGGTATTTCGTAGCGCGGCATGTTCTCGCCGAGGCCGTGAACCAGCACCGGCTCTGCCTTTGGACTCAGATCATCCGCCATTTGCTCCGCATCATCCCGTCGGAGCGCGGCTATCACATGAAGGAGGACGCGACGCATTACTCCGCCTTCCCCAGGGATCTCCTCGAGAGCATCCCTCTTCCCGCCGATTGACCCTTCGAACCACGCACTCCCCCAAATGCTTGACGCACCACGCACCACGCACCACGTGCTCCGCATCGCGACACGCGGCAGCCCCCTCGCCCTGGCGCAAGCCAACCTCGTCCTCGCCGCGTGTCGCGCGGCGTTCCCCGATCAGCCCTTCGAGATCCAGATCGTCAAAACCACGGGCGACAAATTACCAGAGGCATCCCTGACGGGCGGCGACCTGCCGAAGGGACTGTTCACAAAGGAACTCGAAGGCGCCCTGCTGGCCGGCGAAGCCGACGTCGCGGTTCACAGCCTGAAGGATTTTCCCACGACGCTCCCGGCGGGGCTTGCCCTGGCGGCCGTCCTGCCCCGCGCGGACGTGCGGGACGTGCTGGTCTACCGGCATGTCGAATTCATCGCCTGTTCGCCGGACGCCGCCAAACCGGTCCGGCAAGACCGCCGCGGGTTCAAGCCGGAACTTTCCCTGTCCTCGCTGCCTTACCGCGCCACTATCGGCACGAGCAGCCCCCGGCGCGCGGTCCAGGCGCGTGAAGTGCGTCCGGACCTGAACATCGTGCCGATCCGCGGCAATGTCGGCACGCGCCTGCGCAAGCTGGCCGAACAGCCGGAACTTGACGCGATCCTGCTTGCGGCGGCGGGACTCGAGCGGCTCGGATGCCGCTTCGCGGCCGGAGAACAAATGACCGGCGAGCACGTCCCGCCCGGACTCGCCGTGACGCGCCTGTCGCTGGGCGAGATGCTGCCCTGTGTCGGCCAGGCCGCCATCGGCATCGAAGCGCGCGCGGGCGACTCGCGCGTCGAAGCGATTTGCTCGCGCCTCAATCACGCCGAAACCCTCGCGGCGGTCACGGCGGAACGAGCCTTTCTGGCCGCCATGGGCGGAGGCTGCCACCTGGCTGTGGCGGCTTATGCCGAGGTCGAAGGCGACGCGCTCAGGATGCGCGCGGTTTCCTACCTGGCGGGCAAGCCCCGGCGCGCCGAGGCCCGCCGCGACCGCAATGAAGCAATCGCCCTCGGCGAAGAACTGGCGGCGCAACTGCTCGGGAACTAGCGCCGGGATTGCGCCGGTCGCGGCAAACGCCTAGCTTCTCCGGCGGATGAAAGCGACAGGCACCGTCTACCTCGTGGGCGCCGGCCCCGGCGACGCCGGGTTGCTGACGTTGCGTGGCGCGGAGTTGCTCGGGCGCGCGGACGTGGTGGTTTACGATGCGTTGGTGAACGCCGACCTGCTCCGGCTGGCGCCGAAGTCGGCCGCAATCATCTATGGGGGCAAGCGCGCCAAGGAGCATGCGCTGTCGCAGGAAGACTTGAACGAGCTCCTCATCACCAAGGCGCGGGAAGGCAAAACAGTCGTGCGCCTCAAGGGCGGCGATCCATACGTCTTCGGCCGGGGCGGCGAAGAGGCCGAGGAACTGGCGGCCGCCGGCATCCCCTTCGAGGTGGTGCCGGGAATCACTTCCGTCGTCGCCGGACCGAACTATGCGGGCATTCCGCTGACGCACCGGGATTATTGCTCGAGCTTCACCGTGATCACCGGCCACGAAGACCCGGCGAAAGAGGCGTCCGACCTGGACTATGCGCAACTGGCCAAATTGCCCGGAACGAAAGTCGTCCTCATGGGCGTCGAGCGCATCGGACCCATCGCCCAATCGCTCGTCGCACATGGGATGGATGCCGGTACGCCGGTCAGCATGGTCCGTTGGGGCACGACGGGGCGGCAGCAATCGATCGAAGGCACCCTGGGCACCATCGCCGACGTCGTTGCCAAGGCCGAATTCACGGCGCCGGCCGTGACGATCATCGGCGGCGTCGTGGGTCTGCGCCGCAAGCTCAACTGGTTCGAGCGCCGGCCGCTCTTCGGCCGGCGCATCGTCGTCACGCGCACCCGCGAGCAGGCGAGCGAACTGTCGCGCCAACTCATGGATCTCGGCGCGGAGGTGCTGGAGATTCCGACCATCAAGATTGTGCCGCCCGATGACAAGCACAGTCTGATCGAGGCGCTCGAAGGCATTGGCGAGTACGATTGGGTCGTCTTCACCAGTCCCAATGGCGTGACCGCGTTTTTCGACTGCTTCTTCAAGGCATTCGAGGACGTGCGCGCGCTGGGCAATCTGCGCTTCGCCGCCGTCGGACCGGCGACGGCCGCGAAGCTCAAGGAGTTGCATTTGCGTGTCGACGCGATGCCCGAGCAGTACCTTGCGAGCAAAGTCGCCGCCGCGGTCAGGGCCGTCGAGAGCGTCGAGAACATCCGCATCCTCCTGGCGCGCGCGCAGGTCGCGAATCCAGAATTGAGCAAGACACTCGAGGAGCTCGGCGCCATTGTGGACGACGTCGCCTTTTACAAGACCGTTCCCGAGACGGAGGACCTCACTGGCGCAGCGTCCAGGCTGGTCGAGGACGGCGCGGATTGGATTACCTTCACCAGCAGTTCGACAGTGGAGAACTTCCACGCCCGGTTCGATCTTCCGGGCCTGTTGAAACAGTTCCCGCAAGCGCGGCTCGCCTCGATCGGCCCGGAGACGAGCAAGGCGCTTGAAGCTCTTGGGCTGAAGCCGACCGTCGAGGCCCGGCAGCACACCATAGCGGGCCTCGTCCAGGCGGTGCTTGGCGCGGCGAAGAAGGCGGCTGGCGCAGGGTGAGGATTCTTTTCCTTCTCGCCACGTCCCGGCGCAAGCGATACAAAGGCCAGTGACACATGGCCGACCAGAGCTTCGCCAAGAAACTCCAGAAACGGATCGTCGTCTATTCGGCGGCCGGCATGATCCTGGTCGGTTGCGTCGTGGCGCTGTCGGGCATCGTGCCGCTGTCGGTCGAGCTTCGCGAGGCGCAGCAAAAAAACCTCAACGTCTACCTCCGGCGTCAGACCCGCGCCACCGAACAATACGTCGTGCGCGCGCAGACCGCCTCGACGTTTCGCTTCGCCCGGGGCCGGATGCGGGAGGAACTCGACCGCTTCGCCGCCAGGCAGCTTCCGCTGCCGGAGTTCCTGCGCGCCGCGACAAATGCCCTGCGCGAGGCGGTTTCTACTTCGACAAATACCATCGCGCTATACCTGCTCGATCGTCGGACGAACATCCTCGTCCAGTGTGGCCAGACAATACCGCCCGCGCTGTGGACGGTGCCGGACGCGGGGATACAGGACACGGCGTTGCGCGGGCCGGTGCGGGTGGGCGCGGAGTATTGCATGATCTCCGGTTCGACGGTGCGCAGTTCGCAAGGCGAGCGCCTGGGTTACGCGATGGCGCTCTACAGGCTTCATTCGCTCAAGTTCGTTGTGGAGGACTATTCGGACCTCGGCCACACCGGCGAGACCATTCTCGGGGACTTGTCCAACCCGGAACTGCCGATTTTTTTTCCGTTCCGGCCACTGCGAGCCAGCGTTGCCGCGGATACGAACAAGCTGGCCGCGCTCCGCACCGCCCTGACCTACGCCCAACAGGGTCGCACGGGAATCCTGCCGCAGACGGCCGGTGACACCGGATTGGTGCTGGCGTACGGACCGGTGGAGGGCGTGCCCTGGGGCATCGTCGTGAAAATGGACCGCGACGAGTTCTTCGGGCCGATCAACCGCCGGCTGGCCGGGCTGGGCGCGGTCATCTTCGGGGTGGTGTTGCTCGGCACGGCGGGGATGGTGTTCGTGCTTCGTCCGCTGGCGGGCCGGGTGATCCTGCACACCGATGAATTGGAGAGCCAGATTTACGAGAAGACCGCGGCGCTGAATACCGAGTTGGGAGAGCGCACGCGCGCCGAGAAATCGTTGCGCGACTCGGAGGCGCTCTATCATTCGCTGGTCGATACGCTGCCCATCAATATCCTCCGGAAAGACCTCGCCGGCCGCGTCACCTACGGCAATCGCGGCTATTGCGAGGCGATGGGCAAGCCGTTGTCCGAGTTGCTCGGCAAAACCGACTTCGATCTCTTCCCTCGCGAGATGGCCCAGAAGTATGCCCGCGATGACGACAAGGTGGTTCACACCGGAAAAATGTTCGAGGACGTCGAGGAACACCGCCGGCCCAGCGGCCAGACGATTTACGTCCACGTCCTCAAAGCCCCGGTGCGCAACGCCCGCGGCGACATCGTGGGGACGCAGGTCATCTTCTGGGACGTCACGGCGCGCAAACAGGCCGAGGTGGCCCTGGCCCAGGCCAACGCCGACCTGGCGCGATCGAACAAGGAATTGGAGCAGTTCGCGTACGTCGCCTCGCACGACTTGCAGGAGCCGCTGCGGATGATCACCAGCTACACTCAACTCATCGCCAAACGCTATCATGAAAAGCTGGACCAGAACGCCCGCGAGTTCATGGACTTCGCCGTCACCGGCGCGTTGCGCATGCAGCGCCTCATCCACGATCTGCTTGCCTATTCGCGCGTGGGCACCCGCGGCAAACCGCCCGAGCTGACGAAATCCGCCGACGCCCTCGCCGCCGCGCTCGACAATCTCAAGCTGGCCATCGAGGAGACCGCCGCCGATGTCACCCAGGACGCGATGCCGGCCGTCATCGTAGACCCCACCCAGCTCACGCAGCTTTTCCAAAACCTCATCGGCAACGCGATCAAGTTCCGCGGGCCGGAGAAGCCGCGCGTCCACGTCGGCGCGGTGCGCGAACCGGCGCCGTATTGCAAGATTCCCGCCGGCGGCTCGGCGGACCCGGTGTCCAGGCAGCAGCCCGAGGAATGGCACTTCAGCGTGCGCGACAACGGCATCGGAATCGACCCTCAGTATTTCGACAAGATATTCATCATTTTCCAGCGTCTGCACACGCTCGACCAGTATCCAGGCACGGGCATCGGCCTGGCGATCTGCAAGAAAATCATCGAACGTCACGG
Organism: Verrucomicrobiia bacterium; assembly: GCA_035715125.1. GTDB lineage: Bacteria > Verrucomicrobiota > Verrucomicrobiia > Limisphaerales > JADJPG01 > DASTLJ01. Next base: position 6,944 of record DASTLJ010000008.1, read on the forward strand.
GGGACGCATCTGGGTCGAGAGCCAGCCGGGCGACGGCGCCACGTTCCATTTCACCCTGCCGGTCATTGGGGAGGGTGTCGGTGACACGTGGATGGGTTAAATCGTTAATTCGTTGATGCGTGATGCGTGATGCGTGAAAACGGAGCGGCGTCGCTTCACGCACCACGCATCACGCATCACGCATCACGTTGCAGCCCGCGCCGTCCCATCGCCTCACCGTTTCCCGGGCACATTTTTCAACGTGATGACGACTTGCACCGGCTCGTCGAGTTCGGGCAGGCGCTTCGCCTTGGAGAGCCAGCGGTCGTCGTCCTCGCGGCCGGGGCGGGGATTGTTCACGAGCGCATCGACGTCGGTGATGAGCGAGATGATGGAGCCGTCGGCCTGGGCGGCGAAACCGTCCTCACGAAAGCGCGAGCCCGTGTAGGTCCAGTCGCCTTTGGCCATGGTGGACTTCCTTTTCCTGTCCAGCACCAGAGTCTCGGCGCGGACGCGCCGCTCCTTCGCCCCCCTCTTCCACACGATTTCGATCGTGACTTCGTCACCAGGCAGACCAATCGCGGGATCGGCCGGCAGCTCGTTTGTGCCCGCGCCGCGCGCACCCAGCAGCAGCATTGCGACGTGAATGTGGTGAGGCTCGGCGTCGGTCCTGAGGACACTCTCGTGTGTTTTGCCTCCCGAGGTGACGAGAAAGTACTCGACGACGCCTTCCCTGAGGTTCACGAACGCCGGTATCGTCACCGATCGGCGCTGCTGGTCGAGCCGGACGAAGCCAAGTTCAAGCACGCCGGGCCCGATGAACTTTGGGTGTAAATTGGTCGGGGCCAGGGAGGGCGTGGTCGGCGCCGCGGGCGGTTGGGCCGACAGCGCCGCGCCTGCCGTGAAGACCAGCGCCAGAATCAACCGGGCCGCGAATTTCATTGAGGACGTGGGAACCGAACGGGCATTCATCCGCCTCCTTCTCTTTCCAACTGGCGCGCGCGTCAAGCCAGAGTGATCGCCAAAAGTCATTTCCGGCTTTGTTTCCAATTGATTTTGCGATGACAGGCCGGGCAGCATCCCCTGCCGTGGCTGCCGGGCATCGGCCGCGGCATGCGGCCGGGCACCAGTCGAGTCGTTTATTATGAGCATGAAACCGCTGACCCCGGGTGAACTGACGGACCTGATTGCCGGCCTGAACCGGCTGGCCCGAAATCTGTGGTGGACCTGGAACCAGGAGTCCCAGGAGATTTTCCAGGAACTGTCGCCGCGTGGCTGGCAAAATCTCTACCACAACGCCGTGGCGGTGCTGCGTGAAGTGTCGGACTACGAGTTGCGCGTTCATTTGCAGAACCCTGAGTTCGCGGGGCGCGTGCGCCGTGTGCTGGCCAGCTTCGACGAGTACCTGACGAGCACGGGCACGTGGGGCAGCGCCAATGCGCCCGAGTTGCTGGCCAATCCCGTCGCCTACTTTTCCGCCGAGTTCGGATTCCACGAAACGCTGCCCATCGCGGCCGGCGGCCTCGGGATTCTCGCGGGCGACCACGCCAAATCGGCCAGCGATCTCGGGCTGGGGTTCGTCGGAGTCAGCCTGTTCTACCGCGAGGGTTACTTCCAACAGACCATCAACCCCGAAAACTGGCAGACGGAATACTACACGTTGCTGCACCCCGAAAACCTCCCCATCGAGCCGGTGCTCGACGCCGGGGGCCAACCGATGGTTTGCACCGTTGAGGTCGGTTCCAGCGAAGTGCGCTTCAAGGCATGGCGCGTGAATGTGGGCCGTTGCCCGGTCTATCTCCTCGACACCAACCTGCCCGAAAATGAGCAGCACTACCGCGATCTGACGCTGCGCGTTTATGGCGGCGACAGCACGACCCGCATCATGCAGGAAGTCGTGCTGGGCATCGGCGGCGTGCGGTTGCTGCGCGCGCTGGGCCTGCGGCCTTCGGTCTTTCACATGAACGAAGGACATGCCGCGTTTCTCGCGTTGGAGCTCATGCGCGAGAAGCTCGCCACTGGAAAGAGCTGGCCCGATGCGCTCGCCGCCACGAAATCGCAGTGCATATTCACCACGCACACGCCGGTCGAGGCCGGACACGACCGGTTCACACCCAGTTTGATGGATTACGCCCTCAAGGGGTTCCTGGCCCGGCTCAAAGTGCCCGTGTCCCATATTCTGGGGCTGGGCCGGGTGAATCCGTCCAACAAGGAGGAGCCGTTCTGCATGACCGTGCTGGCGCTCAAGGCCAGCCGCGCGGCCAACGGCGTCAGCGAATTGCACGGCCAGGTGAGCCGCCAGATGTGGCATTGCCTCTGGCCGGAGCGGCCGGTGGACGCCGTCCCCATCGGCCACATTACCAACGGCGTTCACTTGCTCGGCTGGATGAAAGGCCCGGTGCGGCGCTTCTGGCGGCGCAAGATCGGGAACTTCAACGCCGGAGCGCCGATTGCCGCCGCGACCCGCATCCCTGAATTCCTGGTGGGCCGCGAGACGGAATTCTGGAGAACGAACCCCGACACCCGCTGGGAAAGCGCCATCAACGACCCCGGTTTCTGGGCGCGCATCGGCGATCCGGAGTTTGTGTCCGACGAGGAATTGTGGGCGCTGCGCTACAAGCTGCGGCGCGAGATGATCGAGTTTGCCCGCCGCCGACTCCTCATCCAGGGCCAGCGCCTCAGCCAGCGCGATTTCATCGTGTTCGACCGCTTCCTGAACCCGGACGCGCTGACCATCGGCTTCGCCCGTCGGTTTGCGACCTACAAACGGGCGCCGCTCATCTTCCAGCAGTTCGACAACATCGTCCGCCTGGCGCAAGACCGGCAGCGCCCCATCCAGTTCATCTTCGCAGGCAAGGCACATCCGCGCGACGACGAAGGCAAACGCTTCATTCAGCACATTAATCACCTCAGCCGGTACAGCGAACTGAAGGGTCACCTCGTCTTCATCGAAAACTATGACGTCCACGTCGCCCGCCAGATGATCGGCGGCTGTGACGTTTGGCTGAACAACCCGCGCCGGCCGCTCGAAGCCAGCGGCACCAGCGGCCAAAAGGCCGGCTGCCACGGCTGCCTCAACCTCTCCATCCTCGATGGCTGGTGGCGCGAAGGCTACGACGGGACCAACGGCTTTGCCATCAGCGACGACACCCACCCGGACGACGTCGAAGAGCAGGACCTGCGCGACAGCGAAAGTCTCTACAAGACCCTCACCGGGCAGGTCATCCCGCTTTTCTACGACCGCGACGCCACCGGCATCCCGCGCAAGTGGCTCGAGCGCGTGCGCCGCGCAATGGTGACGCTTGTCCCCCAATACAACACCTGGCGCATGGTGCAGGAGTACGCCACGAAGTATTACCTGGCCCGGTAGTCAGTCCTGGTTTCTCGCCACGTGAGTAGGAGCTGAACAGCAGCGCGGCGAGGCGGCAACCCCTTTGGAGTGCGCGGACTTGTCCGCGCTTTCGGCAGGCGACTTGTCGCCGTCGAATGCGCGAAGGCGTCCAACTCTCCCGGGCCGCTGAACGCGGCCCTGCTTTGGCGACAAGTCGCCAAAGCGGCCGAAGCGGTGACAAGTCACCGCACTCCAAATTCTGCTGAAACCATCCGGATTCCTCGACAGTCACTTTGCCTGCTGGCATCCTGCATTCTCACACATGAAACTCGGCGCTCACTGCCTCCGTGCGGCCCTTCTCTGCGCGCTCTCACTGGGGCTGAACTGGCTCCCGGCTGCCAACTCGGACGCCTCCGGTGAACCTGGCGCATCCGTCGACCCGCCCCAACAAGACTCGCGCGGTCCTCAAGGGCCACGGCGCGTGTTCAAGGACCAGGTCACTCCACACTGGTTCGCCAACAACACCCGCTTCTGGTATCGCAACGATCTGCGCGGTGGCGCTAAGGAGTTCATCGTCGTGCATGCCGAACAAGGTACTCGTGAGGCAGCATTCAACCCCGTGAAGCTGGCCGACTCGTTGTCCAAAGCCACCGGCTCGCAGTACTCGGCGGAGAAACTCCCCTTTGACCGCATCCAGTTCGTGGACGACTCCAAAGCAATTCGCTTCAAGGCGGGCGAGGCCACGTGGAAATGCACTCTCAGTTCCTACGAGTGCATGAAGTCGGCTGCTGCCGAAACCGCCGAGGAGAACGGTGGCGACGAAACGGAGGCTTCACAGCAACGGCGCCCGGGCCGCGACGCGCGCCGAGGCGAGGGCGACGAATCGGAGCGCACTTCCGACCGCTCCCCCAATGGCCAGTGGACCGCGCTCATCAAAGACCACAACGTCTTCCTCAAGTCGCGCGACGACGACGCAAAGGAAATCCAACTCAGCAGCGACGGCAAGGAGGGTCTGGCCTACGGACGGTTCTCGTGGGCGCCAGACTCGAAGTCGTTGGCCGTTTTTCGCATCGAGCCGGGCGAGCGCAAGGAGGTTTACCTGATTGAGTCTTCCCCAAAGGGCGGCGGCCGCGCGAAGCTCCAAACGCGGCCCTACGCCCTGCCCGGCGACAAGTTCACCACTTACGAGTTGAACGTGTTCGATGTCGCCACGCGCCTGCAACTGAAGCCTGAAGTGGACCGCTTCGAGCACGAATGGCTGAGGCCGCGCTTGCACTGGAAGAAGGACGGCCGGCATTTCACCTACCCGCAGGCCGACCGCGGCCATCAGCGCTTCCGCGTCATCGAGGTCGATTCGCAGACGGGCGCGGCGCGCAACATCCTCGACGAGCGATCGAAGACCTTTATCTGGACCGCGCACACGGAGAACCTGAACCTGAGCACGGTCAACTGGCTGACGAACAGCGACGAACTCATCTGCGCCTCCGAGAGCAACGGCTGGCGGCACCTTTATCTGATTGACGCCGGCGCGGGCAAACTGAGCAACCCGATCACCACTGGTGAGTGGGTCGTGCGCGGCATCGACCGCATTGACGAGACGAACCGGCAAGTGTGGTTCCGCGCCAGCGGCGTTTTCCGGGACCAGGATCCCTATTTGATCCATTACGGCCGCGTGAACTTCGACGGTGGCGGCCTGCTGTGGCTGACGGCCGGCAATGGTAATCACTCCCTTCAGTATTCGCCGGACCGCAGGTTCCTCATCGACACTTACTCGCGTGCGGATCTGGCGCCGGTCAACGAATTGCGCCGCGTCTCCGACGGCGCCCTCGTATGCCAGCTTGAATCGGCCGACATCACGGAGCTGAAGGCCAGCGGTTGGGAAGCGCCGGAGGTGTTCGTTGCCAAAGGGCGTGATGGCAAGACCGACATCTGGGGCCTTATCCATCGCCCGCGCGATTTCGATCCGAACAAGAAGTATCCTTTGATCGAGGACGTTTACGCCGGGCCGCAGGGATCCTTTGTTCCGAAGACGTTCAGCGCCAGCTCGCGATACGGGTCACTGACCCGTCTCGGTTTTATCGTGGTGAAAATCGACGGCATGGGCACTGCCAACCGCTCGAAGGCCTTTCACGATGTTTGCTGGCACAATCTAAAGGACGCCGGTTTCCCGGACCGCATCCACTGGATGAAAGCCGCCGCCGCGAAGTACCCCGGCATGGACATTTCGCGCGTCGGGATTTACGGCACGTCGGCGGGCGGGCAGAATGCCGCGGGCGCCGTGCTGTTCCATCCCGAGTTCTACAAAGCGGCGGTTGCCAATTCCGGTTGTCACGACAACCGCATGGACAAGGCTTCCTGGAACGAGCAGTGGCTGGGCTATCCGGTCGGGCCGCAATATGCCGAGTGCTCCAACATCGACAATGCCCAGCGCCTGCGCGGCAAGCTCCTGCTGATCGTGGGCGAATTGGACAACAACGTCCCGCCGGAATCGACCTACCGTTTCGTGGATGCGTTGGTGAAGGCCGGCAAGGACTTCGACTTCCTGCTCGTGCCCAATGGCGGACACGGCGCGGGCGGCGCCTACGCCGCGCGGCGACGCGAGGATTTCTTTGTGCGCCATTTGCTGGGTAAAGAGCCGCCGGATCGGAACGCGCAGAGCCCAGGAGAGACCAATATTCGCAATGAGTGATGGTCAAACCCGATCTTGAGATGGCTCATTCGGATTCGCCCGCCTCACGGAGCCCCAAGGATTTCAATCCGGGCGCAAGCCGGAAATCTGCGGTCTCCTCCAAGGCGTCCAGCACCTGCTTCAGCACTTACGAAGTTCCGGGTGCAGAATGTCAATGGTCTTCAGATCCTGTTCCAAATCTTCAAGGGAATAGTTTACAGAGATGCCACGCCTGCCTGGTTCGTGGAGGAACTGAGTTTGCGAGACGCCCGCCAGCAGCGCGGCTTGTCCAAGTGTTACTTCGCCGCTCGGGTAGAGGCCGATGCCGGTGGCGAGCTTCAGCCGATCGGGCGTTGCGTTCACGCCCTGGAGGTGCTGGTCTGGCAGATCGATTGTCACGTCGTCAAGATAACGGCTGGAGGAAACTATGCAACGTCCGCTTCGCGCCGTTTGGCGTCTGTCGGCCCTGCGCCGCGGGTGGCCGAAAGCGTCGCCCGGCATGACAGGGACCACGCGATGAGATTCAGCGGCCCGCTCTTGACCTCCCTCGGCCTAGCCTTTCTGGGGTTGAGCGAAATCGTCCACGCCCAAACCGACGCCAGTGCGGATGCCGCACCAGTGACCGCGCCGCCCGAATCGTTTTTCGGAATGGTCCGCGACCGGGATCGGGAGGCGGCGAGACAGTTTTACAAAAAGTTCATCGATGTGAACGGCATGCCTGTCGTGGCATCGGGCGAAGTGACCGACCTGGCATTGCAGCGCACTCATTCCATCGTCACGCACTTGCTGGCGGGCCGGCCGGACATCACCGACGCGCTGGTGAAGAACGGGATGTATCTCATCATCATCGGCAAGGACCAGGTTTATACCGACATGCCCGAGTATCGAAATCATCCCAACCCGGCCTACCAGAATGAGCGCGTGCGCGGCACCGGCGGCAAACCGACCAGCTTCGGCGAAGAAAACCTTCTCAGCCTGCCCATCGACCGCTACGACGACGAAAGCATCGGTGTGCATGAATTCTGTCATACGATTGACGGCGCGCTGCGCTCGCTGGATCCCACCTGGAGCGAGCGTAAGAATGCCGTTTACCGCAAGGCCATCGACAAGGGACTGTGGAAAAACACTTACGCCGGCTCCAACTCCGGAGAGTTCTGGGCGGAAATCTGCCAGTCCTACTTCGACTGCAACCGCGTCAACAATTGGAACCACGGACCCATCGGCACGCGCGAGCAGCTCAAGGTTTACGACCCGGACAGTTACGAGTTGGTCAGAACCACGTTCAATCTCAGCCCGGAGCAGGACTGGCGCTACACGTTCCTGCAAAAACTTCCGAACGTCATCGCGCCGCCGGCCCGGTTCAAGATTGATCCGTATTACACCAGGTTCATCTGGGCGCGTGAGTTCACCGTCCTCGGACGCCAGGCCGGCGACGAAGCGCTGCTCAAGGCCAATGATACCATCCGAAAGATGTTCGCCTACCGGCATGACCTCCTTAAGGCGCTCATGGCCGACGGCGTGAAGCTCGTGGTGCTTGGCCGCAAGGAAAGAATCTCCGACCTGCCCGAATACCAGCATTTCAAAAGCGCGAAGAACTTCGACCCATTGTCACGCGTGCTCGACTACACGCCGGAAACAAAACTCCTGGTCGTCGGCGAGGAGAACGTGCTGTCGAACCCGAGGAACCCGCTCGCAGGCGACAACCAAATCATCCGCGTTTTCGCCAAGGCGCTCTATCATGTCGCCGGCACGCGTCCGGTGGACCCCAACTGGGAGAAGCGTGGCCGAGACGTGCAGCAGTACGAATTGCGCGTGAAGCGTCTCGACGTGCGTTTCGACGAGAAGCTCAGGGAACTGTTCGACATGGCGACGAGCGCGGGCAAATGGAAAGGCGCCGCGGCCGTCCACGACCGCGTTGCGTACTGGACCCAGGGCGTGCTGGCCTACTTCGACGCAACTCGGCCAGGACGCCGCGCCCCACGACGCCGCCCACCCGATTACCACGCGTGAGGCCTTGAAGGACTACGACCCTGGCTTGTTTGCCCTCGTCAACGAGACGATGGCCTACGAAGGCCACGTGGACTGGCGCTTGAGGCCGCACCAATAAGGCCCATGGAATCGGCTGTGCTCCCATCGTCGGGATCGTCACGGCTGGGAGCGCCGGCATCCTGCCGGCGAGTGCAACCTGCCTCACCCTTAAATCGACTCGCGAGCCATGACAGGGGGCCGGGCCTCCGACGCCGAATCGGTAGTGTTTATATAAAGACACCATCGCCGAATCGTTCGCCCAATCGTTCGCCTTGACTTTGCGCCGGGTTTCGGCCAGTCTCACTATTGAATCCCAACAGTTCGCTGTGAACTGGACACCCGTGAAACGATTGGATGTTTCGCACGGCCAGCGCTTGGCGTCGTCGTGTGCGCGATTCGACCGTTTCATTGCACGCCGCCCCGACAGCACTTCGTTAGCCCAACCTCACGAACGGCCTAGAAAGCCAAACTACCCCGCATGAAAACCATCCAAATTCTGCTCACGCAGCGCGTGCTGCGTTTTCTCATGGTTCTGGCCGCCCTGTTGTTCGTGGCAGGGCCGTCTGGCCGGGCCTTTCCCATCATCACCAACGTTGTCGAAACCGGCGGCAAAAACGAAGCCACCGACACCGTCCCGGCGAAGTGGACCGGCGTGACGTATGTCGGCGGCGTCGCCAACGAGCCAGTCCCTGGCTTGGCCGCGGGCGCTCCTTACACCGTCGGTTTCTTTGGCAATCACGCTCCGGCTTTTGTAGACCGCAATCATCGGTACACGAACGCCTCCGCGACCATTCCCATGCCGCCGTATCTGGTCGGGCAGGAATACATCATGATCGGCAACGACAACCGAGAAAACAACGGCGGGACCAATAGCGCCGAGGTGCGCTTGTTCCGCCTGGATGTTTCAGTCGCCACGGCCGTCAATGCCTACCTGTTGGTTGACAATCGGATGGGCGACAACGTCAACGGAACCCCGCCGACCTTCGGGCCAACCAACATGGCCTGGGTCGCCGAGGACAGCTGGACGCCTGTAACGACGGGCAACAATCGCGCCGGCAACTTGGCCCTGCCGGACGAATTGGGCATTGACGAAAGCGCCGATGGCACCATCAACCAGTACTACTCCATCTATCTGAAGAGCTTTCCCGCAGGCACCTTCGTCGTGAAGCAGCCGGACAATCCAGGCCGCAACATGTACGGCGTCGTCGTGGTTTCCATCTCGCCGCCCGATGCGCCGGCGAATCTGATGGCCGTCAACGGCGACAACAAGGTGACTCTGTCGTGGTCGGCCTCTGGCGGCGCGCAGGGTTACGTCGTGAAGCGCTCGCTGTTGGCCGGAGGGCCGTACGACAACATCGCGACCAACGCCTCCCCCGGCTATGTGGATCCGACGACGGTCAACGGCCTGACCTACTACTATGTGGTCAGCGCATTCAACGCCGCCGGCGAAAGCGCAAATTCAACTGAGGTCATCGGCGAGCCCAAGCCAGCCCCGAGCGGCCTGGTCGCCATCGGCGGGACCAACCAAATCGAAGTGCGCTGGAATGCGCTCGTCGGCGCGGCCAGCTACACGGTCAAACGTTCTTCCACCAGTGGCGGCCCGTATACTACACTCGCCACCGGCGTCACCGACACCAACTATCTGGACACCGGACTGTTAAACGGCCGGTTTTACTACTATGTGGTGATCGCTCAACTCCTTCTTGGCGGCGACGGCGGCCAGTCGGACGAAGCGGCCGGCCTCACCGCGCCGGGAGTGCCCACGGGCGCCGCGATTTTGCTGGCGGCCACGGTCATCAAGTTGACCTGGGCCACCACCGACCCCGTGCTAAGCTCCTTCGCGATTGAAGAGTCCATTGACGGCATAAACTTCACGCCACGCGCAACGGTATCGGGAAGTGCCCGCGCGTACCTGGCGACGGGCTTGAGCGCCGGGACGACCTACTATTACCGAATCCAGACGGCCAATGCCACCGGCCCATCCGGCTACTCCGCGCCGGTCAGCGTGGCGACACCCACCTACGGTCTGAACGTGAACTTCGCCAACGCGTCCTTCGCCACAAACTTCCCGGGCTACTTCAACGACTACGGGACGAACTACGGCCTTAGACCCAACGGCATGAATTACGGCTGGGACGTCGACAACGTGGCGAACGCCCGCGAGCGCAACTCCGGGAACTCGCCCGACAAGCGTTATGACACGTTCAATCACTTGCAAAAGCCGCTTCCGGCCGGGCGATCCTGGGAAATTGAAATCCCCAACGGCTTCTACCAGGTGCACTTCGCCGCCGGCGACCCGGACAACGTCGACAGCGTGTTCCAGCACAATATCGAAGGGGTGCTGACCGACACAAGGTTCCCCGGCGGAGGGACGAATTTTTTCGAATTCACCAAAACGGTGATCATCGACGACGGCCGGTTGACCATCGGCAATGGGCCGTTCGCGACGAACAGTAAGATCTGTTTCGTGGACATCTATGCGGCGACGGCGACGGCGCTGCCGGTCATCGGCACGCAACCGCAGCCGGTGACCGTCGAGGACCGTCATGCGGCGGCTTTCTCAGTTACGATGAGCAGCGGTTCCGAACCGTTCCGCTACCAGTGGCTGCACGATGACATGGCGATTCCCGGCGCCACAGGTCCGACCCTTACGCTGCCCGACGTGATGATGGCGGAGGCCGGGGCGTACAAGGTCGCCGTTTCCAACTACGCCGGCACCGTGACCAGCGATGCGGCGATGCTGACGGTCATCGCGGACACAAACCCGCCCGTGGTCGTGTCGGTCATCAGCCTGGATGGAAACACAATCTCCGTTTGTTTCAGCGAACCCGTGGAGCAAACCCAAGCCGAAGACACGTTCAATTACGTCATCACGAATGTAGTCAGTAGCGCCGTGCTGCAAGCCGACGGGCGCACCGTCATTCTCACGCTGCTTTTCCCTGTGTCCGACACGTTCAGCCTCCAGGTGAATGCCGTCTCGGACCGGGCCGGCGTCAGCGTCGGATCGGCCGTGGCCTCCGGTCGCGTGCTGGGGTTCGCCGGCGAGGATATCAACGCTCCTGCGCTGGCGGGCTCCCACTACACTTGCGACGGCAGCACTTTCGTGATCACCGGCGGCGGCACCCCGTTTAGCGGCGCCGCGGATCAGCTTCATTTCGTCTATTGTGCCGTGCAAGGTGACTTCGAGGTGCGGGTGCGCGTGACAGACCTGGCCATCTCCAACGTTTACGCCCGCGCGATGCTGATGGTCCGGGAATCGACCGCCGCGGGCAGCCGCCACGCCACGCTCTCGGTGAACGCCCCGGCGCCGGGCCGCAACC
>DASTLJ010000009.1:0-10708 GCA_035715125.1 Verrucomicrobiia bacterium
AGCGTGTGGCGCTGAACTTCGTGCAACGGCTCTCAGGCATCGCGACGCTCACGGCGAGGTTCGTCGAAGCAATCCAAGGCACGGGAGCGCAAGTTCTCGATACGCGCAAGACCACGCCCGGCTGGCGGCGCTTCGAGAAATACGCCGTGATGTGCGGCGGCGGACGGAACCATCGCTTCGGCCTTTACGACCAGGTGCTGATCAAGGACAACCACCTTGCCGCGCTGCGGGATGAAAAGCCGAATGCCATCGCTGCGGCAGTCGCACGGGCGCGCGCCAAATGGCCGAAACTCCAGGTCGAAGTCGAAGCTGACCGGCTCGAGCAAGTCACCCAAGCCGTCGAGGCCGGCGCCGACATCCTCCTGCTCGACAATATGAGCACCGAGCAGCTTCGCGCCGCCGTGAAGCTCGTCGCCGGCCGTGCCAGGACCGAGGCCAGCGGCGGCGTCAACCTCCAGACTGTCCGCGCCATCGCGGAAACGGGCGTGGACTTCATTAGCGTCGGCGCGCTGACCCATTCCGCGCGCGCCGTGGACATTGCGTTGGACTTCGAGGGATGATGCAGCCGTCCATTTCTTTTACGTTTTGCGTTTTACGTTTTACGCGCCGTCGGCATGGACAGGCGTAAAACGTAAAACGTAAAAGCGCTTGAGTGGCACCATGACGACGGATGCCCAAATCCTCCTCGCCCTGCGGCGGGCCGACTCCGGCTTTGTGTCGGGCGCCGAGTTGTCGCAGCGACTGGGGGTGACGCGCGCGGCGATTTGGGCGCGCGTCGAGGAACTGCGCCGGGTCGGCTACGACATCGCGGCCAGTCCGCACCAGGGCTATCAGTTGCTCGAAGTGCCCGACGTGCTTTGCGCCGATGACCTGCTCGGTTTGGTGGCCGGGAATCAGGTGGTCGGCCGCGACATCCGCGTGTTCGAGCAAACGAATTCGACGAACGACATCATCGAAAGGCTCGCCCGTGATGGCGTGAAGGACGGCGTCGTGGTCTTTGCAGAGTCGCAGAGGCGGGGCCGCGGCCGGCTCGGGCGCTCATGGCTTTCGCCGGCGCGGCGAGGGTTGTGGTTTTCCGTCCTGCTCCGGCCCGACCTGCGACCCCAGGCCGCCACCCAACTCACCGTGGCTGCCGCCGTCGCCCTGGTCCGGGCCATCCGGGATCAAACGGCCCTGGCGCCCGAGATCAAATGGCCAAACGACATCCTGGTTCACGGCCGGAAGGTGGCCGGTGTGCTGACCGAACTCGCCGCCGAACTCGACCACATCAAGCACCTGACCCTCGGCATCGGCGTGGATGTGAATCTAACGGCGTCCGATTTTCCATCCGAGCTGCGCAGGCAGGCCACTTCGCTGAAGATCGAGTGCGGCCGCCACTTGAACCGCATCGAACTCGCAGCCGCGATCCTCCGGGAACTTGACCACGCCTATGCGCGCATCCGGGCCGGCCAATTCGAAATCGTGGCGGACGAATGGCAGGAACATTGCGCGACCCTGGGCCGGCGCGTGACCATTCACGCCGGCCCGCGCGCCCTTCAGGGCCACGCCGAGTCGCTCGACGATGACGGGGCGCTGCTCCTCCGCACCGAGCACGGCCGGTTGGAGCGCGTGATCGGCGGCGACGTCACGATGGAGGAGTAGATGAGCGGGGTGATGGAGTATCGGGGTAATGGAGTAATGGAGTATTGGAGTATTGAATTACCGAAGCGCAAGGCCTCGCCAAACCCATTCCTCCAAAATCCCATTACTCCAATACTCCATTACTCCAACAGTCCATTCCTCCACCACCCCATTCCTCCACCACCCCATTCCTCCAGTCCCCCCATGAGCCTCCTCCTCCTCCTCCTCGACATTGGCAACACGAACACGCACCTGGGCCTTGCAAACGCCTCGCGCGTGCTACGGCACGTGGACATTCCGACCACCGCCTGGTTTGACGGCAGCGCGGTGCGGCGACTGCGGCGTTTCGCGGGCCGGACTCTCATTGGCGGCGTGGCGATTTGCAGCGTAGTGCCGCGCGCGACACCGGCCGCCGAGCGCACACTCAGCCGGTTGTGGAAGGTCAGGCCTCTGCGTCTGACGAGCGCGACCGTTCGCGGCGTCGGCATCGATTATCGAAATCCTGAATCCATCGGTCCCGACCGGCTCGCCAACGCGGTCGCGGTGCGCCACCGCTTTGGCGCACCGGCCGTCGTGGTGGATTTCGGCACGGCCGTCACGTTCGACGTCGTCGATCGGCGCGGCAACTACTCCGGGGGCATCATCGCTCCCGGCATCGCCGCGATGACCGACTATTTGCACGAGCGGACGGCGTTGCTCCCGCGAATCCGCATCCGCGAAGTCCGCGCCGTCATCGGCAGGAATACGGAACAGGCGATGCTCATCGGCGCGGTGCACGGCTACCGCGGACTGATTCGCGAACTGCTGCGCGAGCTGCGACGGGAACTGAAAAGCCCGCGGCTGCCCGTCATCGCCACCGGCGGCTACGCCCGGCTCATGGCGGCCAGGCTGCCGGAGATTACGGCCGTCGAACCGCTGCTCACGCTCGAAGGGCTTCGGCTCGTCTGGCTGGCGCGAGCGCAACGAGACTGAGGGAGGGATTGGGGTGTTGGAGTTTTCAGTAATCAGTATTCAGTAATCAGTATTCAGTTTTCAGTCACGAATCGCCGCGTACCCCAAGCTACTGAATACTGAATACTGATTACTGATTACTCCTTCACCCCACAACTCCAACATTCCATCACTCCACGACTCCCTCCCACCCCGCTCGTTCTTCCAGTGGACAACCATCGACACACGGGCAATCCTTCTGTTAATTATTCGGTCGCGAGTATGCATCAGCCCCGGCTTGAAGTCGTCCTTTCGCCCACGGAATTTCCCGCGCTGGCGAAGCGTGACTTGAGCCAGTCGGTGTGCGTGGTGTTCGACATTCTCCGGGCCACGACCTCGATGATCACCGCGCTGGGCAGTGGCGCCAGGGAGATCATTCCCGTGGCGGAAATCGCCGAGGCCCTCGCGTTGCGCAAGGAGCGCCCGGACGTGCTGCTGGCCGGAGAGCGCGACGGCGTGCGCATCCGCGCCAGGCTCACCGGGAGCATCGACTTCGACCTTGGCAACTCGCCGCGCGAATTCACGCCGGAGGCCGTTGGCGGCAGGACCCTCGTGATGAGCACCACGAACGGCACGCGCGCCCTTCGCGCCTGCGCCGGGGCGAAGGGCACGCTCGTCGCCTCGTTCCTCAACCTGCGCGCGACGACGAACTGGCTGCGCGAAAAGCTTCCCTCCAGCCTCCTGCTGGTGTGCAGCGGCACTCACGAAGAGCCGGCGTTGGAGGACATCCTCGCCGCGGGCGCGGCCTGCGAGCGGCTCTGGCCGCATTACGCCGGCGGGCACGTCAGCGATTCGGCGGAACTCGCCCGCCGCGTTTACCCGCTCATGCAATCGAACCTCCTCGAAGCGATGAAAAGCGCCCGCAACGGCCGCCGACTCTTTGCCCATCCGGAACTGCGCGACGACGTTTGGATGTGCGTCCAGCGCGAGACCGTCTCCTTCATTGCCGGACTTTGCCCGGACGGCGCTATCCGGCGGCTCTCCTGAGCCGCAGGCAAGTCGGACGGAAAGGGAGCAGGGACGGCGGGCGCATCTTCTTGGAAATAGCATCACTGTCAAGGATGCGACGGAAACGCAGGGCAGGCGTCCCGCCTGCCCAGCCGCGCCGAAAGGCGCGGCGTCCGCACCCCAAAGGCCTCGCTTCGCTCGGCCGGGCAGGCGAGACACCTGCCCTACGTTGGTGGTTCTGCCTTGTTCAACTCCCCGGGCCGCGCTGCTCACGCCACCGGACCGCGCTGCGCCCACTCAGTCGCGTAGCGGGCCAGTTCGATCGCGTTTCTGAGCCCGAGCTTGAGTTTGATTTGTTGACGGTAGTATTCCACCGTCTTGACGCTGAGGTGAAGTCCCTGGGCGATCTGCTCGGTGCCACGCCAGCGGCCGATTAGCTGAAAGACTTCCAATTCGCGATCGCTGAGCAGCTCAAGCGGGGAGGCCTTGTCGGCCGAGCGATGCCGGAGCTGGTTTTCCACCAGTCGATCTCTCATTCTCTCACTCAAGTAAGTCCTGCCACCCAGAACGTGGCGGATGGCGGTGAGGACTTTCTCAATGGCCTCCTCTTTCATGATGTAACCGCGCGCGCCGGCCCGCAGGGCCAATTCTGCGTTGAGGAATTCGTCGTGCATGGAGACCACCAGAATCGGGAACGAATGATCCTGGGAGTGAATCGTCTTGATCAATTCCAGACCGTCGTCGTGTTTGAGAGTCAGGTCCACGACGGCCAGGCTGGGCTTGAGTTGCGGGATGCTGGACAACGCCCCGGGTGCGCCGTCGGCCTCACCGCACACAACCATGTCGGCCTGTTGGTTAATGAGCTGGCTGAGGCCCAAGCGGGCGATTCCGTGATCCTCGACAAGGAAGATCCGTGCCTTCGGTTTCACATTGGTTGTCGGTTTTCCTCGGGGCATTGGATGGTTCTAAGTCCTTACGCAAGACGGAGTGAGGAATGGCGCAGGTTACAGTCGTTCCGCAGCCAGCAGCCGGGCGTATCTCCAGGTCAGCGCCGATGCAATGGGCCCGGTAGCGCATGATGCGAATCCCCAGGCCCGGCTCTTTCAGCGCGGCAAGGGGGATGGCAATTCCGTTGTCTTGAATCGTCACGACCGTCCCGAACTGGTTTGCAGAGAGGCTGATGTGGAGCTTTTTGGCGCGGCCATGTTTCACCGCGTTGCTGACCGCTTCCTGCACCAGCCGGTAAACCTGTTCTGCCATGACGCTGTCCGGGAACTGAAGGCCTTCGCTGGCCTGGACCGTGCAGGAGATGCGGAACAGCTTTTCAACGTTGTAAGCCAGTTCCTGCAAAGCCGGCACCAGACCCTTGCTCGCCAGTTCGGCTGGGAACAGGCCTCTGGCCAGTGTGCGTGTATGGCCCAGGGCCTGCGCCGCCAACTGGCCGAGTTGGGCGGCGTCAGCGGCTTCAGCGGGCGACCTCTGAGCCAGCTTGTGCTCCAGTGCCTGGGCCAGGAAACCCAGCCCCGTGAGCAGTTGGCCCAAATCATCGTGCAAATCCTTGCCGATTCGTTGCTGCTCGCGGGCGCTGATCGTCAGGACTTCCTGTTCCAACTGTCGTTGCGCGGTGAAGTCGCGGATGATGACGAGGACTTCGGCTGCACTGCTGGGGACCACGCGCGCCTCGTAATGCTGGCAGGGATTTGATTCGGGGTATTGAAACCCGAACTGCTGGGGTGCGCCTCCGCACAGCGTTTTCCGAACACACTCCGTCATCTTTTCCACCACAGAGGTGGGCCAGACTTCGCGCAGCGTCCGGCCCACAGAGGCGCCGAACGCCTGGGAGGCTTCGTCGCCTTTCCTCATCTGCCAGTCCAGGATGGTGCCGTCGCTGCGAACGCGGAACATCAAGTCCGGAATGGCGCGCAGCAGCATCCGATGGCTGGCTTCGCGGTCGCTAAGCAGTTCTGCGACACTGATGCGCTCGATGGCCGCTCCGCAGTGGTCCGCGAGGGCTTGCAGCGTGTCGAGGTCCCCGGGCCCGTACGCGTTCTCGCTGTAACTCTGGATCGACAGAATCCCGATCACATTTGCGCCGCTATGAATGGGCACATACATGAGCGACGCGGACGGGCGGTTCTTGTCGCCGAAGGGGACGAAGCCGGGGGCCGGGGACGCGGGCGCATGCCGTAATATCAACTGGGGCCCTTCTGTGGCGACCCGCGTCATCATGGGGCTGGGATCCAGCGTGAACGTCGAGTGTGGAACTTCAACGTGTTTCCCGTCCATCGTGTCGATGGTCAGCACTGCAAGGATTTGGCCGTCGGAGCGGTAGAGATGAATATAGCAGGCATCCCAGCCAAACAAGCGGTCGGCAATTTCGACGATGATGCGACCGGCTTCCTGCCGGGAAGCCGCCGCGCTGAGCCGGTGGCCAAGCTCGGAAAAGGCGCGGTGGCGTTGATCCGCCTTCGTCCGCTCGGTGAGGTCCTCCGCGGTCGAGAGGATGAATTTCAGTTGGCCGTTGGCGCCGCGCACGGCGGAGGCGGTGAATTGCGCCAGGACCGTCCTCCCGTCCTTGCGTCGAAACCGCTTTTCCCTTTGATAATGCTCCCGTTTGCCTTCCCGAAGCTCATGGAACAATCGCTGGCCTTCGCTGACGTCCTCGGGGTGCGTGACGCCCTTGACGCCCAAATGCCGCAGCTCCTCGTCGGAATAACCCAGCATTTGCTGGTAGGCTCGATTCGTTTGCAGGATTCTGCCATTGGCCTTGTGGACGGCGATGGGAATCGGAGCGGTGTCGAACAGAGTGCGAAAACGCTCCTCGCTTTCCCGCAGAATCGCTTCAGCGGACTTGCGCTCGACGAATTGTCCAACCTGCGCGCCGGTCGCGGCCATCACCCGCAACAGCGCGTCGTCCGCCCGGCGGACTTCGCGAGTGAACGTCTCGATCACGCCGATGACATGCCCGTGAATCAGAATCGGAAAGCCCAGGCCGCTGTGCAGCCCCTCTCGCTCGGCCGCGGGCGCCCGGAAGAAGCTCGTGTCATGCGTGACGTCGATAATCCAGGCCGGCTGGCCGCTGGCCCAGACTTCGCCCGGTAAACCATCGCCTCGAGCAATCGTGCGTTCGCGACTGAGCGCGTCGAACCGCTCGAAGGCCTCCGGCGACGCACGCCACGTGGCGGCGCAACGCAGCAACTTGGCCTCCGGATCCACCTCCCAGACGGCCCCGTAGTCCCATTCCAGGTGCTCGCAGAGGGCCTTCAGGATCTTCGGGTTCGCCTCTTTGGCCGTGTCCGACTCCGACAGGATGCGGGTGATGGCATACTGAACGCTGAGGTGCCGTTCGGCCCGCTTGCGCTCGGTGATGTCAAACGCCGAACCCAGCACCGCGGGCTTTCCATTGAATTCCGTTCTGGCCGACACGCACTCCAGCCAGCGAGTTTCGCCGGCTTTGGTTTTAATCGGAAACTCATAGCGGCTCGGCACAGCCTCCCCCTGTTGGCGGTCCAGCCCGCGCTTGCGGACCAGTTCGCGGGATTCCGGTTGAACCACCTCCCAGAATTCCATCCGCAGCAGCTCTTCCAGCGGGTAGCCGAGCATTTGCTGCCCAATGCGGTTGACATAGCGGAAGCGGCCATCCTGGTGGATAAACGTGATCGCCGGGAGCGCCTCGCTCAGGGTGTAAAACGGCTCTTGCGCGCCGCGGGTTGCCCGCGGGGAACCGCCGCGCTCGGCAGCAATGCCCTGCCCTGGCTCGCCCGCGGCTTCCGCTGCTCCGTCGATGACTGTTAATTCCATTGGGTTGACTTCAAATTCTGCCGGTTGAGTACTTTCGGGGTCAACGATTGGCCTCCTGCCATCTGGGGGCCCGCATCCTGCGGACACCTCTCCTCCCAATCTCCCGGATACCCAAACCGGCCCGCAGAATAGGGGAAAACGCACTGAATGTAAAGCTCAGAAGTGTATCCGGTTAGGGTAGGGGTGCATGCGGATACTGCAATGGCCGGTAGGGCCATCGCGCTGCGATGGCCCCGCCCGCGCAGAGCGGGCGGAACAGGCAGGCACGACGCCAACGAATCGGCCGGATGCACAACGTCGTCCGATTGCGCCGCTGCTGCGCGAGTCGCACATCGTCGGCGCTCCGGCTTCAATTCTGCACTGCCATCGGGAGCGTGTACCAAGGGTTTCCCCTGGATCATTATTCGGACTTTCACTGGGGCTGTACCAAGGGATTGCCGGGGGCTAGAATTAGTACTCCGCCCGTTTGTGCGGCGTTTGACAATCTGTCAAAAACATCCCCGGAAATTCCAGAAGTGGCCTCGAAGGCCAAACTCTCTACTGAACGCATTGTGTTTTCTTGTACGGGCGGGACGCAGGTTTGCGCGGCTGGCGAGTTCAAGCCAGCCGCCGCAAACAGAATCGCATTCGTCCGCAAGCAGGATCGGCGCGTGAACAGCCGATGCCAAGGATTCACTAACGAAACCAACGACGACCGAACTGAAAGATAAATCCGATGAACTCAATACTCGCCAGGATCCCACAAATGCTCCGCCGCATCGGTTGTTGCGCGGCCCTTGCCCTCTGCACGATGGCCGTGGGCTTCGCGCTCCCCGCGTCGGCGGCGCCCTCGGTCAGCACCGACCGCATAGATTACCCGCCCTTCAGCGATGTGTACATCACCGGCGCCGGTTACCAGCCGGGCGAGACAGTGCTCGTCCACATCGACCAGCTCAACTCAGACGGCTCACGCACGGCCCTCTGGGACGCCGCCCCGTCGCCGGTCGCTGACATCAACGGCAGTTTCACCGTTGTTTGGTTCATATTCAGCGACGAATTTATTGGTGCTACCCTCGAGGTCATCGCCGCCGGGCCGTTGAGCGGAATCGCGACGGCCACCTTTACCGATGCGCTTGACTGCCCGGCGCCGCCCAATGGCACCGCGCCGGTCAACATCCCGACGGGCGGGTTTGGCATTGATGGGGATCTTTTGGCAAACATTCCTACGAGCGGAGTTGGGGATTGGGTAGAGAACTCAACGACGGGCGGATTTGTGTTGCTGGCCGATGGAACACCCGTTGATTCCACCACTACCTTCCATTTCATCGACCCTTTCGACAGCAGCACCGACGACAACTTCGCAGGCGGTAACAAGGCGGACGATGACCCCAACACCTGGAGTTGGGTAAGGAACCCCGTACTTGCTAAGGATGACATGAACCACGCCTTGGTTCACATCTCCAAGGACAGCAGCAATCATACCTGGGTGATGATTGCTGGGGATCGTCGGAGCGAGAATGGTGATTCTTACATTGATTTTGAGTTCCTTCAAAACGAGATGACCGTAAATGCGAACGGCACCTTCACGTCCTCCGGACCCCACGGTGGCCGCACGACCAATGACTTCATTTTGACTCTCAACTTTACTGGGGGAGGGAAAACCGCAGGTCTGTGTGTTTCGCGGTGGGCGCAAGTGGGCGTGAAGATGGGCGTTCCCCAGTATGACTATGTTTCCGCCACTGTCCCCTCAGGCGCAGTCTTTGCGGCGGTGAACACCAACACAATTTCTGTGCCTTACGGCGCTTTTGGGGGGACCACCTACGCTGCGAATCTATTCGCCGAGGCGGCCGTTGACCTGACGGCGCTCCTTGGCACGTTCAATGAATGTTTGACCGTTGGAGTCAAAACCATCTTCGTTAAGACCAAAACATCACAGTCCCCCTCGGCGACCATCGTCGATTTCATCACCCCCTTTCAGCCCCGCCCCCCGTTAGTAATCGGACCCGCTGCCGATGCTGGCCAAGATAAGACCAAGTGCACCGAAGGCGCCACCACGAGCTTTACTCTGACCGGATCAGTCCAACCTGGTATCAACCCCCTCAACGGCACAAACTGGACCGTCGTCTCTGGCCCCGCCATGATCACTGGGCCGACCTCCAACTCCTTGACGACCACGGTGGTTGTCACTGGTGCGATGGCCACGGCCACAGTGCGTCTAGCAGTGATGGATGCGGGCCAGTGCACGAATAATTTCACCAGCGATGACGTGGTTTTGACGGTCAATCCGCTGCCAAGCTGTGGCATCACCAACACCACTCCACCCGTTACCGCGGGGGCCACGGAGACGTTCAAGGGTCCTGATGGCATGATGACGTATGCGTGGACCGTTGCTTACAATGGCGGCGGCTCGTCGCCTGTCGGTGGCAATTCCCAGACGGTAAATATCGTGATCCCGCTCATAAGCGGCAGTGTCACCGTGGGCCTGACGATTACCAACGCGAA
The DNA here is from genome assembly GCA_035715125.1 of Verrucomicrobiia bacterium. GTDB lineage: Bacteria > Verrucomicrobiota > Verrucomicrobiia > Limisphaerales > JADJPG01 > DASTLJ01. The sequence continues at coordinate 9,841 of DASTLJ010000009.1, forward strand.
CGGCTGCACCAGCTCTTGCTCAGACACCGAGTCAATCAATCCGCCTGCCGACTGCATCGTTTCTCTTGGTCCCCCTACCTGCCCAGGCACGATACAGACCTACCAACTGGCTGTTACCCCTCCGCCGGGTGCGATGATCAAATGGACGATCACTAATGGCAACCCGTGCGCGTTCATCGTGGGTCCAGACAATGAAACGAACGTAATGGTCAATTCCTTGACCTGCTGCACGAATGGCTTGCACGTCCAAATCATCAACCCTGGTCCAACGACGAATACCTGCGACACCCTCGTGCAGTTCATGGACTCGACGGCGCCGACCATTACGTGCGCGGCAGTGATCTCGCCGATTCAGTGCCCGGCCATGCCGGCCTTCCCGCCGCCGACAGTATCCGATAACTGCGACCCGGCTCCTGTGGTGACCTTTGCTGACGTGACCACGCCAGGGGCGTGTCCGCAGGAATATTCGGTGACGCGAACCTGGACTGTGACCGACAAGTGCGGCAACGTCGCATCGTGCAGCCGGACGGTGGTGGTCAGGGACACGACTGCCCCGAGCATCTCGGCGCTGCCGGGGCCGACGACGATTGAGTGTCCGGCCACGCCGTCGTTTGCGACGCCGACGGCGACCGATGCTTGCGACCCGAGCCCGACCCTGACGTTCGCGGACGTGACCACGGCCGGCTCGTGCCCGCAGAACCACGACGTGACGCGGACCTGGACGGCGATCAATCACTGCGGCAACAGCAGCACGGCCAGCCAGGTCATCCACGTCGTTGACACCACCGCGCCGGTCATCTCGACGGTGCCGGGGCCGACGACGATCCAATGTCCGGCCACGCCGTCCTTCGCCACTCCGACGGCCACC
>DASTLJ010000010.1:0-12932 GCA_035715125.1 Verrucomicrobiia bacterium
CGAAGGCAAGACGCACCAGATTCCCGGCATGATCCAGGTCGGCAAGAAGATGGGCAATACGCCGCTGGACGACTCGATCATGGACCACCTCAAGATGAAGCGCGTGGCGCCCGAGGAGGCGTACGACAAGTGTCTGGACAAGAAAAAATTCCGGCCGTTCCTCACGGCCCCACCCCTGGATGACGATGTGTAACGCACGAGTTGAGAGAACGCTGGAGTTGAGAGCTGAGAGTCGTGGGACTCCGGCGATTGACCTGCAGTGCTCTCAACTCTCAACTCAAGCTCCGCTCAACTAACTCACGATGCGCCGCAACGAACTCGACTACATCCTTGGCACCTTGCTCGACGCCCACAAGGACGTCTCGGACCTCATTCTGACCGTCAACAAGCCGCTCCAGATCGAGGCGTCCGGCGAGCTCACGCCGGTGCCCATCAGCCCCAACATCGAAAAGTTGACGCCCTTTCAAACCGAAACGATCGCGATAAACCTCATCGGCAACAGCCACCGGCTGTCCGAGGACTTGCTGCGCACGGGTTCATGCGACTGTTCCTATTCGTTGGGAGAGCGGGCGCGATTCCGCGTTAACGTCTTCGCCCAACGCGGCTGCTATTCAGTTGTCCTGCGCAAGTTGAATGCGCAAGTCCCTAAATTGGAGGAGTTGAATCTGCCCGAGGTCATACTCCAGACCGCCCGGGAAAAGACCGGCCTGGTGCTGTGCACCGGCGCCACCGGTTCCGGCAAGTCCACGACGCTGGCGGCCGTGATCGACGAGATTAACGCCCAAAAGTCGATTCACATCGTCACGCTGGAAGATCCCATCGAGTTCATTTACACGCAGAAACTGGCCACCGTCAACCAGCGCGAACTGGGCACCGATTACGATTCCTTCCCCACCGGCCTGCGCGCCGCGTTGCGTCAAGCGCCCAAAGTCATCCTCGTCGGTGAAATGCGCGACCGGGCGACCGTCGAGATTGCCCTGAGCGCTGCCGAGACGGGCCACCTGGTCTTCAGCACGCTTCACACCATCGACGCAGGCCAGACGATCAACCGCATCCTGGGCATGTTCGAAACCGAGGAGCAGGAGCAGGTCCGTTACCGCCTGTCGGACACGCTTCGGTGGGTCATCAGCCAGCGCCTGGCGCCCAAAATCGGCGAAGGACGTTTTCCGATCGTCGAAATCATGGGCGCCAACCTGCGCACCAAGGAGAGCATCGTCCAGGGCGAGAGCGAAGGAAAAAGCTTTTACGAGATCATCGAAGCCAGCCAGACCTTCGGCTGGCGCACGTTCGACTATTCCGTCCTCGACGCGTATAATAAAGGGATCATCACCGAGGAAACCGCGCTCATGTTTTGCAGCAAGCGCGGCGTGGTCACGCGCGGCATCGACCTGTTGAAGAAGTCCCGGGGTGACGACGTGTCCAATATTTGCGAGTTGCGCATGACGCCGATGGCCCAAATCCAGCGCGCCACGCCTCCCGCCGCCCCGAGACCCGGCGCACCCGCGCCTCCTCCGCCTCCCCGCGCCCCGCTGACCCTCAAAGTGAAGTAACATCATGTCCGTCGAACTTGAATTCCTGACAGCGGCCGACAAGCCCGCCTTGCTTGGCCTGAGCACCGCCGAATTGCAGGAAACCGCGAAGACCGCGCTCGATCAACTCGGCTTCAAGGTCCATACCGCCGTGAACCACGGCGAGTTCCTGCACAAGTTTGCCCAGGTTCCCTATCAAATCGTCATCCTGGAAGAACTCTTTTCCGCCAACTCCCCGGAGGAGAACGAAAGCCTTGCCGTCATCCAACGCATGCCGATGAACCAGCGGCGTCACACCGTGTTCGTCCTCTTTGGCTTCAACCTGGCGACGTTCAACCCGATGCAGGCCTTCCAGCAGGGCGTCCACGCCGTCGTGAACCCGTCCGAAATGTTCCTCCTCATCCAGCTCATCCAAAAGGCCATTGCGGACAACGACATGTTCCTCCACACCTTCCGCGAAGTGCAGCGGCGGCTCGCCTAGTGCCGAGTAATCAGTATTCAGTAATCAGTATTCAGTAATCAGTTTCCAGTCATCCCTACTCCGTGGACGACCGCGAACTGAACACTGATTACTGATTACTGATTACTGATTACTGATTACTGATTACTGATTACTGATTACTGATTACTGACTACTGACTTCCCCCTCCCGCTCCGCTACAACCAGCGCCGATGAAACGCGTCGACGTGGCGCTGGTGGAACGGGGCCTGTGTGAGAGCCGGGAGAAAGCCCGGCGTGCCGTCCTGGCCGGGATTGTCCGCATCAACGATCAGCCGGCTCGCAAACCCAGCGACAGTGTGCGCGACACCGACGCCCTCGCGCTCGAATGCGGCGACCGTTACGTCAGCCGAGGCGGCCAGAAACTGGAGCACGCCCTCAATTATTTCGCGCTCGACGTGCGCGGTGTCACCGCCATCGATTTGGGCGCATCCACCGGCGGGTTCACCGATTGTCTCCTTCAGCACGGCGCCAGGCGGGTCTTCGCAGTCGATGTTGGCCAGGGCCAGCTTGCCTGGAAACTGCGGAAAGATCCCCGCGTCGTCGTCATGGAGAAAACCAACGCCCGCGACCTGACCGCCGCCAGATTTCCAGAGCCGTTCGAGCCCGTGGACCTCGTTGTCATCGACTGCTCCTTCATTTCCCTCCGAAAGGTCCTTCCGCCCGCAGTTGCCTTGTTGCGGCCGGCCGGTAATATCGCCGCGTTGATCAAACCCCAATTCGAAGCCGGCAAAGCCGAAGCGGACAGAGGCGCAGGCGTCATCACCGACCCGGCCGTGCACGCGCGCGTGCTGAGTGAGCTCGAATCCTTCGCCGCCGGATTGCCGGCAATACGCTGGCGCGGCGTCACCGAATCCCCCTTGCTCGGCCCGGCCGGCAACAAGGAGTTTTTCGCGCTGCTTGAAAAGGCTGGCTAAATCGATCCGGCGAATCGGGCTCGTCGCAAATCCGGACAAGCCGTCCAGCCGGCATCTGGTTCGCAAGGCCGCCTCCCTCATCAGGGCCAGCGGACGCGCCGTACTGGCGGATGCCGCCACGGCCCGCATGGCCGGGCTGCGCCTGCCGCCCTGCCCTGACCCCGCGACGCTCACCCGGCAGGTCGATCTTCTCATGGTTTTCGGCGGCGATGGCACGCTGTTGCGCGTGGCCCGCGATACGGCCGGTTCGCTCACTCCCATTGTCGGCATCAACGTCGGCGCGCTCGGGTTCCTGACCGACGTTCAGGCCCACCAATTGCCGATCGCTCTCAAACAGATCTGGGCCGGCCAAACTCACCTGGAGTCCCGCCCGCTCATCCAGGCCCGCGGCAGCGCGCACGGCCGGCAAATTACAGAGACGGCCCTCAATGACTTTGTCATCGGCCGCGGCGCAGCGCCCCGCCTCGTCGAGCTCGAAGTCAGCGTGGACGGCGAGGTTCTCACCCGCTATCGCTGCGATGGACTGATCGTTGCGACGCCCACCGGCTCGACCGCTTACTCCCTGTCGGCCGGCGGCGCCGTGGTGAGTCCGACCGCCGATGTGTTTACGCTCACCCCGATCTGCCCGCACGCCCTTTCGAACCGTTCCGTGATCGTGGGGCTGGACTCCGCGGTCCGTGTCAAAGTCCTCAGCCAGCGCGTCGAGACGATTCTGACGGCCGACGGCCAGAAGATGATTCCGCTGGCGACCGGCGACCTCATCACCATTCGGCGCAGCCGCCACGCCATCCGGCTGATGCACCTGGCGGGCAGTTCGTTTTTCGAGACGTTGCGTCGCAAACTCAACTGGAGCGGGACGAATGTCTGAACAGTGTTCAGTAATCAGTATTCAGTATTCAGTATTCAGCAAAGGGCAACTACGGCATCAACTGATTACTGAACACTGATTACTGATTACTGATTACTGGCTCCTGTATGGTGCGCCTAAAAGACATCGCCGCCCGCGCCGGGGTCTCGATCATGACCGTTTCGAAGGCCTTGCGCGACGAACCGGACATCTCGCAGGCCACGAAAGGGCGCCTGCGGGCCCTGGCGGCCGAGATGGGTTACACGCCCGACTCACTGGCCCAGGGCCTGCGCAGCCGGCGCAGCAAGGTCTTTGGGCTTGTCATCTCGGCTGTCACGAACCCGGTCTTCGCCCGGGTCATGATGGCCATCGAGGGACGGGCCCATGAACTGGGCTATGGCATCCTTTTCGGCCAATCGCTCAACATTCCGGAACGCGAGCAATCCGTCATCCGGCAACTGTTGTCGCGCCGCATCGACGGGATGTTCGTCACCCCGGTATACCGCCTTGAGCCAGTCGCGCCCGTGTACGAGGAGCTGGGCAAGCGCGGCACTCCCGTGGTCGTCCTGGGCCATCGCGCGCCGTTTTGTGAACGTTTCGCCAATGTCGAGACCGACGATATCGCCGCCAGTATCACGGCGACCCAGCACCTGCTCGAGCTGGGCCATCGTCGGATCGCATTTTTCGCCGGCCCGCCCGCAGCGCCGTCGGCCCAGGAACGCATCGAGGGCTACCGCCGCGCTTTGCGCGAGGCCAACATCGAGATCGACGATCGCCTCATCTTTGCCGCGGGCAGCACAATCGAGGAGGGCGAGAAGGCTGCGCTCCAGATGTTCAACGAGGCGCCCGGCGCCACCGCCATCCAGGCCGTCAACGACCTCGTCGCTATCGGCGCCGCAAATATTCTGCTCAGTCAGGGTCTCCAGATCCCGCGCGATATGTCCCTGGTTGGCTTCGGCAATGTGCTCGTCTCGGAGCATTTTCGAGTGCCGCTCACCACGATTCGCCAGCCCAAATACCGCCTCGGCGCGGCGGCGATGGAACTCATGCTCAGGCTGCTTCGCGGCGAAGCGCCCTCCACCACGCGCCTGTCGGCAGAGATCATCATCCGCCAAAGCAGCGGTGCGCCTCCGGCGGCCTGATGTCGCGGTCTTTGAGGCGGTGGTGCGATCCACAAAAGATAGCACCCTCGAATCGGTGCGGGCTTGCCGACCGGCCTTCTGGTTGGGAGAATCCACCCCGGCTCTCAGCAATCACGATGCACTGCGAAAAACCCCTCACCCCGGCCCTCTCCCCATCGGATAGGGAGAGGGAGGAGCTTCGGCCGGTTCCAGGAGAATCACTGCTCAGTGACCTGTCTTCCGTCCGCGGGTTCTTCACCCTCTCCCCGTCTGACGGGGAGAGGGCCGGGGTGAGGGGCTCCCTGATTGGACGGTTGCGGCCTAGCCCCCGCGAACCCGGACCACGGTTGATCCCCTCGCCATGAAACTCGGCATCATCAACAGCGCCTTCCAGCAAGTCGGCATCGACACCGCCACCGGCCTCAAGCACATCGCCCGAATCGGGTTCGATTGCGTGGACATCTTCACCGAAGCAGCGACCCTCCCGCGCCAGGAAGTCCGCCGCGTCGCGCGCACCGCGCAGCAGCTCGGACTGCCCATCATCTCGTTGCCGGTCGTCGCCGTCGGCCTTATTGACTTCAATCAGCCCGTGCGCGAGTTCCACCTCGACCGTTGCAAGAAGTTCATCGACCTGGCGAAGACCTGGGGCGCGAAGAACATCCTGCTCGTGCTTGGCGAATACCTCTGGCAGCGCGAAGTCATCCCGCCCGCCGAGCAATGGCGATGGGGACTCGAAACCTGCCGGCGGCTGGGCGATTACGCCGGGCGCAAGGGCATCGACATCGCCCTCGAACTGGAACCCTTCCGCCTGAGCCTGCTCAACAGCGTGGACGCGATGGTGCGCTTCGTCGATGAGTGCAGCCATCCGCGCGTCCGCGCCAACATCGACATCAGCCATCTCGTGCTGTCGGACACCAGTCCGGCGGACGTGCACAAGCTCCGGGGCCGCGCCATTCACGTTCACCTGAGCGATTGCGACGGCAAGGTTCATGGCGACCTGCCGCCCGGCCGTGGCGTGGTGAAATTCGCTCCTTACCTTCAGGCGATCAAGGAACTCAAGATCGACGGCGTCGTTTCGATTGAACTCGAATACGCACCGGACCCGAAACGGATCGTGGAGTGGGTCGAGGAAGCGTACCGCGAGACGGCGAAACTGATGGAGGCGGCGGGGTTGAGGGGATGAATCGTTGAATCGTTGAAGCGTTGAAGCGTTGAATCGTTGAAGCGGGGGCTGCTGGCACCAGCGCACTGTTGCCTAATCATGGTCGTTGAAAACCGAAAGCTGCCGTTTCGTCTTCACGAGCTTCTTAATCCTCGCAAGCGGAATCCGTCCCCGGTCCGTCCACAGAATCTCTGCCCCGTCTTCCAAGTCTTCGTAAATCGGCAAGAGCATTGAGATGCCGGCAAATCGCCACTCTCCACCGCGAGCCTTGCTTGGATGACCCAGCCGGCCAAACGCGAGAGCTTTCTGATACGCCTCATCACGGTCCTTCGCTCGAACAATCCTTGTATTCACCCACACCAAGCAGCGGCTCGCGCGAGAGAGCCTCCGCTTGCCGTTCGAAACCCACTGCTGCACCTCGTTGAAGACCCACCAGCCGGTTTCGCTGCGATTAAGGAAAGGCACTTTGGCTTTCTGAGACATAAAGAACCTCCACTTGAGCCACAGCCAGCGACCGGCACACTGGAACCCACGGCGCGTGTCCGAACGTCCGCGACGGTGCAAGAGCCAAGCGGGTCGGCTGGCGGCACTCTCCCGATTTAACGATTCACCGATTCAACGTTTTAACGATTCACCGATTTAACGATTCACCGATTTAACGATTCAACGAACTCGTTCCCTCACTTCGTCAGCGCCCGCACATATCGTTGCACCCGTCGCGCTTCATCCGTCATTTCGAGATGGCCATAGGTGCTGACGAGGTTGTGGCACATCCGGAGCAGAATCCGCCGGGAGCCGACGGGCGACAGATGGTTCTCGCCGTAGCCGAAGTGCGTTTGGAGCAGATACTTGACGCAGTCGGCCTTCGAGAGAAACGCGCCGCGGCGGAAACAGTCGATGAAGATCTCCTGTTTGCTCCCCTGGTAGCGGCACAGGAAATGGCCCGGCAGCCCAATGCCCGCCACCGGCAGGCGCAACCGGCGCGCCAGGAACAGGTAAATCGCGCAGAGGCCGATGGGGTTGCCGGCACGCTTGTCGACGATGCGGTTGAGGTAGCAGGCGTCCGGCTCGAAGGAATAATGTTCGTTGCCTTTGAAGCTAAGTTCGCTGAAGAGGAACCGGTTGATGATCGATAGCACCGTCTCGGAACTGGCAGCGGACTCGATGCGGGACCGAAGTTCGTCAGCCCAGGTGTCGAACAGCGCGCGGTAGGCGTCCAGGTTCGCATCCGGGTAACGGGTCTGGGCCAGGAGGCCAGCCGCCTCTTCGAGGTCGAGTTCCTCCCCATTGCGCTTGCAGAAATCGAGGAAACGCAAGTCGCTCGCCCGCCGGGCCTGGTGGACAACGATTTCAACGGCGCGCCGGCGAAGGGTCGGGTCGCTGCTCAGCGTGTAAGGGCGCAGCCACTGGCTGGCGGTGGGGCCGAAGGCCAGCAGTTTGGTCCGCACCATTTCGTAAACCGCCGGGTCGTCATCCGCCAGCAGACTAATCAGCGCCGCCCGCTGCTTTTCGGGCAGAGCGGGTTGGGTTTGAATGGTCTCGAACGCAGGCATACTCCACAGACAGACGAATGCTGGCAAAAATTCAGCCAGATTTCAATGCGAATTTCATTCATCCCGGGCCTTCCGGATTGGGCCGCGGCTTTGGGTCTGATGTGCATTGGGTCGATTCACCCTCGGCAGCCGGCGATTCCTCGGCCTTTTCGAGATTGGCCAGCGTCCGCCGGATCAAGGATTCCTGCTCCGCCCGCACCCGCTGCCGCACGGCCCGCATGTCCAACAGCGCGATCCCAATCGCCGCGAACGTGAACAAGAAACAGCCCGCCCAATAAATGAGGAATGCAAGACCCTCCAGATGCGGCTTGAGCACCGTCTGCCCCCAGATCAACATGCCGCCCGCCATCGTCAGGCAAAACAACCCCAGCCAGCGGCGAAGGGCCTCGGCGGGCGTCTGCATAAATCGGAGCGTATCGTCGTCAGGCGCGGCGCGACAGCCCAAATTCGACGGCGGCCCGCTGCCCCGCGATCCAGGGAAGGGTGCGTCGCCAAGGGAAAAATCGTCACGCATCGGAAGTTCGACCGCACGGCGCACCTCCCCTCACGCGCGAGCCAACGCCGGCCGCCTGCGGCAGACCGGTGAGTGGGGCAGGCGACTCGCCTGCCGTAGTCATCGACAGGCGACTCGCCTGTCGATCCGTCGTTGTCCCGTGGTCTTGCAGGCGAGTCGCCTGCAAGACCGAGGCAGACGGGTCGTCTGCCCCACTATGGCGGGAGCGACCGCGCGACAACGTCGTGGAAGAATCCCATCGACTCTCGAGGCAACTGTCTCCAAACTGAGCGCGAGACGGAGCTCACGTTATGCAACTGGCCACGCAACTCGCCCTCTTCCTGGACAACAAACCCGGCACGCTGGCCCGCGTCTGCGAAGCCCTCAGCGCCGCCAAAGTCAATATCTACGCCATCGCGACCAGCGACACGATCGATCACAGCGTCGTTCGCCTCGTCGTCAGCGACCCGCGCAAGGCCCTGCTCCTCTTCGAGGACCACGGGGCGCTCGTCGTTGAAAACGAGGTATTGATGATCGGAGGCGACAACAAGCCCGGCTCGCTGGCGCGCATCTGCGACCGGCTGGCGGACGCCGGGGTGAACATCGAATACGCCTACTGCGCCACCCCGCCCGACGCTCGCAAGGGCCTGCTCATCCTCCGGGTGTCCAACGCGAAGAAGGCGATGAAGGTGCTGAACAGTTAGTGGGCCTGGCGCCGCCGGGAAAGTACGGGCATCGCAATCAGGGCTTCGCGATTGACAGGGCGAAGAGCTTCGGACTTACTACGCCCATCGATCGCGCACAACAGCAGATCTCGTTATGGACCCAGCTATGAGCACCAACAGTTCCGTCAAAAACGTCCTCAACTCGGACGTCGAAATCAAAGGCAACCTCAAGTTTGCCGGCGAACTCACCTTCGAAGGCAAACTCGAAGGGGAAATCCACGCCGACGGCACCCTTCACCTTGGCGACTCCGCCATCGTCAACGGCAACGTCAACGTCGGCACGGTCATCGTCCGCGGCAAGATGAACGGCAATATCGTCGCCAAGGACAAAATCGAACTCAAATCCAAGACCGAACTCTTCGGCGACATTCGTGGCTCCAAGCTCGTCATCGAGGAAGGCGTCACCTTCGTTGGCAAGACTGAGATCAACCCGAACAAGGTCGCCCCAACGGCCCCCACTGCGCCGCGCACGACTTCGCAGCCGCCTTCCGTCCCCGTGACCGCCGACGCCGCGCGCCACGCCGAGCAGGCTTCCAAACTCGCCGTGCGTTGACTCGCGGCCGGCGGCCGGGCGCGCCTGAATCGCAGCCATGAAGCCGCAACGAGTTTCCGTCGTCTGCCCTCGCTGCGGGCACGCCCAGCAGGAGCCCGTGGCGGCTTATTCCAGCCGATGCCGGAAGTGCGGCGAGCATTTCCGGCTGGAGGATATATTGCGCACGGGTGCCCGCCATCCCGGCGGGCCGCGCGCCGAGCCTTCCCGCGGCCTGCGGCGGGTCTCCTGCTTCCAGTGTGGGACCGAACTGGAAGTTTCGCCCTCCGCGCAATCCACGATGTGCAAGCGATGCAGCGGCCACGTCGACCTGCGTGACTATGAGTTCGCCAGCACGGTCTCGAAGAACTTCAAGACCAAGGGCCGCTGCGTGCTTCATGAGGGCGCCTGCCTGCTCAACACCGAATCCACGTTCGGCCACGCCATCCTCAAAGGCAAAGTCATCGGGCGTATTGCTGCCGATGCGCTCGAGATCCACAGGACCGCCGAGATCAAGGGCGGTTTCACCGCGGGAACGCTCATCATTCCGGCCGACACCGTGTTTCGCTGGCGCGAAACCGTGGCCCTGAACCAGGCGGACATCGCGGGCGAACTCATCGCCAACCTCCAGGCGGTCGGCGTGGTGAAGGTCCGCGCGACCGGACGGTTGTTCGGCAACATCGTGGGCCGCGGCCTGGAAATCGAAGACGGCGCGGTCATCGTCGGATCGATGAAGATTGGCGTGCGAGAGCCGGAACTGGTCGTGACGCCGGCGGCCACTGCTCGAATCATCCCCTTGCCTAAGCCCCAGCCGGCGCTGGCCATGCCGCGCCGCTGATCCCGCCAGGAGGCGGCGGTGATCAGTAATCAGTAATCAGTATTCAGTATTCAGATTCCCAAACGCGCCGGCCGTCATCCGCGGTCCAGCGTCTGAATACTGATTACTGAGTACTGATTACTGAATACTGATTACTGAATACTGATTACTGAATACTGATTACTGACTTACTCTCCTTCCCTCAGTTTCTGCTCCGCCAGCGCGATCAGGTCCAGGTTCGCCTGAGCGCCCGGCTGGAGGGCGAGCGCCTGTCGCGCCGCGTCAAGCGCCGGTTTCCACTTCTCCAATTGCGCCGCGCACAACGCCATCCCGTTCCACGCCCCAAAGTGATTGGGCTTCAGATCGACAACCACCTGGCAGGCGTGATAGCTGAGCCGCGCGTTTCCCAACAGGTAGAGCGCCGTCGCCTGCTTGTTGTGCGCCTCGGCCCAGCGCGGGTATTCCCCGATGAGTTCGACGAAGATTTCGAGAGCCTTTTCGATTTTCCCGCCGTTCATGAGCCGCACGCCTTCGTCGATGCGCCGCCGTGCGGCCGGGCCTGCCTCGTTGAGCCAGCATTCCCAAAGCCCCGCGGTTGCCAGTTTCGCGGTGATGGCGTCATCGGAGCGGAGACACCCGGTGAGCAGTGGCTCGGCGCGAAGTTCGATTAGCCGCCGCAGCGCCTGTTCGCGGTCTGGTAGCGGGCCGGTTTCGAGCGACTGCCGCAGGCGGCGCAACTCCTCGTCGCCGTCGCCCGGCGGCGGGACGAATTCTTCGTTCAGACGAAACGCCATGACGCAGCTTAGAACGGTTGCCAAAAGTTATTTCCGAAATGGCGGGCGGCGCCCTGCCGAGCGGTACCTGTTTAGCGGTGGGCGGCCATTCCCGCATGGAGTCCCGGCTTTAGCCGGCACCGCGACCGAAGGTATGGCGGGCTGGGCCTAACCGGACGCGCAACCGGCTAAAGCCGGGACTCCATGCCAACAGCACCGCGGGCCAGCTTAACCAGATGCCGGGCGCCGCGGCAAACTGGCAGGAGTGCCCCACCATTTCGGAACTGACTATTGGCCCTCACTCTAGCTCGTGGCCCGGTGCCTGTCGCGGCAAAGAATTCTCAAGGCGTCCAGATCTTCGGCGCCTCCAGGCCATCGGGCGCCGCGCGGCGGGCCTTCACTGTGACAAATGGGGGCAGAAACCTGCAGCGATGGCCGAAAGTCCCCGGCTCCGCCAGAGGGTCCTCATGGCGCGGCTCCACAAGGTCCTCGATAACAAATCCCGCGCGGCAAAGCCCGCCGAGTAATTCGCTCCAGCGATGTAGAAACTCCACCGTCCCGCCTTCGCGATGTTGGAGCCCGTCCATCGCCGGCGGCAGCGGCCCGGCCCGGTAGTACGGTTCGGTGAGCGTGTAGCCGCGGGCCGATGGCGAGACTTCAGCTTGCAAGCTCGCCGGCTGTTTGTGCTGGCTGATGTAAAGCCCGCCAGGTGCGGTGACGCGGGCGACTTCGCGATAGACTGCGGCGAGATCCGGCGCATAGCACGTGCTCACCGGCTGAATCACAATTTCGAAGGCGACGCGCGGCAGCATCGAAAGATTGTCCATCGACGCTTCGACCGTGCGCAGCGTCAGCCCGCGCGCTGCGGCCACGCGCCGGTCCTGTTCCAGAATCGCGGGGCTGAGATCCACCACGGTCACTTCGGCGCCGGCGGCCGCGAGCAGCGGACCGTGCTTGCCTCCGCCCGCCGCGAGGCAGAGCACCCGCCGGCCACGGACGTTTCCGCCGAGCCACCTGCAATCGTCGACGGCGGCGAGCGGGTCGAGGAAGTCCTTCTCCGTCGCAGGCTCAGTGTGCCAGTCACGGCGCTGCGCGCGCTCATCCCAGGCGCGGCGGTTGTGGAGGTGAGTCGGGTTCATGGGGGTGATGGGGGGAGGGAGTGATGGAGTGATGAAGAAATGGAGTGGGGGAGTCGTGACAGTGCCTAAACTTGATCCCTTTCGAAGGTTCAGGTTGATTTGCCGGCCGTTGTCTCGGAGGGACATCCGATAATAGCCCAGCGTTTCAACGCTGGGTTGCTGGCAAAAAAGCACACAAGTCCCGAAGGGACGGCAGAAGTGGAATCTGCATTTGTGGCGACCTTCGGCCGTCCCTTCGAGACTTGAACATCAATCGACAAGTACCCGGCGTTGAAACGCCGGGCTATTGTCATACTGTCCCTCCGGGACGAATGACCGAACGAATTTCCAAACGGTCTTGCCACCGATCCATTACTCCAACACTCCATTACCCCATTCCCTCACTTCTCCCACTTCGCTGCGGGCCCGTCTCACGCCAGGTTCGGCAGCGTCCCCGTGCTGTCGCCCACGCTGGCGCCCTTCACGCCCATGCGGTCGAGCATCGAGACGAACAGGTTCGTCATCGGCGTTTCGCGCTCCAGGCGGACGTGGCGGCCGGTGCTGATGGTGCCGCCGCCTTTGCCGGCCAGGACGCAGGGAAGGTTGTCGTGGTTGTGCGCGTTGCCATCGCCCAGGCCGCTGCCGTACACGACCATGCAATTGTCGAGCAGCGTGCCTTCACCTTCGCGGACCGCTTTGAGCTTGTCGAGGAAGTAGGCAAATTGCGTCGCGTGAAATCGGTTGATCTTCGCAATCTTCGATTTCTTCTCCTCGTTCCCGCCGTGATGCGACAAATCGTGGTGCCCGTCTGACACGCCGATGAATGGATAGGCGCGGTTGCTCCCGTCG
>DASTLJ010000011.1:0-7127 GCA_035715125.1 Verrucomicrobiia bacterium
CATGAACGGAAGCACGACCGCCGACCCTTACGATGAACTCATGGACCGGAACACCAGCCATATCACCGATTTGCCGGTCGCGGGCGGCACCCGGCTCGCCTCGGCCGACTACACCGTGGACAATGGCACTCCTGGCACCGCGACGGTCATCGCCGAGTGGCCCGCCGGCACTCTGGTCAGAGGCGGCCTGGATATCCTGGGCAGCTATCGCTTCTACTTCGCTGCCGCCAGCCGCGAATCGGGCACGGCGCCCAACACAGTGTCCACCTACGCCGGCCGGGAGAACCTGACCCCGACCGGGGAAAGCATGTTCCTGCGGGCAGTGCAAGTGGCCTTGAACAGCGGGGTGCCTCCGGTCACCAATCCGTTGGATCCCATCGGTTTTACCAGCCCACCGGCCAGCGCCACGATTCTCCGGGGCCGGCCCGTAACCTTCTCCGTGGCGTTGACAGGGGCGCCGCCCAGGACTGTCGACTGGCAGCGCGACACCGGGGACGGGATGACGTTCACCAACATCCCCGGCGCCACGACCACGTTTACGGCTTGCCGGATCACCCTTGCGGCAGTGGATCTGGCGGACGATAACGCGAAGTTCCGCGTCGTGGCGTCCAACCCGAACAACAGCGCGGCCAGCGCCGTGGCGACGCTCACCGTGACGGCCGACATGGCGCCACCCGTCGTGTTGTCGGCCACCAGTCTGGAGGGAACAAACATCTCTGTTTGCTTCGACGAAAAACTCGAACCCATGGGCGCGCAGGATGCATTCAGTTACACCGTTGTGGACGGGATGCTGGGCACCGCGGCGTCCACCGCGACTCTCCGCCCGGACGGCCGCACCGTGGATCTGGCGACCACGCAGCCGCTCGCTCCCACATTCACGCTTGGCGTATCGGGACTGTCGGACCTGTTCAGCAACGGCGCCGACGCGTTCGAAACTAATTGCGTCAACCTCGGCTTCACCGCTGTCGATGTCGGCACGGTGAACCCCGCGGGCTCCCATTTCGCGTGCAACTCCAACACCTTCCAGGTGAGCGGCGGCGGGGTGAACATCACGGGTGCAGCCGACCAACTTCGATTCCTCTACAAAACGGTGGAGGGAAATTTCGACGCGCGGGTGCGGGTCACCGCTCTGACAGGCTCCGACCGATTGGAATCCTATGCCAAGGCGGCGTTGGCAGCCCGCGAGGACACGTCGCCGGGCGCGGGCAATATTACCGTGTTCGCCACGCCGTCGTACCCGGGCGACAATAACGTTGGCACCACCGTGCGCACCAACGCCGCCGGCCTCACCGGGAACCTCGGCCCTGTGGTGGGCCCCAATGGATTGCCCAGCGGCTGGCTGCGCATCACCCGGGTCGGCAACGTGTTCACCTCGTACCGCAGCCTTGACGGCATGAGCTGGACCCAACTTGGCAGCATCTCGCTGACGTATGGCGCCTCGATGGTCGTCGGCGCCGGAGTGAATTCGCATCGCACCGGCTTCCTGGCCACGGGCACGTTCAGCGACTTCAGCATCGCCACCGGGCCGTCCATCACGGGCCTGATGTACAGCGCGGGAATCTTCTCGGGCTCGTTCCAGACCCTCGCCGGATACAGCTACCAGGTCCAGTACAAGGACAACATCATCGACACCATGTGGCAGGTCCTGACGACCATCCCTGGCGACGGCACTGTGAAACCCTTCACCGATCCCGGCCCGGCCATTGCACAGCGTTTCTATCGTGTGGCGATTCAGTAAGAAAAGGGGTCACCACTTTTGACACTGCGGCGTTGAAAGCAACCCACGCGGTGATGCAACTCCATCCAAGGCAAGCAACCCGAGCAACACACGAGACCCTTTACACGACGTTGGAATCAACCGCGATGAGAACCCGCCGTCCTTGTGTCGGATTCATAGCATAGACGCATCGCTTCGTCGCGGAGCTTGCGCCGCTCGGGTTCCGTGAGCTTGTTGCAGAGGTCGCGGACGGCTTCGCCTCGAATGGTTCCGGGCGTCTACTTATGCGGCGCTGGCCTGGCGGTTTTCACGCGGCCAATGTGGCACCGGCCAAGGGAGGCGTCAACGAGAGCAGACCTCTTTGCGTAATCCCTCAGTCAGGTGTGGCGAGCGTACTCGCGAGCCGCTTGATTACTCAGCGTTTCTTGGCTCCGGCTCGCGAGGACGCTCGCCCCACCGGCGTTCTTACGTATTTACGTTTTGCGTTTCACGTTTTACGTCTTACTCTCCCTCCATGTTCGAAGCCGTCAAAGTCCAGCTCGACGCCGCCGCAGAGAGGCTCGCGCATCTCCGGAGGTTTCTTTGACGTGCCCAGTGTGCAAGCCCGCCTGAGCACATTGGAGGTCCAGGCCGGCGCGGCCAACTTTTGGGACAACAACGAGCAGGCCCGAAAAGTCCTCGACGAACAAGCCACCCTTCGCAGACGCATCGAGCCGTTGTTCGACGCCGAGAAGAGGCTCGAAGACTTGCAGGTCATGGTCGAGTTGTGCGAATCCGAGCCGGAAACCGAGCAGCTCAGGCATCAGGCGGAGTTGGATGCCGAAGGCACGGCGTTCCTCAAGACCATCGACGCGCTGGAATTGGCTGTCCTGCTTTCCAATCCGCATGATCGGCGCAACTGCATCGTGAGCATCAACGCCGGCGCGGGAGGCACCGAGGCCTGCGACTGGGCCAGCCTGCTCCTGCGCATGTACACCCGCTGGTGCGAGGGTCGCGGCTGGGAGGTCGAAGTCACCGACGCGCTGGCCGGCGAAACCGCCGGCATCAAGAACGCCACGATGCTCGTCACCGGCCAGAATGCCTACGGTTATTGCAAGGCAGAGCGGGGCGTCCATCGGCTCGTGCGCCTCTCGCCCTTCGACTCGAACAAGCGCCGGCACACCAGCTTTGCCAGCGTCGATGTCATCGCAGAAGTGGACGACGAGGCCGAAATCGTCATCCCTCCGAACGAATTGCAGATCGACACTTACCGTGCCGGCGGCAAAGGCGGCCAGAATGTGAACAAGGTCGAAACCGCCGTCCGCGTCACGCACCTGCCCACCGGCACCGTCGCCGCGTCGCAGGGGCAGCGTTCGCAACTCCAGAACAAGGCCACCGCGATGCGGCTTCTGCTCTCCAAACTCTACGCCCGGCGCCTCGACGAGCAGAAGGCCGAGTTGGAACGCTTCTACGCCGAGAAAGGCAGCGTGTCGTGGGGCAACCAGATTCGGAGCTATGTCTTCCAGCCCTACCGCATGGTAAAGGACCTCCGCACCGGTGTGGAAACGAGCAACGTCCAAGCGGTGATGGACGGCGACCTCGACCCGTTCGTGAATGCCTGGCTGCGCGCCGGCTGCCCGACCAAACGGATGCAGGGGGTGAAGGATGTGGAGGAGTAAGGCCAGTGGCCAGTAATCAGTATTCAGTAATCAGTGTTCAGTTTGCAGAGACTGCTTGAATGTTGAAGTTGGAGCGCACGATGAATGACTGAAGACTGAATACTGATTACTGAATACTGATTACTGATTACTGATTACTGAATACTGATTACTGATTACTGATTACTGATTACTGATTACTGATTACTGATTACTGATTACTCCGGCATGGGCAACATCCTCGACACCATCGTCGCCCAGAAGCGCCTAGAAGTCGCGCTCCTCCCCAGCCGCCTCATCGCCGCCGGCGATTTGCGCGACGCGATGCTTGAGCGCGATGAGCGCCGCGATTTCCTCGCCGCGTTGCGCCGGGCGCCCCCGGGCGAGGTCGTGTTGATCGCGGAGGTGAAGAAGGCCTCGCCCTCCGCGGGCGTCCTTTGCGCGGATTTCGATCCTGTCCGCATCGCGCGCGAATACGAAGCAGCCGGCGCCTCGTGTCTCTCCGTGCTCACGGACGAAAAATTCTTCCAGGGCTCGCTCGATGACCTCCGCCTGATTCGTGCCGCCGTGAAGCTGCCGTTGCTGCGCAAGGACTTCATCATCGACGAACGCCAGATCCTCGAAGCCATCGAATGGGGCGCCGATGCCATCCTGCTCATCGTCGCCATCCTCGAGGACGCACAACTCCGCGACTTCCAGGCGCTCGCCGAGGCTGCGGGTCGTGCCGCGCTCGTCGAAGTGCATGACGAAACCGAACTGGACCGCGCGCTGGCCGCCGGCGCGCGGCTCGTGGGCGTGAACAACCGCGATTTGACGACCTTCAAAGTCGACCTCGCCACCACTGAACGCCTGGCGCCGAAGCTGTTCGCCGCGCCCGGCGCGAGCGAACGCCTGCTCGTCACCGAAAGCGGCATCCACACCCGCGCCGACGTAACCCGCCTCGCCCGCTGTGGCGCTCGCGCGATTCTCGTCGGTGAATCGCTCATGCGCGGCGGAGACATCCGCGCCAAAGCCCGCGAACTGCTCGGCCGCTGAGGCCGCTGGCAGCCCGGATATTTGACGCGCACCGTAGCCGCCGACGTGAGGAGGCGGATGGTTGCAACCCGTACACGAGTCCACCTCCTCACGTCGGCGGCTACACGCTCAACTGGCTCGCAGCCATCGCTGCCGCTGTTCAAAAGCTGTTTAACACGTCAATCAGTTGCCGCAGCCGCCCGTAGTCGCGCCGGTTGAACTCGAATCCGATGCGCGGGAGGTTAAGGAACTGGTGGTCGTCCCGTTCCTCGGGAGTCGGCTCCATCGCCTCGATGCGGCCGCTGGCGACGATGTCGGCGAAGTCCAGGTTCAGCCCGTCAATGGCCGTCTCGGTCAGCTTGTGTTTGAGGCGCATCACGAGCAAGTCCCTCACAAAGCGCATCGACTGGTAATTGCGGTAGAAGCGGGTGATGATTTTCACCGCGTCCTCGCAACTGTCGGTGATATGGTAGAGGTTCAAGTCGTCGGGAGAGATCAGCCCGTTGCGCAACAGGTGCTCGCGGATGTGTTTGTCCCACGTCTTCCAGTACGCGCCCCCGGGCCGGTCCATGAGCACCAGCGGCATGAGCTTGCTTTTGCCGGTCTGCATGAGCGTGAGCGATTCGTAGCCCTCGTCCAACGTGCCGAAGCCGCCAGGGAACAGCACGATGGCATCCGAGTGGCGGACGAATGTGAGCTTGCGGGTGAAGAAATACTTGAACGTGATGAGCTTCTTGTCGTCCTGGATGATCGGATTGGCGCTTTGCTCCCACGGCAGGCGGATGTTCGCGCCGAAGCTGCGCTCGGGACCCGCGCCTTCGTGGCCGGCCTGCATGATGCCCGGCCCGGCGCCGGTGATGACCATCCAGCCCGAGTCGGCGATGCGCCGGGAGAAGTCGACCGCCTGCTGGTATTCCTGCTTTGAAGGCGCGGTGCGGGCCGAGCCGAAGACGGTGACCTTCCGGGTGCTCGCCCAGGGCGCGAATAGCTTGAAGGCGTAGCGCAACTCGCGCACGGCGGTTTGAATGACCTTCACGTCGCCGCGGCCCTCGACGTCCTTGAGCAGCCGAAGCGCCTGCTCGATGATGTCGGCGACGAGCTCCTCGTTGTGGCCGCCGCCTTTGAAGGCGATCAGCTCGTCGATGCGGCGCTTCAACTCCGGGTCGACGTGCGGTTTCTCAAACTTTTCCATGTGCGGACAGGACAGTATCGGCTGGATTTGGGAAAGCAATAATCGGCTTAGAGCCTGGGCGCTGTAGACTCGCAAACTGTTTGGCATCGCCCAGCCCGGCCCGCAGGAGCTCTTCAGGTGTCTTTCCGGATGAACCGCCGCTGGGAGCGCCGGCTTCCAGCCGGCAAGTGGCACTCCTTGGCGGACAGGAACCCGCCGGCAGGATGCCGGCGCTCCCAGTGCTGGCATGCCGATGGGCCGCCGCTATATTCTCGGGAAGCCAGCCATGACATTGAGAGCAATCATCACTGTGGGCGCCTTCGCCCTGGCCACGTTCTGGCCCTCGGCGGCCCGCGGGCACACGCCAAGTGAAACGCACCTGACCCTGTTCATCACCCCGACCAACGTCGCTGGGCAGTGGGACGTCGCCATTCTCGATTTGCAGCAGGGTTTGCGAATCGAGCCCGACGCCTTCAAGGCGCTGGGAGCGGATGAACAACAGCGGCGCCTGGAGGCGCTGGCGATTGACACCGTCACGAGCCTGGACGTGAAGGCAGATGAAAAGGCGCTGGAATTTCGCGTCACGGACCTCGAGACGGTGACCCTCAAGTCAGGGGAGTATGCCCGCGTGAAGTTCGCCGCCCCGGCCGACACCAACCGCATCGCGGCCCTATCCATCAATGCCCAATCGCTCTTCCGTGTGGACACGAACATGCACGGCTTGCTGCGCGTGGAACATGCCGGGCGGATGGAGACAGCGACGTTCCGCGCGGGCGCCTCGACGCGCGTTTTTACACTGGCCGTGCCGGCGAGCCGTGTGGCGCAGGCCTTGAGCTACCTGCGCGAAGGCGCCGAGCACATCTGCAAGGGGCCGGATCACGTTCTTTTTCTCCTCGCCCTGTTGTTGCCCGCAGTGCTGAGGCGCGAAGCCGGCGCCTGGAAGGGCGCCGCAGCCTTTCGGCCTGCGGCGTTAAACATCGTGAAGATCGTGACGGCGTTCACGATCGCGCATTCCGTCACGCTCAGCCTGGCCGTGCTCGGCATTGTCACGGCGCCGGCGCGCGTGGTGGAGCCGCTAATCGCCGCGTCCGTCATCGCCGCCGCGGTGAATAACGTGCGGCCGTGGTTTGGCGAGCGAGGATGGATGGTCGCATTCGGTTTCGGGCTCGTGCACGGACTGGGACTCGCGAGTGGGCTGATCGAATTTGGGCTGCGTCAGGAGGCGC
Organism: Verrucomicrobiia bacterium; assembly: GCA_035715125.1. GTDB lineage: Bacteria > Verrucomicrobiota > Verrucomicrobiia > Limisphaerales > JADJPG01 > DASTLJ01. The sequence goes on from DASTLJ010000011.1 coordinate 6,766, forward strand.
TGGTGCTGGCGCTGGTCAGCTTCAACGTCGGGGTCGAATTGGGCCAGCTTGGCATCGTCACGCTGTTCCTGCCCTTGGCCTTTGGTCTGCGCGAAACGAAGTTCTATCGCGAGGTTACGTTGAAGTTCGGCTCCGTCGCCGTCGCGCTCGTCGCGGCGGTGTGGATGGCACAACGTGTGTTCAAGTTCAATGTGCTGCCGGCGTGGATGGGGTGAGAGAGGGAGTGCGGAGAAAACGGGAAGACGGGAAAACGGGAAAGCAGGAAAGCAGGAAAAGTCGAAGCCAGGCGGAGAACGTTTTCTTGGTTCGATCGTCTCTTTGAGTCGCACTACCGTCTTCTCGTCTTCCCGTTTTCTCGTTTT
>DASTLJ010000012.1:0-4275 GCA_035715125.1 Verrucomicrobiia bacterium
AGGGTGGTTTCGCGCTGGTTGGTGATGCCGATGGCCGCGAGGTCGGAAGGCTTGAGCTTCGCGCTGGCGAGCGCTTCGAGAGCGGTGTCGAGCTGAGTGGACCAAATCTCGTCGGGATCGTGCTCGACCCAGCCGGGCTGCGGGAACATCTGGCGGAACTCCTTCTGGGCGGATGCGACCACCGCGCCGGATTGATCGAAGAGAATCGATCGGGAACTCGTGGTGCCCTGGTCCAGGGCGAGTATGCATTTCATGCGTTGGCTGTTTTGTCCCCGCGTGCTCCCGCGGGAGCGCAACCGGGACGGCGTCGGCCGTCTTATAGCGGCTGGCATGGGCTTCGGGCAATGGCGAGTTCATGCCACCGTGGAGGAGCGGCTTCCTGGCTGAAAATGTTGAGCGGGGCTGCACCGATTACGGACCGCCAGCCGGCGTGCTCGAACGTGCTATCAGCGAAGGGGTCGTTGGCCGCAAACTCGGAACGATGCCGCAGTGGATTTCCCTAGCAGCCCGCTCAAAAACTGTAGCGGCGCTCTATGAGCGCCGAAGAAACCGGTCATTCTGGCCCGATTTCGGCGGTCACAGACCGCCGCTACAACCCGACCTGGAGTTTTTGAACGGGCTGCTAGCCCCAGCACCACTCTACGGCGGCACGAGACCGACGATATTTTACGGGGCATCCTTCCCTTTGAACAACTCGCGGGCCATCTTCATGCCAAGCTTCTGCATATTGAGCTGGCTCTCCTGGAACTCGCCGTACTCCTTGAGTTGCTCGGGCGTCAGCACCCCGCCGGCGCGCGCCAGCACGCGTTTGTTCAGGTCTTCCTGCCATTGCATCTGTTTGTCGAACAGCTCGGTGTTGAGAACTTTCTGGAGGTTTTCAGCCGTCTTGCCCGGGTCCTCGTCGAAGACGGGGGGAATCTTGGCCCGCTCTTCCTTGATGAGGTCGACGAGCCGTTGCATCTGGTCGTCGCGCAGCTCGGTTTGGGTGCCGGCCGACTCCTGTTGAAACTGGTTCAGGACCATCCGCTCGGCGAGAGTCTTCTGGTAGTCTTCGTATTGCGTGTACTTTTCGTCGCCGAGCAGCGCCTTGATTTGCGCCTGGGTCGCCTTTTGCTTTTCGGCGAGGGTGTTGACCGCGTTGGTCCGGGCGGCGTCCTCTCCCTTGAACAAGTCCCCTGTGCTTTCGACACCGGACATCTGCGCATCGAGGAGAAGTTCAGTCAGCTTCTTCTGTTGCTCGGCGGGGAGGTTCAGTTCCTTGAAGAGCGAGCCGTACATCGTCTTCATCATGCTCTTCTGTTGGGAGCGTACCATTTCCTTCATCGCCGGGTCGTTCATCATCTTTTGGAACATCTCACCCATGCCCTGGCCGCCGCCGAGGGCGCCGGATGCACCATCCCCGGCAGAGTTGGTGCTCGACTTCATCTGTTTCACCAGCGCGGCGACGTTGCTGGCCTGCTTGGCTTCGGATTGGCGGAGGTTTTGCGCCAGTTCGGCCAATTCCCTGTTTTGTTTCTCGGCGCGGCTGCGGTCGCGCTCGGCTTCGTTAAGGCGCTCGGCGGTGGCGGCGCGGGCGGCGGCTTCCGCGGCGGCCACTTCGACGGCAACGGCATGATCACGCTGGCGTTTTGCGTTGGACAGGAACAGAAGGACGACACACGCCGCGCCCAGCACAACAGCCGCGGCGGCGGAGAGAAAAAGTGTGATTTTGCGGTTCATGGCTTGTAATCGGCTTGGGCCGGCCACGCACAGCGCGCAGGACCGGTTCCGGCTCAACTTCCTACAGAAGGAAATTGCGTCGAAGGTTACACGGAATCCGCTCCGGCCTTCACGGAAGCCGGCTGACCCGTTCGGTCCAACGTCCCGCTGGCCGTGGCGATACCCAACAGGATGACAATCCCGCCCGCAACTTGAAGCAAGCCCAAACCTTCCCCCAAAACCGCCCAGGCCAGCGCCGCCGCGACCACCGGCTGCCACAGCAAACTCACCGCCGAAAACGAGGCGGGCAGGTGCCCCAGCCCGTAGCCAATGAGGCATTGACCCGCGACATGGCAAATCAGTGCCAGCGCCGCCAGCATCAGCCATCCGTGGGCGCTCGCCGGCAGCAGCTTCTCCCCGGACAACCAGCCCACCAGCGCGAAGCCCGGCCCGGACACCAGCCCCGACCACGCCATGATCGTCGCGATCGAGTAACGGCGCCGAAGCAATTTCACGCTCAACAAATAGCCCGCGTAGAAAAGCGCGGTGAATACCGAGAGCGCGTCGCCCCACAAGTGTTGCCGCTCAACCTGGAAGCTTCTCCCGACGAGCATCACGGCGCCGGCCAGCGCGAGCGTCATGCCGAGCAGAAACATCGGCGTGAGGCGCTCGTGCAGGAACCACCACGCCGCCACTGTGACGAAGACGGGCGCGAGATTCGTCAGCAACGTCGAATTGGTGACCGTGGTGAGGTGCAGCGACCAGTGCCAGAGCGCTAGATCGGCGACGAAGAACAGGCCTGCGACCGCGAGGCCGCCGAACTCCCGCGCGCTGGCCGGTTGGCGGGAAGGATTCGCGCCGCGCTGCTCCAGCCGCCACCAGACCCAGAGAAATGGCAATGCCAGCAGCACCCGATACGCCGCGGTCGTGCTCGGGCCGACCTCGCTGAGGCGCACGAACAGAGGCGCGAAACCGATGGCCGTCGCGCCCGCGAACACGGCGGCGAATGCAAGGCGTAGGGAGTGTCGCGAGACGACGGCCATGGCCAATCAGTAGTCAGTTATCAGTATGCAGTATTCAGTAATCAGTGTTTAGGCGGCACAGCGTGCCGATGCGGCTCGCATCAAAGTAGGGCAGGCGTCTCGCCTGCCCGCGCCGAGCGTAGCGAGGCGCATGAGGCAATAGCCGCTTGGCTCGCGCTGACGCGCTCGCGGGGCAGGCGAGACGCCTGCCCTACCTTCCAAGCAGCTCCAGCACTGCCAATGTCATCGCGGTCACGCCGGTCTTGATCGTCGGCTCGGGCACCGGGCGGTAGAGGTTCGAGTGCAACGAAGGCAGCGGCTTGCCGGTCCGCTCGCTCTCGGCAACGCGCTCGGGCTCGACCGACCCGAGCCAGAAAAGGCAGACGGGGATCTTGTCCGGCGTGCGGCCGTATTCCGAGAAATCTTCCCCGCCCATGCGGGGCCGGGGCGCGAGGACATTCGCTTCGCCGAATCCGCGGGTAAACGCGACGCGCAGTTTGCGGGCCAGCTCCGGGTTGTTGAAACAGGCGGGCGTGAATTCCCCATCCAGCACCGTCACGACCGGCAGGCGGTTTTCTGGCACACCGGCGGAGAGCGCCTGACCGCGGGCGATGCGGCGGATGGCATCGAGCGTTTGCGTGCGCACGTCGTCGGTGAACGAGCGCACGGTGATTTGAAGCTTCACGTCGTCGGGGATGATGTTGTGCTTGGTCCCGCCGTGGATGGAGCCGACGGTGACCACCGCCGAGTCGAGCGGGTCCTTCTCGCGGCTGACGATGGTTTGCAACGCCATCACGGTCTGCGCGGCGAGCACGATTGGATCTTTCGTCTTGTGCGGCCAGGCGCCGTGTCCGCCCGCGCCGCGAATCGTGACGTCCACGGAATCGACGTTGGCCAGCACGTATCCCTCGACCACGCCCACGCTCCCCGCCGCCATGTCCGCGCTGACGTGCAGCGCCAGACAGGCCGACGGTTTTGGAAAGCGTGTGAACAGGCCGCCCGCCAGCATCGCCCGGGCGCCCGCGCCGCGTTCCTCCGCCGGCTGGCCGATGAAGACGACGGTGCCGCTCCAGCCATCCCTGAGCTGGCTGAGCAGCCGCGCCGCTCCGACGAGCGAAGTCATGTGGATGTCATGCCCGCAGGCGTGCATGACGCTGACCTCCGCGCCGGTTTCGTTCGTCGTTCGGACGCGGCTGGCGTAGGGCAGACCGGTTTCCTCCTTCACCGGCAAGGCATCGAGATCGGTCCGTACGAGCACGGTCGGGCCGGCGCCGTTGCGAAACACGCCCACCAACCCGTGGCCGCCTACCCGCGGGGTGACGTCGATGCCGAGCTTCTGTAACTCGGCGGCCACGCGCGCCGCGGTTTTCTCTTCGTGGAAGGAAAGCTCGGGGCTGGCGTGCAATTCGCGGTAGAGTTGTTCGAGCGCGGGGAATTCGCGGTTCACCCCGTCGCGCAACGCTGCGCGCGGGTCCTCGGCGGCGACTGCCGCGAACTGGGCTGTCAACAGCAGGACCGCGGCTATGGAGTGCGGAGGCAAGCGCAGCGCGACTCC
>DASTLJ010000013.1:0-4473 GCA_035715125.1 Verrucomicrobiia bacterium
GCCGAGTTTCAGGATTCCCTTTCTGTTCCGCCTGTGCTAGTGGTTTCGGGCCGCCACCGGAATGATTCCTCCGCTGGCAACATCTTGCGTTGGCCGATTCATGAACGCGCGTCGCCGAGCCTGGAACTGCCTGTGGTTGGCCCTGGCATTGGCGGGCACGGCGCGGGTCGCGGCCGGCCAAAGCCTCTTCATCACCGAGTTCAAAGCGGTCAACAGCGGGTTGGTGTTGGATGAGTTCCATTCCGCGTCGGACTGGATCGAGCTTTACAACGCGGGAGACTCGGACCTGGACCTCGGCGGCTGGTTCCTGACCGATCACCGCGCCGATCTGGTCCAGTGGTCGTTCCCCACCATGAACCTGCCGGCGCGCCATTTCCTGGTCGTTTTCGCTTCGGGTCGGAACGTGCGCACCCTCGGCGGCCAGTTGCACACGAGCTTCGCCTTGCGATCCGGCGGCGAGTACCTCGCCCTCGTGCGGCCGGATGGCGTGACGATCCAGCAGGAGTTCGCCCCTTCATTTCCGCCCCAGCAAAGCGGTTTCTCGTATGGATTCCCGATGGACGGCACGAACGTGCATTTGGACCGGCCGGCCTATTTGCGTGAATCGCCGGGGGCGCCAAATCCATCCCTGGGCGCCGCGCCTCCCCTGGCGCTGACCGAGTTGATGTACAACCCCGAGGGCCCGTTGGAAGGCAACACCCTGGAACCGGCGGATTTCGAGTTTATCGAGATGAAGAACGTTGGGACGAACGCGCTGAACCTTCGCGGCATGTTTTTTGGATCCGGTCTGACATTTGAGTTTCCAGACCATTTGCTCCCGCCGGGCCAGTATGCGCTCGTGGTGCGTAACGTTTCCGCTTTCGAGATTCGCTACGGCACGGGTCTTCCAGTGGCGGGCGAATATATTGGATCGCTCGCCGACGGCGGCGAACGGCTCGTGCTGGCGGCGTCCGATGGCGCGACCGTCTTCGATTTCACCTACGACGACCAGTGGCAACCCATCACCGACGGGAGGGGTTTCTCACTGGTGCCGGTGGACGAAGGGGCGCCGGCTGCAACCTACGAACGGAAAGCGTCGTGGCGGGCGAGCGGCTTGCGCGACGGTTCGCCCGGCCGGGCGGATTTGCCGTCGCCCATCGCGCCCGTGTTCATCAACGAGGTCCTCACCCGCCCGGCGCCGCCATTCGAGGACGCCATCGAACTGTTCAATCCGGGGACCAACGACGTGGACATCAGCGGCTGGTTTCTCACGGACGACTTCGACGTGCCGGCGAAGTACGTGATGCCCCCTGGCACCTTAGTGCCGGCCGGCGGTTTTCTGGCGCTGGACGCCCATGCCTTCAACCCGCCCAATGACGATCCGCTGGCCGGGGGATTTGGATTGGGGGATTTGGGCGAGGAGATTTACCTCTTCTCAGCCGATGCCAACGGACAGTTGACGGGGTTCGCCCACGGATTCACCTACGGCACCGCCGAAAAGAACGTCCCATGGGGCCGGCACATCATCAGCACGGGCGAGGAGCACTTCGTGCCGCAGCGGGAGATGACGTTCCTGGCGGCCAACCCCGGCCCCAAAGTCGGCCCGGTCGTCATTTCGGAAATCCACTATCACCCGCCGAACGAGAGAGACGAATTCATCGAATTGCGCAATCTCTCCAACGCGCCAATTCGGCTCTACGATCCGATGTTCCCCACCAACACCTGGCGGATCGAGGATTCGGAATCCGCGGCGATGTCCTTCGCTTTTCCTCGGGAAGCATCGCTGCCGCCCGGCGGTTACGCCATCGTGGTGAACTTTTCCCCGACTGACGCGGCCCGGCTCGAGGCCTTCGGGCGGCTCAATCGGCTGGCGCCGGGGACACCCGTCTTCGGCCCGTGGATCGGCGATCTGGCCAACGACTCCGCCACTCTCGATTTGCTCCGGCCCGACCCGCCCGAGGCGGGCGTCGTCCCTTACATCGTGGTCGATCGCGTTCGGTATCTGGATGGGAGTCCATGGCCGCTTGCAGCGGACGGCGCGGGCGCGTCCATTCATCGGATCCGGGAAGAGGCTTACGGCAATGATCCCGCGAACTGGGGCGCCGCCAACCCTACGCCTGGTGGCGCCCGGCCCATTCCGCCGTCTCTTCTGAATGAACCGGCAGACCAGACCCTTTCCGTTCACGGGACTGCCCTGTTCCACGTCACTGCCATCGGCGATGGACCCATCACCTACCAATGGCGCCGGGACGGCACGAACATCCCCGGCGCGGCGAGCAGCCTGCTCCGGTTGGAGGACCTCCGATTCTCGGACTCAGGCCGCTACTCCTGCCTCGTCTCCAATCCCGCCGCCGCCGTTCTCAGCCGCATTGCCACCCTCTCGGTGGTGGACGGCGCCCCACCCACGCTCGTGCTGAGTTCTCCAGTGTCGCCGCAAGTGCGCGTTACTTCGGCGCAATTCACACTGACGGGGAGTGCGGCCGACGACGTTCAGCTTGGCGCGATTCTCATTCAGCAGGAAAACGGCGCGTTCGTGCCGGCCGACGGGACGGGGAATTGGTCGCGGGCAGTGAATCTTAACCCCGGCTTCAACACCTTTCGAATCTTCGCCCGTGACACGTTCGGCAACGTCTCCGCCACGAACACAGTGGTTGTTCTGTTCGTCACCAACGACGCGCGTCTAGGTTTGCGCATCGACGGCGCCGGCGCCGTCTCGGGCGCAAGGCACGGCCAACTGCTGAAGATCGGCAGGACTTACAGCATCACCGCGATCCCCAAGCCAGGTTACAGATTTGCCGGCTGGTTCGACTGGCTGACCGGCACGACGAATTTGAATCCAGCGCTGTCGTTTGTCATGGCCTCCAACCTGACCTTCACCGCGAGGTTCGTTCCCGGCCCGTTCCAGCCGCTGGCCGGCACCTACAACGGGCTGTACTTTTCCACGCTGAATCCGGCCCACGCCAATGCCGGTTACTTCAGCGTGCGCGTCACGGTTCTCGGAAGCTACAGCGGCCGGCTGACTCGGGGCCGGTCGAGCTACGCGCTGCACGGCCGGTTCGACGACAATTTTTCGGCGAACCAGTTCATCCGCCGGTCTGGCTCGAACGATTTGTCCGTGGCGCTGCAACTGACGCCAGGGTCCGAGGAGATCAATGCTTACGTCTCGGACGGCTCGTTCGGAAGCCCTGCTCGGGCGAATCGTGTCGGCTTCGACAATCCGCTGTCGGCTACGAATTTCGCCGGCCAATACACGGGCGGGTTTACGGTCCCGAGCGATCCTTCCGCCGGACTTTCGGGAAGTATTAAGATTTCGATCCGTTCCTCCGGGCGGCTGTTGCTCCGGGGCCGGCTGCCCGACAGGCTGGCGGTCGCCAAGGAAATCCTGATTGGCGACGATGGGCAGTTGCCGTTCTTCCTCACGCTCTACCGGGCTACAGGGTCGGCCTTCGGCTGGTTGCGGATCCAGAACGCCGAGCCGGCCACGATCGGCGGCCCGATTTACTGGACTCGCACCGGCTCGCGCGGCTTCACGAACACCCTCGAGCTGCTCGGCGTGCGCCAGTGAGACCGGGAAACGGCTTGCGTGGCGCGGAACGGGGTCGTTACGGTGAGAAGTCCTATGCGTCTCATCCCGGTGTTGCTCCTCGCCTTGATCCTTGCTGCCTGCAAGAGCGCGCCGGAACCGCGAGTCGCGGCCAGGGCGCCCTCGGATCCCGCCGCGCAGCCCGTCCCAATCGCTCCGCTGCCGACGAATCTCCCTGTCACGACGTTCGCGGAGTTGGCCGCGCGCGCCAGGCATTTCAAGGCCGTCGTTGCGCTGCCGAAGCTGGAAACAACGGCCGTCGCCATCCAGTCCTCCGTTTCGAACACAATCGCCCGCGCGGAGCTCGTGCTCGCCCAGATCGCCTCCTGCCGACTCGATCAACTCACGCTGCCCAACACCGTCGGCGCGCTCGATGACGTTGGTTTCGAGGCCAGTCTCGTTGCCAACCGGATGCAGCTCCTCAAGGAGACCAGCACGAATGCCGCTGTGCGCAACGCCGCCACAGACGCCGCCAAGGCAATCTCCGAGTGGCTTGTTGGCATCGACTACCGCGAGGACGTATATGCGGCTGTTAAAAGGTATGCCGACACGAGCCCCCGGCTCGCCGGGGAGGAGGCCAGGCTGCTGAACGAGGTCCTGCGCGACTACAAGCGGGCGGGCCTCAGCCTGCCCAGGCCCGAACGCGACGAAGTCGAGCGGCTGCGCAAGGAGCTCACCCGGCTCAGCACCGACTTCGAGTCGAACGTCACGAAAGCGGAGGCGCCGGTGAAGTTCACGCGGGCCGAGCTCGAGGGTGTTCCGGAGAATTTCCTCAGCCAGAAGGGCGTGAAAACCGGCGACGATGAATTCACCGTTCTGGCCAATGTCACCTTCCACTACGCGACCGTGATGGAGCACGCGCGCCAGGAAGCCACGCGCAAAAAGCTATTGCTCGTTCGCGACAACCTGGC
>DASTLJ010000014.1:0-5793 GCA_035715125.1 Verrucomicrobiia bacterium
GAATTCAGGAGGCGTCTGGCCGCCATAGATTTCATTGACGAACTCGATGATCTTTTCGCCGTTCGGCAGCGGGAAGCCGTGGCCGCCCGCGGGATCCTGCTCGGTGGACTTCACACCGTAGCCCTTGACCGTTTTCAGCCAGAGCGCGACCGGCTGCTTCGGGTTCGACTTCGCGAGTTGCACGGCGTTCTCGACCGCGAGATAGACCGCCTGGAGGTCGTGCCCATTTGCGACCCGGATAACATTCCAGCCGAGCGCGGAGAACGCCTCGAACGTCGGCTGCATCGAGAAGGCGTCCCGTGTGATCCGGCCGGAAAGCTTGGTGTCGTTGTCCGAGAGGAGCATCACGAACGGATTGACGCGATCCTTCGCCGCCAGGCCGGGGATCGCCGCGAACGCCTCCTTTGCCTCACCTTCCATCGACGCGCCGTCCGACACGGTGACGATGGTGACGCGGTCGCGGTTCGCGACGCGATCCGCGATGGCCAGCCCTTGCGCTTGCGGCAGCGCGGAGCCGAGCGGCCCGTTGCTCAGGAGAACGCCTTGTGGATTGAGATGCGACTCGCCGTGACCTGTGAACTTGCTTTTGATGCCGCGGAAGCCCTTAAGATCGTCGAACGTCATCCCGTCGAAGCCGTAATTGGCGCGCAAGGCGTAAACGCCGTTTTCCGCGTGGCCGGCGTCATTGACGAAATTGAACGCCTCGTGCCACGGGCGCCCTTGCGTGGCGAACAGGATGCCGTGCACCGCCGCCACCATCTCCGCGAACGCCGCCGGGCCACCCCAATGGCACGCCGCGCCACCGTTGACGGCGTGCACGTCGATGAGCGCGACCAGGGCGCGCGTGGCGCGCGGGTCGGCCAGCGTGACCGGCTGGCCGGCCGCATTTTTGACGGTCACGGAGTACTTCGGAGTGCCTTTCGGCGTGCCGCCGAGGCGCGACTTGAGCGGCAGGGGCGCCAGCGGCGGCGCTTCGACGACTTTTGCGACGGACGTATCAGCGGCCATAGGAATCGGTCGGATCCAAACCCGTTCGGTTCAAAAACACAAGCCGCGAACTCTAAAAACCGGGCCGCGAAAGGGAAGAACGAAGTGTGGCGGACGCAGTCCGCGCGTTTCACGGGCACGTTTCGGGAGGACGCCGGTAGCACAGGCTAACAGCCCGTTCAAAAAGTGTAGCGGCGCTCTATGAGCGCCGAAGAAACTGCGGATTCTGGCCCGATTTCGGCGGTCACAGACCGCCGCTACAACTCCAGCTGGAGTTTTTGAACGGGCTGCTACCAGCCTGTGCCGTTCGGCGACTCGCCGAACGGAACGGGAAGGATACTTTGCTGACCACGGATTTCACGGATATCACAGATCGAAGGAATCCGTTTCGTCCGCGCCTTCACTTGCTCTTCGGCTCCCAGAGCTCGATGCGATTGCCTTCCGGGTCGGTAATCCACGCAAACCGTCCATAATCATACTCCTCGACCTTCTCGACGGTTACCCCGTTGCGGCGAAGCTGTGCCAGCATCCGTTCCAAATTCGCAACCCGGTAGTTGATCATGAACGCCGGGCAGGAAGGTCCGAAGTAATCGGTCTCCGCCGGGAAAACAGACCAGACCGTACGGCCAATCTCATCGGGCCGGTCGTGCTCGCGCCAGACAAAATCGGCGTGGCCATCTTCCGCGCAAATGCCGAGCTGGTTCCGATACCAGGCGGACATCCGTTCCGGGTCCCGCGCTCTGAAGAAAATGCCTCCAATTCCAGTAACTTTTTCGGTGTTATCGATCATGGGTGCGAGGGTGCTGATGTGGCAGTCGAGGTGAACTCAGCGACCCGGCCCACGGGACGCTTGGATTGCAACCTGGACGCGATGGCCGGGCGCTGCAGCGCATGGTTGGGCTGTGTCACCGTGGCAAGCTCCAATCTGCCAAAAGCCGAACGTCCACGTTCGTCGGTGACCACTCGATCCGGTCAACGAGCTGGACCATCTCGACGTTGCGCTCGCGCAGAACTCGACCTGTCCGCGCATCACGCAACTGAAAGTAACCGGGCGCATCCGAACTCTGACCAAGCATGGTGACTCGGCTCGGTATGCGATAGACAACAATCTGGAAACGTCCGTCGGGACTGGCGAATGTACGATACTCCTCAGCTCCTGACCGCCGCCAAGCACGAAGACCGAAAGCAACGAGAACGCCCACGACGAGGATCGCGACAACCGGCATCAGCCATTTTGGTAACGTGCGAATGTTCATGGCGAGCAACGCCGCCTAACGACTCAAGCTCAGCGACGGCGGCCACGAGGCGCGCCGATTGCAACCGCGACGGCCCGCCGCCGTTAGATGCTGCAGCGCATGGTTAGGCGTGGCCGATCTCATAACCAGCGACCTATCGCTCCGGTAAATCAGACTTCAAGCGTTCGAGCAGTGCGGAATGAAGTTCTGCATCTTTGGTGAAAATCCGGGTCTCATACCGCGATTCAACGATGCGAACCGAGCCATCACGTGTCGAATCGCGCAGCAGGTCGGGATGCGCCGCGATCAACGCTTCAGGACCGAGGGATTCTTCATCTCCATCAATCGCGATCCAATGTTCGTCGTTGGAATGTCCTTCGCTCACGACTATCAATCTAAGCGCGCGCATAACAATAGACGCCTAACAGTTAAGTCAGCCGCAAATTTGCGGTTTTATTATTCACACAGATTGTGTATCGCAAGGGGGCATGGTTGTCGAGCAGAGAGTTGCGTCGGAAGATCCGTCGAGGGCGCCAGGAAACACCGCAAAACCGCCCGGTCGCCGCGGGCGGGAATTGTTCACGCCCAATCCCAAGCTCAAGCTGCGGGAGCAGGTGCACGAGGTGATGCGGGGAGGCGACTGCGGGTGAGGGAGGGAATGAACGTCGAACATTCAACTTTGAACTTTCAACATTGAACGAGGAAGGGATGAGTTGATCCGAATCTTCCGTTCGAGCATCAAGACGGTTGAAAAGCGGACGAAAGCTTAGACGGAGTGCGTTGGACGTTGGACGTTCAAAGTTGGAAGTTCGATGTTCACAAAGGCAAACGTCGAACTTTCAACGTCCAACGTTGAACGTTGAACGAAGGCCAGGGGACTGGGCGGCGGGCGAAGAACGGGAAGAACGTCGAACATCCAACTTTGAACTTTCAACGTTGAACGAAGAAGGGCGAAGTTTGAAGCATGAAGCGAAGCTATGACTTGGAGGAGCGGCTGTTGGAGTATGCGGCGCGCATCATCAGATTGGTGGAGAAGTTGCCGGATACGCGCGCAGGGAATCATGTAGCTGGTCAACTATTACGCTCGGGCACGTCGGCGCTGCCCAATCATGGCGAGGCGCAGGCGGCGGAGTCGCGGCGGGACTTCCTGCATAAGATGCGGATTTGTTTGAAAGAGTTGCGGGAAAGCCTGCGATGGCTGCGCCTGGTGCAGCGCGTCCCATTGCTCAAGCCGGTCTTGGTGGAACCGCTGGCGTCAGAGACGGATGAGTTGATCCGCATCTTTCGTTCGAGCATCAAGACGGCGGAAAAGAGGAAGGAAGGGTAGGTGGAGGGTGTTGGACGTTGGAAGTTCGAAGTTGGAAGTTCGACGTTCAGAGAAAGAGACTTCGAACTTTCAACCTCCAACTTCGAACTTCGAACGAAGGCCGGAACGATTCACCGCCTCCCGCACAAGTTTTTCGCTCGTTTGGCGCTAACACGCCTGCGCCCCGTTGCGCATAGTCGCTCCGTGCGCGACGAAGGCGTCAACGGCCGGCCGGACCTGAATCAGGTTCCGGGTTCCGGGTTCCGGGTTCAGAGTTGGTCGAAGGAACTCCGGACCTCAAGCTCAATGCCGCAGATGCGGGGAATTCTTGATCGTGCCGAGCAGGACCTCGGCGCTCCGGGGTAGGCCGGGTCGCCGACGCCTCTGGAGTTTTGGGGATGCGAGTTTGACGAATTCTGCCGTGATCAAACCTTCTGGGCGGATCGGGCGAAGCGGTTTACCAGGTCAAACCAAGTCAAAGGCAGTCAAACCACGTCAAGCCAAGTCAAGCCAAGTCAAACCAGATCAAACCCGGCCAAATCGATTTCAATTCTTCTTCCATGCCGCGACAAGGTTGGCCGCCATCCGTTCGATGCTGAATTGCTGCTCGACTGCGGCGCGTCCGTGTTGGCCGAGGTGCCGGGCGTGCAGCGGGTCTTGCAGCAGACGTTCGATCGCGTCGGCGAGCGACTTCGGATCGCCCGGCTCGCACAGCACGCCGCCGCCGGTCGCCTCAATGAGTTCCGGGAACGCCGCGTGCCTGGGTTGCACGACCGGCACGCCCGCCGCCCAGGCCTCGAGCAGGTAAAGCCCGAAAGCCTCGCCGTAAAGCGCGGGCGTGGAGAAGACGGACAACGATTTGAAAAACTCAATCTTCCCGGCTCGATCGACATTCGGGAAAAACCGCGCGTGCTCCAGCACGCCGGCTCCCGCCAGCTTTTGCTTGAGCGCGGCGACCAACGGTTCGTCGGACGGCCCACAACCGCCGCCGACGTGCAGCCGCAGTTCGCGCGCCGTGTCGCGGCGTTTGAGCAGCAGGTAGGCCTCGACCAGCGTGTCGAGTCCCTTCTCCCGGCACATCCGCGCGAAGTAGCCCAGCGTCGGCGGCCGCGCTTCGTTCTTGGGAACCTCGAACCCGGCCAGGTGAATGCCGCTCGGCACGACACGGACCTGCTCCGGCCGCAGCGCGAGCCGGCGCTGCATCAGGTCGGCGAAGTAGCGCGAGGGCGGCAGGAACAGATCGACGTCGCGGCATCGTTCCGCCAGCGTGCGCCACGCCGCATCCCGCAAACCGTCCGGCAGCGCATCCAGAAATGTGTCTTCGCCCGAGAGCAGGCACGTCACCGGCGCCTTCAACTCGGTTTTCAACCGCCGCGCCATGCCGGCGAGCAGCGCATTGGACAGGCAAAGCACGTCGGGCTTCGGCTGGGTCTGGAGCCAGGCGATGAGCGCATCGAGTTCGCGCGCCTGGTGGCCCGCTTCGCCGCGGAGCATCGAGAGCGTCAATTCGCCTGCTTCCGACGCGCGCGTCGTGGCGGCGCGTCCCGAGGCCCAGCGGAGAGCAGTCCGGGAGGCGAAGGGCTTGAGCATCCACGCCGGCAGCCGGCGGAACAGCGCCGACTTTTGTTCCAGATAGACGTTGATGCCGCTGTAAAACACCGGCGTGCCGGCGCTTTGGTCCGGCTCGTCGAGCGTCAGCGGCAGGTAGAGCGGCACCATCAGCGCGTGGTGGCCGGCCTGGCGCAGCGCGGCGACGAGCGCGTTGTCGCGCAGGCAACCGCCACAAAACATGCCGCCGGCGCCCGGGGTGATTTGAACGATGTTCATCGGCCGGGCCGCTGCGGCAGCCGAGGCGGAAAACTGGATGCAACGCGAGTCGGTGACATGCGCCACGGGAGCGTAGGCGGTCGCTTCCCACGTCGCAAGCCGCCCCGTGGGGCAAAACAAATCAGCAAATGCTGGATCCCCTCCATATCGTCTCCATTGAGGAAGCTCGGCCGCTGCCGACCAGGTAGTTAATCGCTGCCGGCCCGCAGGCTATTATCCGCAATGGGCCGGACAAGGCGGCGAACGATCCCGGACTTTACTTTTCAGGCGCGGCCCGTTTACTACCGGCCATGCGACATACCGCACTGCTGCTCAATTCACTCCTCACCACTCTCTTTGTCTTCCCCGCGGCCGCCGACGATTGGCCGCAATGGCGCGGCCCGAGGCGCGACGGAGTCTCCGGCGAGACGGGCCTCGCCCAGGAGTGGGGCAGCAACG
>DASTLJ010000015.1:0-8776 GCA_035715125.1 Verrucomicrobiia bacterium
TCGCCTTGCTCCTCCAGCGGCGGATTTATCAGCAAAGCGAAATCATCATCAGCGCCGGGGATGAGGCCAGCGAGCTCTTCTTCCTGGCCCACGGCGGGGTCAGCGTGTTTGTGCCGGTGGATTCCGGAACGCGCAAACGGCTGGCCACCTTCACCCGCGGCATGGTCTTCGGGGAGATGGCCGTGATGGACCAGGCGCCGCGTTCGGCCATGATCGTGGCCGACACGGAGGCGGTTTGCGATGTGATGGACCTCGAGGCGTTCGACCGGCTGGGCACGACTCATCTGGGCATCAAGATCAAGCTCCTGGAAAACCTCTGCCTCTGCCTCTGCCGCCGCCTGCGCACCGTCAATCGCAAGCTGGCGGTGTTTGATTAGTGGAGCCTGCGGCATCCGAAGTGGGGCAGCGTTCACGTAACGGCGGGAGGCGATGGTGCCGCGCTCGACGTGAGGGACCAAACCGGCTAAAACAACGTCCGTGAAGTCTAGGCTGGAACTCCGACCGGCGCTCAAGCCCGCTCAGAACTACAGCGGGACCATGCGCCAGCATGAGCGCCGCGTGAGTGGCGAGTTGGACTCCCTGTCCGCCTCAGACGGGTTACGTTGCCGATTTCGTACTTGCTGCTCTCGCCTCACGCACGGCTGTGGGGAGGGGAGCACTGGCCATTGGCTTGTCCTGTCCGGCGATTCCCATGACGGCAGGGCGGGGACGCATCCTCGCCGATGCGGACGCTCGGTTCGCGAAGGACATCGCCATCATTCCGGCCAGCGAGTCGCCGACCGGAGCGAGGGGATTGCTTGTGCTACCTTT
This sequence comes from Verrucomicrobiia bacterium, assembly GCA_035715125.1. GTDB lineage: Bacteria > Verrucomicrobiota > Verrucomicrobiia > Limisphaerales > JADJPG01 > DASTLJ01. Next base: position 811 of record DASTLJ010000015.1, read on the forward strand.
TTTTACGAGTTTCCGAATAAGCTTCAGAAGCCCCAAGCGACGGACATGCTATCGCTTATGGTCGGTGCTATCGCTTCACTGACTGCCAGTGCCGAACTACTATTCTTGCGAAACTATGCCCACACACATTTACTGTACGAATGATCAAATACCCAGAGACGTCAGTCCTCGCATTGAATACTTGATGCAAGCTGCAATACGCGAGGCAATCACTGAGCTACTCTCCAAAAGAGGATTGTATCAAAAAGTTTCGATTCAGACGACAGCCGTGAATCAACACATTGCAAAGGTCGCCCTAGCGCATCAGGCGGACGATTATCGTAATGAGTTCCAAACTCGAATTTGGGAGCCTTTCGTCGCTCAAGCCAGCGGTCCCGCACCTCGGAGTAGCCTTACGGCTTCCGACGAATACGAGTTTCCTGTCAGGTTCATCGTGCCAAACTTCCCGAGCAATTGTTCTCTTTGCGACAAAGAAACGCTTTTTGTGGCGGCGAACTGGGCCAAGGGTGATTTCCCAATGGAAGTCTTCCCTCAGATGACACCCAATTCGACAAGGCAAATCTTCCTCCTTTTTTACCAATGCGGAGAATGCCATCGCTCCAACTGCGCGGTTTTGATTCTCAGGGAAGGGCTAAAACTCACCATTTGCGGAAGGTCGGAAAGGTTCGTTCCACCGGTGAACAAGGTGATTCCAAAGACGTTTCGCCCAATCGTTGTGGATGCGCTAAATGCTACGAATGAAGCGGATATTTTTGGAGGATTCTATCATCTTAGGACGTTCCTAGAACACTACATGAAGGCTGAATTGAAGAACCAGCCAAGCGACAAAATCGAAGGAGAAGAGTTGTGTGAGAATTATGCTACCACTTTGGACACTAGGATGAAGGATGGCCTTCCGTCCCTTCTACCGATTTATAGAGAACTGAGCCAAATGCTTCATGCACGAAGCGGTACTCGTGAAGATTTCGACCGACTTCTTGAAACTGTTTACGATCATTTTGACGTGAAGGAAATTTTCAGCAAATATGCTAAGCAGCAAGAAAGAGCGGTGTCATCTGCGCCGCCGGTCGTGGACAGAAACCCTGCTAATTAAGTCTACGCCTCAGAGCCACACGAAGTGTAAAAGGGTCGGGCCTTGATAATGGCTACATTCGGCCAGCGTTCCTGCCTCGATACAACAGATGGTTCAGATAGCCCCGAATTCCCAGGTGCCGGTCGCCGCGATTCATGATTTGGCAAATCGCGCCTGGATATTCGACACTGAGCTTGAGGGCCATAGCGGGAGAATGGCCGGCGCCAGTTGAGTCGTCAATATCAAGAACCGATTCCAGGTGCCTCGCTGTTTTCAATGGAATGGAACTGAGCGAGCCGGCAATGACTCGGGCTGAAAGCCTGGAATGTTATAGCCTGGGGTGGAGCGCGCAGCGCGCAGCCCCAGGTCCGTTAGCCAGGTTCCGAGTTCCGAGTTCGGAGTTTCGAGTTCCGATCCAACCCGGAACTCGGAACCCGGAACCCGGAACTCCAAACCTCAATGCAGAGCCGGGTGACGGCCTTTCAGGCCTTGGAGAGGGTTTGGCTGACTTTGACCTGGGCCTCCGCTCGCAGACTCGCTCCAGCCCAGGCTATCACAGGACGGGCCTTCAGCCCTCAAAGTCTGATAAACACAATGCGCACGCTGTCGGGATTCTGAGCTTGCTCTTTCCACTGAAAACGTCGAGGAACCGTGATTCCATCACGGGAAGTATCGGCTCGGCAGGAGCCTCGCCCTACCGGGCAAATTCGTCAGTTGGTCGAAAAGGCGCCTTCGGTGGTTTCGAGACGGAGGGCGGAGGGCAGATTCTTTGGATCAAGGCGGATCAAAACGGTGTGAGGGCCGGTGGTGAGTTCGACGGTGATCTCGGTGGCGTATTTCTGTGGTTTGCCGTCGAGCCAGAGGGCGGTGTCGGCGGGGGCGGTGAGCTTCAGGGTCGCGGGGCCGGCTTTGGCGATTTCGAGGCGCGCGGCGGCGTAGAGGGCGGTGATGCTGTGGCGGGCGTAATCGTTCGGCGGAAGCGCGTCGTTGATGGCGGTGGCGGGCAGTTGGCCGTCCACGTTGGCGACGACGGGAGTCCATTCCTTGCCGGTCGTGTCCGAGGAGATGAATTTCTCTTCGCCGCCCTGCTCGTCCGTGTGGCCAGCGGGACGGATGCGCCAGACGCGGGCGATGTTGCCTTTGCTGGCGTCGTAGGGGCCGGGCTTGCCCAGTTCGCTCAGGAAGCGGAAGAGGTCGATGCGCTCGTCCGCACTGAGATTGTCAATAAGGCCGGCGGGCATGAGGGAGAGCGTGCCGATGCGGCGCTGGGCGATGTTGTTCTTGACGAGCGTGACTTCGCGGGCGGCGGCGTCGCGGAGGACGAGCTGGTCGGCCGTTTCGCGGGCGAGGGTACCGGAGTATTCCTCGCCGTCCTTGGTCTCGATGTTCAAGGAGTGGAAGCCTTCCTTGATTTTCTTGTTGGGGAACCAGACGGATTCGATTAGGTAATCGACGGGGGCGGAGGCGCCGAGGCTAGTCATGTCGGGGCCGACTTTGCCGCCGGCCCCGCCAATGGCGTGGCAGGAGACGCATGCAAGGTCTTTACGGCGGTAAATCGTCTCGCCGCGGGCGGGGTCGCCCTTCTTTGTCACGTCGGCGGCGAGTTGCTTGAGTTCCTCGTCCGTGAGGGTGGCGGTGCCTTCATCGAGGCCGCTGGCGCGGGTGAAGGCGAGGACGAGTTCAGGTTCGTTGCGGCCGCCTTCGCGCGAGGCGCGGAGTCCGGCGCGCGCGACGGGCTGGGCAAGCCCCGATTTGGGCAGGGCTTTGGCGAGCGTGGGCGCGGCATTTTTCACTTTGAGGAAATCGCGGAAGAAGGCGAGCGCGTCGTCTTCGGAGGCGAGGCCGCCACTGGAGATGAGGTCGGCCGTGGGGGCGAGGGCGCGGTCGAGTTTAAGGCTGGCGAGGGCGAGCGTGGCTGAGCGGCGGAGGATCGGATTGGTTTCCTTGCCGGCAATGGCGGCGAGGGTGTCGGTGGCGGTGTTGCCGCCGAGTTCGCGCAGGCTGGCGAAGGCGGCTTCCCGCAAGGCGGGCGCGGCAGTGGCGGTGGTGGCGACGTCGGCGACGGCGCGGCTGATGCCAGGGAGGTCTTTCCACGCGCCGGCGAGGCGGATTGCTTCGAGGCGAACAGATTCGTTGGCGTGGGAGAAGAGTTCGGCGAGAGCGGCAGCGCCTTTGGTGGGAGAAGGCTTCGCGCTGCGGGCGCGAACGGCCTGAGCGACGACGGCCAACGCGCGGGCGGACGTGGAATCGTCGAAGCCTTTGTTCAAGACTTGCTGGTAGAGGCGGTCGGATTCCCGGCCCGTGCCGGCTTGGGCAATGAGATCGATCCACGGGCCGGAGCCGTCGGCGGGGAGCGGTTTGTCGCCGAGGAACTGGCCGAGGACTTCGCTGGCGCGAGCCGGTTCAATGGCGCGGAGGGCGAACTCGAGTTGATTGTCCCGGCCGTCAGGTTTCCAGGCGCCGGACTTGACGGCGGCGAGCCACGAGGGGGCGAGATCGTTGATGGTGAGCCAGAGGGCGTAGTCGAGATATTTGTCGGTGGGCTCGGAAGCCCCTCTTCCCGGCCCTCTCCCCGCTCTCTCGTCGCGCGCCGAGGCAGCGAGGCGGCTCGCGAGGACGCTCGCCCCACCCGTGGGCTGGCTCGCGAGGACGCTCGCCCCACCCACTTTCCCCGCTCCGAGCGGGGGAGAGGGAGGAGAAAGCGTGTCGGCGACGGTGAGCGCAAGTTCGGCGGCGCGGGCGGTCGGGATGCGGGCGAGGGCGCGCAAGGCTTCGACGCGGACGCGGGGGTGTTCGTCAGCGACGCGCGGGGCAAGGAGTTCGAGGGCGCGAGCAGCGGGGATTTCAGAACGGTGCGCGAGAGGCAACGGAGCGGTGGGCCAGCCGGCGGAATAGTTCGCGATGGCGTCGGGGCTGCTAGTGCCGCCTTCGCGGGCGGGAGCGCGCTGCGTCCAGAGCGCCAGGACGCGGACGGCACCGGCGCGGACGCGGTGGTCTTTCGCTTCGAGCAAGGATTCGAGGAGCCTGGGTTCGACGAGGTCAAAGGCCTGGTAGAGCCAAAGGGCCTCGAGGCGGGCGCGTTCGTTCGTCTGGGCCGCGGTCCAGGTGACGAGATCCGGGAGGACATTGATCGAGCCGCGTTCCAGCAGTGCGCGACGGGAGTGGGTTTCGGTGAAGCGATCGGGCGAGAGCAGGTTGCTCAGAAGTTCCTTGGCCGGGGCTTTGAGGTCGGGTTTCTTCGCGAGCGCGCGGTCCTTGTAAGTCACGCGCCAGATTCGGCCGTGTTCGTGGTCGCGGCGCGGGTCGCGGAAGTCGACTTCGCCGTGCTGGATGATGGGGTTGCTCCAGTCGGCGATGTAGAGCGCGCCGTCGGGGCCGAGCTTGATGTCGATGGGTCGGAAGGCCACGTCCTTGGTGCGCACGAGGTCGGGCATTTCGCGGGTGACATAGCCGCTGTCCTTCTCCTCAATGGCAAAGCGGACGATGCGATGGGCGCGGAAATCGCAAGTGACGAAATTGCCCTGCCAGTCGTCCGGGAAGTGGGTGCTCCTGACCAACTCCAGGCCGCAAAATTTGGGATACGAACCGGGGCTGACGCTGTCGCAAATGCGGCGGGCGCGTTCGTAAGTGAGGAACATCGACTGTGGGATCGCCCAGTTGAGGCCGCCGCGCCAGGGTTCGGCCGAACTCGCGCCGTCCGTGGCGAAACTCTGCCCATAGTCGTCGAAGGCGTGGCCCCAGGAATTGACCAGGCCCTTCATCAACACGCCGACTTCCATCGTGCCAGGGCGCAGGCTCAAGATGCCGCCACTGTTCAGCCGCGTAACGCCGTGCGGCGTCTCGATATGGGTGTGGATGTAGATGGACTGGTTCATGTAGAGCTGGCCGTCGTGGCCCCAGCGCAAGGTGTGCAGGATGTGGTGCGTGTCTTCCGTGCCGAACGCGGAGAGCACGATACGCCGCTGGTCGGCGCGGCCATCGCCGTCGGTGTCCTTGAGATGAAGCAACTCGGTGCTGTGGCCGACGTAGCAACCCCCGTCCCCCGGCTCGACGCCCGTCGGAATGAGCAGGCCATCGGCAAAGACGCTGGATTTCTCGGCGCGACCGTCCCCGTCCGCATCTTCGAGGATGATAATTTTGTCGTTAGCGACCTGGCCGGGTTTGATTTGGGGATAGACTTCGCTGCTGGCAACCCAAAGGCGGCCCTGGGCGTCAAAGTTCATCTGGATCGGCTTGGCGAGAAGCGGATTCTCGGCGAACAAATTGATTTCAAGGCCGGGGCCGAGATCGAACTTGGGTGGCGGCAGCGAGGTCTTCGGAATCGAATCGGGCGGAGCGGCGGCCTTGGTCGGGGGTTTGCGGCGGGAGGCATCAGCGGGGAGCAATTCCAGTGTGCGCTTGACGGGTTTGCGAAGCAGCGCAATCTGTTTCTCCTGTTCTTCGATGAGCGGATCGAACTGCGGGATTTCCTTCGCGTTCTGGCCTTGCTCGTGCTTGCGGAAGAGGAAGAGATAGGTGTTGTTCTGCGGCCGGTAGCGGTAAAAGAAGAGTTCATTCTTCTTGAGGATCGCGTCCAGGAGTTGCGCGGCCTGCGTGAAGTCCGGGCCCCCGTCGATCGGAATGCTGCGCCGGATCTCCTCGTCCCGGACGGTTTTGAGGAATTGGCCGTCGATGACCAGATCGTAGTCGCCCTGCTTGAGACCCAGGACCTGCCAGCGGCTGTCGGGCGAGCCGGTGGGGCCGGTGGTCTCGCCGGGTCCGAATCGCGGCAAGACGAGTTGCTGAGCCTCCAACACGAGCCGGGCGCTTTTGTCCTCGGTGCGCGCGAACTCGACGAACCTCGCGCCGTGGCTGCCCTGGCGGAGCCTTCCGTCGGTGGTGATGCCGGCCCGCCAGAGGTGCGCCTCCCACTTCAATCCCATTGCAATGGCCTCGGCGACGCGCCGGTGTCCATAGCTGTTGAGGTGAATGCCGTTGTCGGTGAACGCGGGGCCGCGGTTGTACTGTTGCGAGTTGGAGACCAGTTCGAGCAGATCCACAAAATGGGCGTTGCGTTTGGAGGCAATCTCCTTGAGCGCGCGCGTGTAGTTGGTGAGTTCCGCGTTGTGCGGCGCGGGATCAGGCAATGGTGGGGGAAGCTTCTCGTGCGGGATCGGGCTGAGGATGACGAAACGCACTTCACCCGTGCCGGCGCTGGCCTTGACGGTCTCAAGAAGCTGTTGCATCTCGGCCTTGAAGCGCGGCAGACCCGCGTCGCCGTCGAACGACGCCGCCATCCCGTAGCCGAGGAAGGCGACCGTGGGTTTCACGAGCGCCAATTGCTCCTTGAGGCGGTCGAATCCCTTGTCCGGCGTGTCGAACCCGGCGCGCGAAACGCCCAGCGGGGTATCGGCGCTCCAGCCCAGGTTGCGGAACGTGACTTGGCGGTCGGGAAAATGCGTCGTCGCCAGATGTTCGATGAAACCGAAACTCTGCTCCCGTTCGATGAAGGTGTCGCCCAGGAACACGACCCGGTCGCCGTCGCGCAGTTCGAAGGCGTTGGTGTTTTGCGCCCGAGCGGGTGCCAGGGAGAGAGCCAAGGCCATCAACGCGGGCAGCAGAAAGCGATGCAGTTTCATTTAGCCAAAAAGCAGAAGTTGAATTCACAGATAAACAGAGTTGGACGCAAATGAAAGGGAATTGCGGAGGCTGAACCGCCAACACCTGCCGACTAGGCAACCTCGTAGTTAGCCTTCATGTTCCGACCTTCTCGGGATGGCCATTGATTCACCAGAACTTCCAACGGAGATTGCTCGAGTATGCTTTCGATCGCTTCAATATGTAGCTAAAGACTTCGTTTTCGTTACGGCCCCCTGGCGAATGACTGAAGCCCACGAGCTCCCATCCGTCTTTGCCGAGGCCGTTGAGAGTAGCGTCATGGCTCTGACCGATTAACGAGAGGGTCTTGTACTCCCATTGCGCGCGAGGGCTGCCTGCCGTCGCCACAAGCATGAAGGCGACCACCACCATCGTAATCAAGACACCGATGATGAGGCTTCTTGGGTCCAAGGTCTTGAGCATAAGCTTCCGGGTTCCGCGACTGAGGATTCAACTCCGACGCCATCCAGTTGTTGCCGCCTAACATTGAAGTGAGCCACAGGATCGGCGCTCGATTAGGCTCATGCTTTTCATTGTTTGAACAGCGTAGTGATTTCGCGGGGAATGACAATTTCCAATTGAGCGTCTTGTGGCTCCTCGCAGCGCAATCTCAACCTGCTACGGGGGCGCGGCCTTGGAAGGCCGCGCCCCCGGACGATGGATTTATTTCTCCACTGGCTTGCCCGCCTTCTCCCACGCTCGCATGCCGCCTTCCAGGTTGTAGCAGCTCGGGAACTTGAGCTTGCTGTTCATCAGGGCGCACGCCTTGGCGCTGCGGCCGCCGGCGGCGCAATGCACCAGGTAAGTCTTGCTCTTGTCCAGCGCGGCGGCCTGCTTCTCGAAATCAGGGCCGTTCCAGTCAATGTTCACGGCGCCCGCAATGTGCCCGCTGGCAAATTCCTTGGCCGTGCGCACGTCCAGCACGACGTTCTTTTTGTCGGCGCGCAGCTTATCAAACTCCTCCACGCCGACGTTTTTGACCCCTTGGGCGGCGGGAGACTTTGGATCGGCGGCGAATGTGGCGCCAAGACTGAGTAGTGCGGCGACGAACAGACAGGCGGGAAAGGCAAATCGAATGTTTTTCATACCTCGGGTTTCGACGCGCGGAAGGCTGCGCTTGTTCGAGTCTCCAAACTCAATGCTTGCAAAGGGCCGATCCTCCGCTACCTTCTCCGCTCCGCTGCGGCCGGAGGATCGGCCGCGGCACCCGACGAAAGATATTTTATGGCAGCAGCAAACGATCTTCGCAGAGGCATG
>DASTLJ010000016.1:0-4544 GCA_035715125.1 Verrucomicrobiia bacterium
CTCTGTTAAAAAAACTCAATCTCTCCGTCTTCGTTCAATTCAGTGGGAACTCGTCGTCCGATGGCGCTTATACCTACGACAGCCGGCAGTTTGGGCTGCAGGCGGGCTACCGTTTCTGAAGAATGTCTGGATTGTGTTGAAGTCTGGAGTGGGCCGGCAACCATCGCGTGGTCATTGCTCCGGTCCCGGTTTCGAAGGCCCTTGGCAGGTTCCTGCCCGGGGCCTTTTCATTTCTGGCTGCGATACCCCAGGGGATATTTTGGTGAGACATGACGTGGGATTACAAGCAGGCAGGCCATTTTTATCAGCGGGCGGCAGATCGAGGTGAGTGGTTTGCCTTCGTGTACCTCGCCAGATGGTACCGCCACGGTCGCGGAACTGAGATCGATATCCGCTATCCGAACACCCCTTGATCCAGCCAGTAAGATGCGAGCACAGTTCCCTCAATTCCGATTGGCTTCCCAGGCTGCAGGGACCGTTAAAAGGCCGCGGCCGCGCAGAGTCCACCGGCTCACGATCACGGTCGCGTTTTGCCGGGGTGAATAATGGGGCCGCGACGGTGACAGGGTCATGGCGGGCGTTTGGGATAGCGCGAATGAGTAACGGAATGCAGGCCTCTCCTGGCTGGAATGAGCCAGGAATCCAAGCCACAAGGGGATTTATTTGCGTTTGGCTTGGGAAAGTGGAGCGGGCGGCGGGAATCGAACCCGCGTGGCCAGTTTGGAAGACTGGAACTCTACCATTGAGCTACGCCCGCAAACAGGCCTCCACTATATCGGCCGCTCTTGCATTGTCAAATTCACCCCATGTAAGCTCCGCGCCGCATGAGTTCCCTGCTGCTGGCCGGCGGGCGGGTCATCGACCCTACCAACGGCGTCGACGATCAGGCCGACGTGCTGCTGTGCGGCGGTCAGATCGTCGCCGTGGGCCCCGAGGCGGCGAAGCAGTCTCCGGCAGACACTATGATACTCGATGCGAGCGGATTGGTGGTCTGCCCGGGCCTGATTGACTTGCACGTCCATTTGCGCGAGCCGGGCCAATCGGCCAAGGAAACCATTGCCAGTGGCACGCGAGCGGCGGCGCGCGGAGGTTTCACCAGTGTCGTGTGCATGCCTAACACCTCGCCGGCCATCGACAATCCCGGCACCGTCGCGCTCATCCAGGACAAGGCCAAGCGCGATGGCGTCGTGAACGTCTACATCGCGGGCGCCATCACCAAAGGCATCGCCGGGGAGGAATTGGCGCCCATTGGCTCGCTCAGGCAGGCAGGGGTCGTGGCCATCACCGACGATGGGCATTGCGTCCAGAATAACGAGTTGATGCGCCGGGCCCTGGAGTACGCGCGGATGTTCGACCTGCCGGTCATGGACCATTGCCAGGATTACGCGCTGGTGACCGACGGCGTGATGCACGAAGGCTACTGGAGCACCGTGCTGGGTCTGCGCGGTTGGCCGGCCGCGGGGGAAGACATGATCGTGGCCCGAAACATTCTTCTGGCCGAAACAACGGGCGCGCACGTCCATTGCCAGCACTTGAGCACTGCCAGGAGTGTCGACCTGCTCCGTGCCGCCAGGAAGCGGGGTCTTCCAATCTCCGGCGAAGCCTGCCCGCACCATTTCACGCTCACGGATTCGGCCATCGCCGGGAGCGACAAGTTTTGGGCCGAAGACGGTCAAGGCATCTTCGGCGTGAACGGCAGGCCTCATTCCGCGTGGCCGGTTTACGACACGAACTTCAAGATGAACCCGCCGCTGCGTTCGGCGCGCGACCGCGACGCCATTCTCGAAGGTCTCGCCGACGGCACCATCGAGGTCCTTTGCAGCGATCACGCGCCGCACTGCGATTACGAGAAGGAGGTCGAGTTCGACTACGCGCCCTTCGGAATCACGGGCCTGGAGACCGAACTGGCCCTGTCGCTCATGCAGCTCTTTCACACGCGCCGGCTTTCGCTGCCGGAGCTCATCGCCCGGTTTACCGCCGCGCCGGCGCGCATCCTTCGGTTGAAGAAGGGCACGCTGGCCCCAGGCGCGGACGCGGACGTGACCGTGATCGACCCGGACGCAGCGTGGACGTGCCGCTGGCAGGATTCGGCGAGCAAATCGAGGAACAGCCCTTTCGATGGATGGCCCCTCAAGGGCCGGGCGGTTCTGACGATTGTGGGGGGAAAGATAGTCTGGCGTGAAGAAACCCGATTTGCCAACGTCCAAACCGACAATTGAACTGAAACGCAACTTCCATTCACCTCCATCCAACTCCATGAAAAGTCTTTTCGTCACCTCCTTCATTGTCGCTGGCTTCCTGGCGACTCAACTCCCCGCCCGCGCCGAGCTCTCCTGGGGCACCGACGCCACTGCCGCCCTCGCCCAGGCCAAGAAGGAAAAGAAACTCGTGGTGATGAACTTCACCGGCTCCGATTGGTGCGGATGGTGCATAAAACTGAAGAAGGAGGTTTTCGACACCAGCGAGTTCGGCACGTATACGAAGGACAATCTGGTGCTCGTCGAGGTCGACTTCCCGTCCAAAAAGAAACAAAGCGCGGAGTTGAAGAAGGCCAACGAAGCGCTAAAGGACAAGTATGGCGCCAGCGGCTTCCCGACCATTGTCGTGCTCAACAGCGAGGGCAAACAGGTCTGGAAGCAGGTCGGCTACATGCCCGGCGGCCCGAAGGCCTGGATCGCCAAGCTTGACGAAGCGAAGAAGAAATAGATTTCTCCGGCATGCCGGGAACGCCCAAGCGTGGCTGAGCCAGCCACGCTTTTCTTTTTCCCGGAGCCGCGCCGAGTATCATCCACCTGCGGACCACGAATGACATAAGAAACCATGAAAGAGGAACTTAAAGAACTTCGATCCCAGGTCGCCGAACTGCGGCAGGAACTCAAATTGCTCAAGGGGCTGCTTGGGCTGCCCACCGATCGGCTCCTGGCCAAAAAAGACCATCTCGACCTGGTGTGCCGTTCGTTGTCTGTCGAGGATGAGCGTGGCAAGGGCTCCGTCCGGATTCTCGTGGATGAAAACGGCCCGCACCTGGTCCTCCACGACGCCCAGGGCGGCGTGACGGCCCACCTCGGGGGCGGCGAGGGCGGCGGCTCACTTTGCCTCAACGGGCGCGACGCCGAGCCGCGTGTCGAACTCTGGATCGAGGAGGACCAGGGGAATGTGCTGGTCTGCGGCGCCAGGGGCGAACCCCGCGCCGGCCTCAAGGGAACTCCGACGGGCGGCGTCATCAGCGTGGTGGATGGCAAAGGCAAACCCCAGGCCTTCATACACGGTTCCGAGCAAGGCGGCGAGGTTCACGTGCTGAGCCGCAAGGCCCTCTCCGTCGCTTCGCTTCGCGCGACCGACGACGGAGGGCTGGTCGCCGCCCACGATCCCAAAGGCAATCTCCGTTCCATTCTCACCACCATCGAGTCCAATGGCACCGCGCTGGTGCTCGGCAAAGATGGCGCGATGCGCGCCGCGATGGGTGTCGCGGGCGAAGACGGCGTCGTCAGCGCCTACCATCCGCGCGACAAATCGCGCGCGGTGCTCGGCGCCAGCCGCGACGGCGGATGGCTTCACGTCCACGACAGCTCGGGCAAAACCGTGGCGCTGGTTGGCGGGTCCGACGAAGGCGGTTGCCTCTCCGTGCATGACGCCGATGGCGTCGAGTGCGCCGCGGTCCGTTCCGTGCGCGGCACCGGCGCGATCACCATTGCGACGACCGAAGGCAAGCCTGGCGTACTGCTCTCGGCCACGCCACACGGCGGCATTCTCGCCGCCTATTCGAACGACGGCAAACCCGCCGCCGTGATGGACGTGCAGGAAAACGGCGGGCGCATCGGCGTCACCTCCGACGACGGACAGGTCCGCGCCGGCTTGACCCGCGACAGCGAAGGCGGCGGGCTGATCGCGGCGATGGGCGACGACGGCGGCGTGCAAGCCGCGCTCATCTCTCACAAGGAAGGAGGGCGCATCACCGTGATGGGACCCGAGAACACGACGCTCGCCGCTCTGGCCGCGACGCCGGACGGCGGCAAGGTGGCAATCTACAACGATCTCGGGATTCTCCGCGCGATGCTGCACGTTCTCGACGAAGGCGGGCGCCTCGACATCCAGTGGGCCGGCTCACCGGCCGCGTTCCTCGCCGCCGACGAACACGGCGGCGGGTTCGTCGCGCTCGACCCCGAGGGCAACGTTCGCGGCTCAGTGCCGGAAGACGCGAGTGGAGGCGATTGAGCCAGGGCGTTGCGAAAACCGTGAGTGGGTAAGTGAGTAAGCCGGTAAGTGAGCAGGCGCACTCTCCCACTCACTCACTCACCGACTCACCCACTTACCCACTCCTCCGCGTTCAATCCGCCTCCTTCCCCGGCCTCAGGGCGAAAGCCGCTCGATGCGCCACGAGCCATCCGGTTGGCGCGTATAGCGCAGGCGGTCGTGCAACCGGCTGGGACGGCCCTGCCAGAATTCGATGCGCTCGGGCGCGAGAACATAGCCACCCCAATTCGGCGGGAGCGGAACATCCTCCCCGGGATACTTCGCCTGGAGTTCATTCATTCGGATCTCCA
>DASTLJ010000017.1:0-13057 GCA_035715125.1 Verrucomicrobiia bacterium
CGTTCCTCGGCCAGCAGGCGGTCGAGCGCGGCGGGATCGTTCGGGGCGTGCTCCGGCGTGCGGAGTGCGACGTGCTTGATCCGCGCCAGGTGAAGCATCTGCACCATGCGCTCCCCGTAAGCTCCGTTGGCCAGCACTGCCACTTTGCCTTGCGCCGGCACGCAAGTGGCAAAGACCGCTTCGACGCCGAACGTGCCGCTGCCTTGAAGCAAAATGACCTCGTGCCCCGTCTGGCTTCCAAGGCCGGCCACGGCCAGCAATTGCTCGCGCACCTGGCGCACGACGGCGTTGAACTCGAAGTGCCACGAGCCGGCGTCGTGCAGCATGGCTTGCTTGACCGACAGGCTGGTGGTCAGCGGCCCGGGGGTGAAAAGCAGCTTGTCACGCGCGGCAGGCAGAAAGGACTCTGGCTTCATCGATTGCGACTTGTGGGAGCAGAGTCTGACGTGCCCGGCCTTTGCGGTCGAGCGGCGAAATCTGGCAGGCCAAATCCGGCTGCCACAGCCGTGCCGGTGGGAGCGCCGGCATCCTGCCGGCGAGTTCCGGTCGGCCAGCGAGCGCGTCTCGCCGGCTCAAGTATCTGTTTGGCAGCGGGCGGCGATCCCGCATGGAGTCCCGGCTTTAGCTGGCAGCGCGACCGGAGTCATGGCGGGCTGGTTCTAGCCGGATGCCCAACCGGCTAAAGCCGGGACTCCATGCCTTCAGCGCCACAGTCACGCTAAACACATACCGGCTGGAAGCCGGTGCTCCCAGTGGCAGACTCCTCGGCAGCGCCATGCGGCCCTGGAGGATTGGGAAGGCTTCGACTTCGGGAGGCCGTTCCTCTACACTGCGCGGTGATGCTCGACTCGCTTACGGAACAACTTCGCTCCGCGCAGGCGCTCTCTCCGGGACAAGTGCGCGCGGCCATCCTCGCTTTGACGGAGGAACAGGTCCCCATCGAGTTGAAGGCCGATTTCCTCGCGACGCTGTCGACGAAAGGCGAGACTGTTGAGGAAATCGCCGCCTTCGCCCGGGAGTTGCTTGAACGGTCGATCCCCACGCCGCTCGACGCCGAGACGCGGGCGTTAGAAATCCTCGATGTCTGCGGCACGGGCGGCGACAAGCAGAACACGTTCAACATCTCGACGACGGTCGCCCTCCTCGCCGCGGCGGCGGGGGTGACAGTGGCCAAACATGGCAATCGGGCCATTACGTCGCAGTCGGGCAGCGCCGACGTGCTGGAAGCGCTGGGCTTGCGCATCGACCTCGGGCCGGAGGAGGCGGCCCGATCGCTGCGGAAGCGGGGCTTCGCGTTTTTCTTCGCGCCGAAATATCATCCGGCCTTCCGACACATCGGGCCGGCGCGCAAACTGTGCGCCGAGCGCGGGCAGCGGACGATTTTCAATTTCCTCGGACCGCTGCTCAATCCGGCTCGGCCCAGCGCCCAGCTTGTGGGCGTGCCACGACCAGAGTTGTGCGAACCGATCGCGCGCGTGCTTCAGTCCCTCGGAGTCCGGCGCGCGATGGTCGTGTGCGGCGCCGTGTCCGACGGCGGGCCGGCCGGAGGCGCAACGTTCCTGGACGAGTTGTCGACGCTGGGGGAGACGACGGTGGCGGAGTTTTACCAGGATCGCGGTTTTGCGGTCTCGACGATGGAGGCGGGAAACTTTCCGCTGCAGACCGCGACGCTGGCGGACCTGCGGGGCGGCGACCGCGAGGCGAACGCGGCGATGGTGCGGGCGCTTCTCGAGGGGCGGGAGCGTGGACCGAAACGCGACGCAGTGCTGTTGAACGCGGCAGCGGCGTTGTTCGTCGCGGGCCGGACGCGGGGCATTTCGGAGGGATGGGAACTGGCGGCCAAAGTGATCGACAGCGGCGCGGCCCGGGCCAAACTGGCGGAATTGGCGCCAACGTAGGGCAGGCGTCTCGCCTGCCCTGGCCGCGTAGCGGCCAAACGGGGACGCGCCTTCGGCGCTGGGCAGGCGAGACGCCTGCCCTACGTTGCGGTTCATTGGCAGGGTCGGGCTGAGGGTTGAGCGGCAGACCGTCGTCCCCAGCACGAAAATGGGATGTGGCCCGTTACAACCACGGCGGATTCAAGAAAGGAGCGCGGACAGCTTTGTCCGCGAGTTTTTTGGCATTATTGCAGATTCACGCGGACAAGGCTGTCCGCGCTCCTGTGTCGGCCGGTTCTTGAATCCGCCCTGCCGTTACAAGCAAGGGAGGGATTTTCCAGTTGGAATCACAACGGCGGTCTGGCAACCATTCGCCCGATTCGACTCAGAGACCATCGCGAAGGACCAAAGCCTATGTTCAAGATTCAAGGGGCCGACCAGAAGGAATACGGACCGATCAGCGCCGACGTGCTGCGCCAGTGGATTGCCGAGCGCCGCGCCGACGGGCGCACGTTGGTGCAGGCCGAGGGCACGACCGTCTGGCGGCCGCTGGCGGAGTTTCCGGAGTTCGCCGCGGCGCTGGCAACCGGGCCGCGCCCGCCAGTGGCCGGAGGACCGGCACCGGTCCAAACGCAAATGCCGGCCGTGCCCGCGAAGACGAGCGGGATGGCGGTGACGTCAATGGTCCTGGGCATCCTCGGCTTCTGCATTGCGATTACGTCGCTCATCGGTTTGCCGCTGGGCATTATTTCGCTTTTGAAGATCAAAGGGAGCGGCGGACGATTGCAGGGTCAAGGCTTTGCCATAGCAGGCATCTGCACCTCGGGGTTGTCCCTGCTGATGATCCCATTCTTCCTCGCGTTGATGCTCCCGGCGTTCGCCAAAGCCAAACAACGCGCGCAATCGATTCAATGCGTGAGCCAGATGAAGCAACTGGCCCTGGGCCTGCGAATGTACGCCAGCGACAACAAGGACACTTTCCCGCCGGCAGACACCTGGTGCGATTCGGTTCAGGGCTACGTCGTGAAGCCCACGATTTTTCAGTGCAAGGCAGACACGAGCGGCCAGCGCAGCAGCTTCGCCCTCAACAAGAAGGTGGCAGGAAGGAAGGAGGCCGGCGTTGACCCTCGCACAGTCCTCCTCTTCGAGGTCGAAGGCGGCAGCGGGTGGAACGAGTCCGGCAGCCGGGAGCTGATGATGCCCCGGTCGCGCCACGGCCAAACCGTGGTGGTGGGATTCGCCGACGGCAGCGTGCAGCAGATGCGGGCCAGCCAGGTCAGCACGCTGCGTTGGGATCCCTGACGCAACCGCGATCAGACGACCTTCGCTTCGCAGCACATGTACAAAATTCTCGGCACGGACAACAAGGAGTACGGCCCCGTTTCGGCCGAGCAACTGCGGCAATGGATCCTCCAGGGCCGCGCCAACCGCACTACGCTGGTGCAGGCCGAAGGCGCGACAAGCTGGAAGCCGCTGTCGTTGTTTCCCGAGTTCTCGGCCACGCTCGGCAGCGTGGCGCCTGCGCTGCCCGCGCCGCAGCCGGTTCAAGCCGTTTCGAATGGGACCAACGGGCTGGCGGTGGCCAGCCTGGTGGCGGGGATCGTTTCACTTCCGGGGGTGGCCTGTTGCTGTTTTCCCACGCTGGTGACCGCTCCGCTGGGCATTGTTTTCGGCATCATTGCGCTGTCGCAAGTCAAAGGCCGCCCGGGGCAATCGGGTCGAGGCATGGCCTGGACGGGCATCGCCCTCTCCATTGCTGCTCTGCTGCTGTTTGTCGTCTTGATGCTCCTCGGCGTTTTCGCCGAGCAAATCGAGAAGTGGATCAAATAAGTAAGCCAGGCAGAAGAATCGTATGTATAAAATCATCGGGGGCGACGGCCGGCAATACGGGCCAATTACCATAGAGCAACTTCGCCAGTGGATCACGGAAGGCCGCGCCAACGCCCAGACCCTTGCACAGCCGGAAGGCGCGGCGGATTGGAAACCGCTCGGGACCTTCTCCGAGTTCGCGGGCGTGTTCCCGCCGCCAAATATCCCGCCCCCGCTTCAGCCAGATGACTTGCGCAAATCCAAGCTCGTCGCGGGGCTGCTGGGAATTTTCATCGGCTACCTCGGAATTCACCGCTTTTACCTTGGCTACGTTGGCATCGGCGTCGCGCAAATCCTCGTCACGATCTGCACCTGCGGCATCGGCGGCCTCTGGGGCTTCATCGAAGGCATCCTCATCCTGGTCGGCAGCGCCATCACGACCGACGCCGAGGGCCGGCCGCTGAAGGAGCAGTGAAAGCAGCGGGAAGGACGGGGGATTGGAGTAATGGAGTAATGGAGTGATGGAGTAATGGAGTATTGCGAACGTTTCCCTACAACACCCCATTACTCCATCACTCCAGCAACCCAACACCCCATTACTCCAATACCTTCGCACCCCACTCTCCCCGCCCTCTCGTTTTCCCGTGACCCCGCGCCCGCTTCTTGCGACAACTCCGCCATGCCGAAGCTGACTCCCGTCCAGATTAAACAGGCCCTCAGACGCGTCCCCCGCTGGCGAAAGGCGGGCCGCGTCATCCGCCGGACGTACGAATTCAAAGACTTCGTCGCCGCGATGAAGTTCGTCAACGCCGCCGCGCGCGCCGCGGAAAAAGCCTGGCACCATCCCGACATCGACATCCGCTGGAACAAGGTGACGCTGGCGCTCACCACGCACGACCAGGGTGGGCTGACGGAAAAAGACTTCGCACTGGCCACGCGATTCGACGCGCTGGCGTAACTTGCCGGTAATTCGCCCGATGAGCTCGAGGACACGACGGTCTGTAGCCGCCGACGTGAGGAGGCGGAGAACGCGGACGCACGGTCCATCCGCCTCCTCACGTCGGCGGCTACGATCGCTGGCGACAAATACGGATTAGCAACGAAACCCCATTGGCCGTGAAGCCCGCCAGTTCCGCCCACGACGCGCGTGAATTTTTCAAGCGGCACTTCGGAGCGCCCCCGACGCGCATCGTCACCGCGCCCGGCCGGCTCGAACTGCTCGGCAACCACACCGACTACAACGCCGGCCTCGTCCTCGCCTTCGCCGTCAACCGCGCCACTTCGCTCGCCGTCGACCGGCGCACCGGCGGCCAGGTTCGGCTTGTTTCCTTCGCCTTTCCCGAACCGGTCGAGTTCGCCATTGACCAGCTCCACAAAGATCCCGCCGCGCCGTGGGCCAACTACGTCAAGGGCGTTCTCCACCAGCTTCGCTCCCGCGGAGTGCATTTCACCGGCTTCAACGCCGCCGTCCACAGCACCCTCCCGATGGGCGCCGGCATGAGCAGTTCAGCCGCCCTCCAAGTGGCCACCGCCCTGGCCGTGCGCGAGCTGCACCCCTACACCCTCACGCGCACCGGCTGCACCGTCCCGCCGCGACGCAACGACGACGGCGCGCTGCCTCCGCTCACCGCGGCGGAGAAGGTCGAGATCGCCCGGTTGTGCCAGGCCGCTGAAAACGAATTCGTCGGCGTGCAATGCGGACTGCTCGATCCGATCGTCTCGCTGTTCGGCCGCGCCCATCACGCCATCGAACTGGATTGCCAATCCCTCGCCATCGAACCCGTCCCGATGACCGGCGACATCGCCATCGTCGTCTGCCCCAGCGACGTGAAACACGAACTGGCCGGAGGCCAATACAATGAACTGCGCCGCCACTGCGAATCCGCCGCCTGCGCACTGGGTGTCAAGACCCTCCGCGCCGTCGATCCGCCAACGCTGGCCGCCAACAAAGCCCGCCTGACCGAACGCGAGTTCGACTGCGCCTACCACATCGTCGGCGAGAACCAACGCGTCCACTTCGGCACCCGCGCCCTGCGAGACGGCGATTTCGAGCAATTCGGCCAATACCTCTTTCAAAGCCACAAAAGTTCCCGCGACCATTTCCGGAACAGTTGTCCCGAACTCGATACTCTCGTGGAACTGGCCCGCGCCCATCCCGCCTGCCTGGGAGCGCGGCTGACCGGCGGCGGCTTCGGCGGCGCGACGCTCAACCTCGTCCGCCGCGACGCCGTGACCGACTTCACTCGCGCCCTGGCAACTGGCTACGAAGCGCGCACCGGCCGCCCCATCGAGCCGATGCTGTGCCAGATCTCCGATGGGGCGGGTTGAGAGTGTGGTTGGCAGGCTGATTTCATGGTCGTCTCGTTGATAGAGTAAGCCCCGACAGGAGGGTCGTGTCTTAATTTGGATACTGCTGTTCCATTCCACCCGTCCGCACGCCCTGCTCCGCGAATCGCTCGGCAGCTCATCCGGGTCGGAGCGTTTTCATGCCAGCGGCTTTCGCCAGCTTCACCTGGTCGTCGTCGAAGCTGATGAACAGGTCGGCCCTGAGTTCCTTCGCGTAGGCCACATGCAAGAGGTCGGCGGCGCGACACGGGAAGGTGAAGGCGTGGCGGGCGCTGATGTCGCAGGCAGCCCGTAAAACGTCGCGCCAGTCTTTCTCGATGTGTAGGAAGTAGCCCTGGCGCACGTCCAGTTCCAAGCGATGGATGATGCGGCGGGCGTCGGCTTCCCGCAGGGCCGCCGGCTCGGTGCGCGTGAATTGCCGGAGAGCGTTGGGAACTTCAACCCGGTGCCACGGTGACCAGAGGAAAACATCCTCGGCGAGTTGTGCGAAGTAGTCGGTGGCGGCCTCGTGGTGTGTGTCGTTGAAGAAACGGAGGGCCACGTAAAACGTGGTGTCCGGATAGATACTCATTTGCGCAGTTCGCGCAGGAGCGCCACGGTGTCCACCTTGTGGCCTGTCGTCTTAAGCAGCGCCCGCGCTTCACGGCGCATCTGTGCGGCGGTCCGCTTCGGGCGTTGCGGAGCCTTGGTGACAATCAACTCGGGCTTGCCGGCCGAGGTCACAACGATAGATTGGCCCGGCACCAGCGAAAGGGCCACGTCGGGCGAGCCAAAGAATTTTTCCATCGTCAGCGTTTTCACGGGCGGAGGATCGTAGGGCAGGACTGGAGCGTCAAGCTGTAACGCCTCCGTGTAACGCCTCCGTGATGGGTGAGCCAATCCCGCCCGGGAGCGTGCCCGCCTCCGCGAATCCCAACTGGCGCACTAGCTTCAGGACCATCCTCCGTACTGGTCCCCTACGGGTTCAAATGCTCGAACAGAGCCGGCGCGACGCCTTGCACCAGCTTGCGGCAGCGGGCGAGGATTTCCGTGCTGGACTCACACTCCAACGCAAAAGCAGCCAGCGCCTCGGCCTCCTTCATCTTCAACCGTCGAATCAAGTGTTTGACGTGGGGCACGACGCCGGGCGCGGCGCTGAATTCGGTGACGCCCAGGCCGAGCAACAGCGGGGTGAGCACGGGGTCGCCGGCCATCTCGCCGCAAACGCCCGTCCAGATGCCGTGCCGGCGGCCGGCGTCGGCGGTCATCTTGATGAGGCGGACGATCGCCGGGTGCGTTGGTTCGTAGAGGTGGGCAATCTTGGCGTTGAGACGGTCGACGGCCAGCGAATACTGGATGAGATCGTTGGTCCCCAGGCTGAAGAACTTCACGCGTTTGGCCAGCGCGTCGGCGGCGACGGCGGCGCTGGGGATCTCGATCATGGCGCCGGTCTCCAGTTCTTTGTCGTAGGGAACGCCTTCGCAATCCAGTTCGGCCTTAAGCTCGTCCAGGAAGGCGTTGGCCTGCAGGAGTTCGTCGAGGCCGGAGATCATCGGGTACATGATCTTGACGTTGCCTTCGACGCTGGCGCGCAGAATGGCCCGGAGCTGGGCGCGGAAGATGCCGCGTTCCTGGAGGCAGAACCGAATCGCGCGCCAGCCGAGAAAGGGGTTCATTTCTTCCGGGTGCGCGAGATGAGAGAGGAGCTTGTCGCCGCCCAGATCGAGGGTACGGATGATGACGGGACTGGGCTTGAGCGCGGCGGCCACTTGCCGGTAGGAGGCCAGTTGCTCTTCCTCGGTCGGCAGCGTGTCGCGGTTGATGAACAGATACTCGGTGCGGAACAGCCCGACGCCTTCGGCGCCGCTGGCCAGGACGGCCTCAGTGTCGCCCGCCTGCTCGACGTTGGCGGACAGGGTGACGCGGACGCCGTCGAGGGTGACCGCGGGCTGCTGGATGGTTTCGCGGAGTTTTTCCTCGATGGTGACGTGCCGGCGGACCAGTTGGCCGTACTCGAAGAGTGTCTGGTCGGTGGGGTTGATGACAAGCTGGCCGTTGTAACCGTCGAGCAGCGCGTACTGGCCGCTGGCCAGGTCGCGACAGGCATGTTGCAGCCCGACGACGGCCGGGATGCGCATCGAGCGGGCCATGATCGCCGTGTGCGAGGTGCGGCTCCCCATGTCGGTGGCGAAGCCGAGGGCCATTTTCTTATCGAGCTGGGCGGTCTGCGTGGGCGTCAGGTCGGCGGCGATGATAATGGCCTGCTCATTGAGCTGGCGGAGAACGCCGTGGTCGGTTCTGCCCAGGAGGTGGTTCAGCACGCGGCCGATGACGTCGCGCAAGTCAGTGGCCCGCTCGCGAAGGTATTCGTCGCGACTCGCAGCGAGCGCGCGGACGAATTTCTCGGCGGTCTGCTTGAACGCGAACTCGGCGGTCAGATGCTCTTCGGTGATGCAGCGCTTGACCTCGGGCAGGAGCATCGGGTCATCGAGCACGTGCAGGTGCGCCTCGAAAATGCTGGCGTCGCTGGCGCCGAGCCGTTCGCTGACCTCGCGCTGGATCTGCTGGATTTCGTGCCGGGTGTCCAGGAGGGCCCGTTCGAGACGCTGAAGCTGTGACGGGATTTCGGACGCGGGAAGTTCGACGCGCGGAAGCTCGTGGTCCTGGGCGCTGCTGACAACGAGGATGCGCCCGCGGCAAACGCCCGGTGAAACCGGGATGCCTCGCAGCACTCTTTCGCCACTGGCGCCCGCCGTGGGTAGCATGGCTGGGTTGTACACGCACGCTTCGGGAATGGGAAGGAGTAAAGGGGATCGTCCCAGGGTCCGGAATCGCGGTAGGGGCACCGGTTGCCCGGTGCCCCTACCGCGATTCCAGTCGCTTTATTCGGTAAACACCCGACTTGCGCCGGCGGAAAAAATGTGCGTAGCGTGCTTATAGTCCTCAACTACACCTCGATGCTATGAAGGCTTCATGTTCTCTCTCTCGACGAATCGGTTTTACATTCCCACTCATCCTCGGCGCCTGGATATCCGGGCTGCACGCGCAGCCCGGCTCGCTGGACACCGGTTTCAACGCCGCCAGCACAACAGGGCAAGTGGGATTCTCAGTGGCCGTGCAATCGGACGGCAAGGTGATTGCCGTTGGCACGTTCGGCGTCATGCGGTTTTTGACTGATGGCACAGTCGATCCTGCGTTCCAGTCCATCCCACCCGGACTTTCGCCATTCACCGGGCCAGGCAGCGGGAATGGCAAAGTGGTCTTGCAGGCCGATGGCCGGATACTCCTCACCGGCATTTTTACCAACGCGGCCGGCATGCCACTGCCCAACCTCGTCCGGCTCAACGCCGATGGCTCGGTTGACTCCTCCTTCAATCTGGATGCCGCGGTGGCCACCGGCGGTCGCGCCCTCCTTCTACAACCCGACGGGAAGGTGCTGACGAGCGGATTTGTCACTCGCCCCGGCGGAGAATCCACTGGGGGTTTGATGCGGCTCCACAGCGACGGTTCCCTCGATCCGAGTTTCGATTCCAGCGGCGCAATGACGGGCGACCCTTCGGTTGTCGCGCTCGCATCCGATGGCAAGATTTATTTCGTCGACTCCACGGGAGTCGGTCGGCTCAATTCCGATGGGTCGCGCGACTTGTCGTTCAATCCCGAACCTGACCCTTATCCTTTGCCGGCCGTCATCGTGGTTCAACGTGATGGCAAAGTCATTCTTGGTGGGTACAGTGATGGGCCAGCTCCGCCCTTCAGGCCCGTGCGCCGTCTGTTGCCCGACGGAACGGATGATCCAGACTGGATCGTGCCCGCATTCAACGGCGGCGATGCGGTGGTATACGCCCTCCTGCTCCAACCTGACGGGAAAGTACTGGTGGGCGGCAATAATCTCGAGTCGTTCAATAGCGTTCTGAATGCCAACCTGGGCCGCTTGAACTCCGACGGATCGGTCGATACGACCTTCGACACGGGCTACGACTTGCACTATTACAGCGTCGAGGACATGGCCCTCGCGCCGGACGGCAAGGTCATCGCCGCCGGAATGCAGGTGAACCGGCCCGACATCACGCAGGCTCCCGGCGTCTGGCGATTGAACAACGACACGGGTTTGCAGCCGCAGTTGGCCATCAGCTTCACGATGAACGAGGGAGTCACCTTGCGACTCAGCGGCCAATCGGGTGCGACCTATCGGCTGGAATATCGCGAGCAACTGCCTGACGTTGGGGCCTGGACGCCGCTCACCGAGCTGACGCTGTCCGGTTCTTCCGCGACGTGGCAGGATACGAGCTCCCAAAACTCGCGGACGCGTTTTTACCGCGCGGTCGCTCTGCAGTGACGGGCGCTTCAACAATCAGCCTTGGCCGCGATTCCTCACCACGAGCTCGAAGACACGACGATCTCTAGCCGCCGACGTAAGGAGGCGGAGGAAGTGGATGCGCGGTCCATCCGCCTCCTTACGTCGGCGGCTACCATTGTTGGTGAGAAATGCGCTCTTACAGTTCGCGCAGGCGGAAGAAGAGGTTACTCGAAGTGAGCCAGTTCGTGATGTTGAATTCGCCGCCGACCAGGCCGCGGACGCTGGTATCGGTATTCCAACTTGTCGAGGGAAGGTTGGTGGCGCGTTCGAGAACGTAGCCGGCACGGTTCGTCGGCCAGGCGACGATGGTGCGGCCGTTGGCGCTCGCAATGCGCAGCGACGGACGTGGCTCGTCGCCATCGAGGACGCCGTTTTCATTCCGATCAATGCCGATGCGCGTGCCCGATCCGGGCGGCACGCCGAGGATTGTGAGGGTGTCTCCCGCGAGCACTTTCGAGCGAAGCTGGCTGCGGGTCATCGGGGCCATCGTGGCCGTGTCGAGGCGGTAATTGCCCGAGGCGGGCTGGTAGAGCAAGCCGTGTTGAAATCCGTCGATGGTGCCTTTGACCACGAGGTTGATGTTCGTCTGCAAGGCCGCCTGGCTCTCGAGCAGGTTCCAGTCGTTGCTCACGCTGGCGGTGTCGACGCCATCCGCCGTCAGCGTGCGAGCGTAGCCGACGGCCGGGGCGGTTCCGGTGTCGAAACACTGCACGAACGCGTTGATGTTGCTGCGAATCGTCGCGCCGGCCGGCGTTTGCTCGGCGAACACTCCGAACACGCTTCGCGACAGGAACGTTTGCAAGTCGGGATCGGTGCCGTCGTGAATGATGCCGAAACCGCCGATGCTCGACGCGCCGGGCGCGTTTGTGAACCTCATCTTTTGGTAGATGGCGCGCAGGTGGGGCACCTTGAAGCTCTGCGGCTCCTGGAGTGCGGCGGCGGGTGTGAAGCTCTTGTCCGTGCCATTCGGAACGGCGTGGCAGGTATTGCACTTGAGGCCGAGGACACCGGACCCCTGATAGTTGGTGAAGAGGAACGTGTTCCGGCCAACGACCGGATTGCCGCCCGCAAAGGACGCCGGCAGGGTCCGGTCGAGGTTTTGGTTCGGGTTCGGTTCGAAGGCGATGGTGTTGATGTACGTGCGGTAAGCCTGCATGTCCGTCGCCGAGAGCACGGTCCCGCCGAGCAAGCCGTCAAACGCGCCGTTGAAGTGGAGGAAATTGGTCCGGTCGCCGCGCCAGTGCAGCGGGTCGAGCCCCTGCAAGCCTTTCAGCGTCTGCGTGGTCATCGGGCCTTTCATCGGATGGAAGACGAAGTTGCTGCTCAGGCCGCCGGGGATCAGGAGTTTCGAGGCGGAAATCACGGCCTGGTTGGTTTCCAGATTACCCTGCGGGTTGCCGAGGTCCCACGCCAGATGATCCATCTCCGAATCGATGTGACAGGAGGCGCACGAAACCAGGCCCGCCCCGGAGAGCTTCGCGTCGTAAAGGAAGCCGCGGCCGTTGCGTACGGCGGTGGGAGTGGGATCGTGGCTGCCGATGGGGATTTCGCGGACGACGGTGTGGTTCGTGGGACTGATGACCGTGATGCTGTTGGCCAGCCGGTTCAGGACGTAGAGCGCCTGGCCAGGCTTGATAGCAAGTCCGCGCGGGCCACGCTTGTTGCGCGGGTCGGCGGCGGAGCCGGTGGCGGTGGGTGAAAGCTCGATGCGCGCGACCACCGCGCCGCTGTTGGCATCGACTTGCGCCACGCGATCGGAACCGAACGCGGCAACGTAGAAATTGGCCCCGCTGGGACCGAAGACAATCGCCGTCGGTTGGGCGAGGGCATTGGTGAGGTCCGAAAGGCTGGGGAAATTCGTGACCGTGTTCGCGTTCGTGTTCAGATTGAAGCGAGTGACCGCGCCGCTGGTGATGTCGACGCGGCTGACCTGGTTGGTGACGAACGAGCCGCGGATCACCGGCTCGAAACGTTGCGAACTGGCGTTGCGCGCATCGGTGTTCGCGACGTAAAGGTCGCCGCTGTTCGGGCGAACGGCCAGGCCGAGATTCACCGTGCCGACACGCGGGAAGTAGCGCGTGATGGCCAGCGTGCTCGTGTCGATCTCGACCACGTCGTTGTCGGGCATTGAAAACTTGATGAAAGACGGGTTCCACGCCGGATCGTTGGCGTCGACGATGAGGCTCACCCGTGGAGGCGCGGGCAGACCCGGTTTCATGCCGTCGGTGGGCTGCGGGGGCACATTGGGGTTGCTGAAAGGGACCAAGGTCGTGCGGTTGCCGGAAAGGGCGAACGCGGCATAAACGCGCGTGCCATCGGCGCTCACCGCCAGGGCGCGCGGATGCTCGCCGAACACCGGGATATTGGTGACGACCGCGTGGCTGGCCTGGTCGATGACGGTGATGCGGTTATTGCGCGACGCGGAAACAAAGGCGCGGCCATTCGCGAACACCACGTCGCCCGGCTCGTCCTTCACGTAAATCGTATCGGTGATCACGTGGCGGGACACCGAGACCACCGTGACACTATCGGACAGCTCGTTCACTACCCACGCCTCGTCGTTGTTCACCGGGTTCACGGAGACGGGTTCGAGGGCGACAGGGATTTCCGCGATGAGGATCGGGTTTTGAGGGTTCGAGACGTCGAAGACGGAGAGGCGGTCGTCCGGCGTGTTGACAGCAAAGAGGCG
>DASTLJ010000018.1:0-4211 GCA_035715125.1 Verrucomicrobiia bacterium
TTACCCAGCAGGAAGCCGAGTTTGTACGCCAGGACGGCAACACGTTCTGGGGCCTCGTCAGTGCCATCGCTGTCCGAGACGACGCCAGCGGCAGGATACTTTACTCCGACGGCGCCATCACCGATATCACCGCGCGAAAACAAGCCGAACTGCGCCGCGCAGCGCAGCTTGCTGTTACGCGTGTCCTCGCCGAGGCTTCCTCGCTCGCTGAAGCCACGCCGAAAATCCTCCGCGCCGTGTGCGAAAGCCTGCGCTGGGACATGGGCGCAATCTGGCACATCGAGGGCGACCTGCTGTGTTGCGTCGATGTCTGGCACGCAGGCGGCGAACATCTCGGCGAATTCGAGCAGGCCACGCGCGCCACCACGTTCGCCCGGGGCGTCGGATTGCCCGGCCGCGAAGCCGTGTTCACGGTGCGCGACCATGGTATCGGCATCCCTGAGGCCGACCGTGCCCAGTTGTTTTTGACCTTCCATCGCGGTGCCAACGTCGGCCAGCGACCCGGTAGCGGCCTCGGCCTTGTCATCGTCAAACGCTGCGTAGAACTGCACGGGGGCACCCTTGAACTCGAGAGCAAAGAAGGCGACGGCACCACCGTTACGGTGCGGCTACCGCTCTTTTCCGAGCCTGCACCCGCCCGCAAGATGAAGCCGTCAACGTCGCGGACGTCCGGACGTTCGAAACCGCACAAGTCCGCCGCACGCCCTCGCCGGCAGCCGCGCAAGCCATGAAAAAAATCCTCCTCATTGAAGACCAACCGGTCATGCGCCGGAACATTCAGACTATTCTCGAAATGGAAGGCTTCGACGTCATCGCCGCCGAGAACGGCGGCAAAGGCGTCGCTGCCGCAAAGTCCGCGCCGCCGGACCTGATTCTGTGCGATGTGATGATGCCCGAGTTGGACGGTTACGGCGTGCTGACCGCCTTGCGCGAGGACGAAAAGACCGCGACCATCCCTTTCATTTTCCTGACCGCCAGAGGCGAGAAGACGGACCTGCGAACCGGTATGAACCTCGGCGCCGACGATTATCTTGCGAAGCCCGTGAGCAGCGACGAACTCGTCGCTGCCATCAACGCGCGCTTCGAGCGACAACGCGCTCACGACCGGCGCCTTGAAAAGGAAGTCGGCCAGGCCGGCGGCTTCAACCCCGACTTCAGTTCCGCCAAACCCCTCGAAAAGCTCGGCCTCACCGAGCGTGAAGCCGAAGTGCTTCTTTGGGTTGCCCAGGGAAAAAGCAACGGCGACATCGCCATCCTCCTCGGCATGGCCGAGACAACGGTGAAGCGCCACCTCAGCAATCTCTTCCCGAAACTCGGCGTCGATGGCCGCAACGCCGCGACTCTCTGCGCCCTGGAAGTCCTGAGCGCACGGCCGTCGAAAGCGCCTCGAACTTCGAGCGGGCCGACGTGAGGCGCGCTTTCAACTCAAGGGCAGGCGCAGTCGCGCAACGCAGCCGCTTCCTTGTTTGCGGTTTTCGAGCGTCAGGCTGCCGCCGTGGGCCTCGGCGATCTGGCGGCTCAAGGCCAGGCCGATTCCCGACCCGCCCGGTTTGGTGGTGAAGAAGGGCACAAACAGATTGGCGGTGTTGGAAAGCCCCGGCCCTTCGTCTTCCACCCGGATTTCCAACTGCCCGCCGGTCTTCACCCAACCGAACTTCACACCGCCTTTGGTTTCGACCGCGGCGTCGGCGGCGTTGCGCAGCAAATTGATCAGCAGTTGTTCCAATTGGTCGGCGTCGGCCTGAATCATGACCTGGGCGCCGGGGATCAGGACGACCGGCACGCGCGTTTCCAGGCCGGCCACCCGGCGAACCAGCGGTTCGATTTCAAGCGGCTCCCGCTTCGGCTGCGGCAGCCGCGCCAGGCGCGAGTACGCCTCCATAAAACGGCTGAGCGCATCCGCCCGCGCCGTGATCACGCCGAGCCCCCGCCGCATGTCCTCCCTCCAATCCGCCGGCGGCGGCTCCTTGTTCAGCAGGCCGACCAGACTGCCCGAAATCGATTTGATGGGAGCGAGGGAGTTGTTCAGTTCGTGACCCAGCACGCGCAGGAGTCGCTGCCAGGCCTGCCGCTCCTCCTCCCGCAAGGCCTGGCTCAGGTCGGCCAGCACCAGCAGTTGATGCGGCAATCCGCGCTGGCGAAAGGAATTCCGTCTCATCCCCCAGCGCCCGATGCCGCCGGGAAATGGCATCTGCAACGTGCGCGTCGGGTCGCCCTGCAGACAATCCGCCAGGCCCAGCTCGCCGGCCGTTCGCCCCAGCAACCGTTCGACCGGCTGTGCCAGCAGCCGTTCCCCCGCCCGGTTCACCAGCCGCAATCGCTGCGCGTCGTCGAACGCAAACACCGCCAGATTGATCTCCTCCATCACCGTCCGCAACAGCGCGGTGGCCTCGAGCGCCCCCAGACGCTGTTCGCGCAGCATTTCGCTCAACGCGTTGACTTCAAACATCACGTCGCCCAGCGGATCGTCCCGCCGCGCACCGCGGGCGCGCACGGAAAAATCCTCCTCCCGCAAAGCCGACAGCAGATTGGAAACGGTTTGCAACGGGTGCACCACGCGCTCGCGAGCGGCCAGGGTCAACCCAAGCCATCCGCCCAGCACCAGAACACTCAGCGTCCATCGTGTATTCGAAGAAAAGTCCCCACGCCAGAGCAGCGCAAGAGCGACCAGCACCGCCGGCAATCCGGCCAGCAGCGTCAACAGCAGTATGCGACGGTCGTGTGTGAGTTTTCGAGGCACGGATTTTGGTCAGTAATCAGTAATCAGTAATCGGTGGTCAGTAATCAGAGTGAGAACGATGGGACGAGCAACCGACAACTGGCAACTGACTTCTGAGTACTGACCACGGACAACCTCACAACCCATATTTTTCAAGCCGGCGATAAAAGGCGCTTCGGCTCAACCCGAGCGCATCGGCCGCTTTCATCGCGTTGCCGTCGCAGCGGGCCAGCGTCTTTTTGATGAGATGCCGCTCCACCTCTTCGAGGCTCATCTCCTCCAGACGCGGCGCGTTCTCGCCACCGCCGCGCAGACCGAGGTCCGCTGCCTTGACCTGCTGACCTTGCGCCATGAGCACCGCCCGTTCGATCGCATGGTCCAGTTCGCGGATGTTGCCCGGCCATCCGTGTTCCTGAAGAATTTGCAGGGCGGACGGCTCCAATCCGTTGACGCTTTTGCGATAGCGCTGCGCGTGCTGCCGGAGGAAGTGCGCGGCCAGGGGCGCAACGTCTTCCCGTCGTTCGCGCAGCGGCGGCAAGGAAATCTCAACCGTGTTCAGGCGAAAGAGCAAATCCTGGCGAAAGCGGCCCGCCGCCACTTCGCCGCGCACATCCGCATTCGTTGCCGAGATGAGCCGCACATTCGCCCGGCGCGTTTTTGACGAACCGACCCGCTCGAATTCGCCGGTCTCCAGCACGCGCAACAGTTTGGTCTGTTGATTGAGCGGGACGTTGGCGATTTCATCAAGGAACAGCGTGCCGCCGTCGGCCAATTCGAAGCGACCCACACGGTCCGTCCTGGCGTCGGTGAATGCGCCTTTCACGTGGCCGAACAGCTCGCTTTCGAACACGCCCTCCGACAGACCGCCCATGTTCACGACCACCAGCGGCTTGAGGGCACGAGTTGAAACCGCGTGCAACGCGCGGGCGACGACGCCCTTGCCCGTGCCGTTCTCGCCGGTAATGAGCACGTTGGCGTCCGACGGGCCGACGCGACCGATCAACTCGAGCACCGGCCGCATGGCCGGCGATTCGGCGATGAGCGCCGGGCCGCCGCCGCGCAGCAGTTCGTTTTCCGCTTCCAGCCGCTGGCCTTTGCGCAATGCCTGGCCCAGTTCGACCTGATTGCGAATGATGGCGGCCAATCGAGGGTTGTCCCACGGCTTTTGAATGAAGTCGCGCGCGCCCCGCCGCATCGCTTCGACCGCGAGTTCGACGTTCGCCCATGCCGTCATCACCACCACCGGCAGCGCGCTGTCGAGGGCCTGGATGCGCGCCAGCAGCTCCAGACCTTCCTGGCCCGAAGTCGTGTCGCGCGCGTAATTGAGGTCCATCAGCACCACGTCAAACTCGCCCGCCTCGAGCGCCGCCAGCACTTTGGCCGGCGAACTCACCGTCTCGGTCCGGTAACCTTCACCCTTTAAGAGAAGGCGCAATGCCTCCAGCACATCCCCCTGATCGTCGGCAACCAGAATGCGTGGCGCGGCGTCGGC
>DASTLJ010000019.1:0-23263 GCA_035715125.1 Verrucomicrobiia bacterium
TTACGAGATTATTGCGAGCAATGGGAGGCTGCGGGGGCAGTTGGAGAGGATTTCGTAAGACGTGGTGCGTGATGCGTGGTGCGTGATGCGTGGTGCGTGATGCGTGGTGCGTGATGCGTGATGCGTGGTGCGTGATGCGTGGTGCGTGATGCGTATCGGGTAAAACGTGAAACGTGAAACGTAAACACGTGTGTACGCGCGTGGATTCGCCGATTCGCCGCCGCGTATGGGCCGAGTTTACGTTTCACGTTTCACGTTTTACGCGACCAAGCGATTCACCCCTGCACCCAACCCGGAACCCGGAACCCGCCCCGCGACTTCCTACGAATCACGCACCGTCGCCTGCAACGCTTCCTCGAACTGCCCCACGAGCTTTTCGTGGGCGGCGTTCACTTCGGCGTCGGTAAGCGTGCGATCGGCGGCCCGATAGGTGAACGAATAAGCCAGACTCTTCTGGCCCGGGGGCACGTTCTTGCCGCGGAACACGTCGAACAACTCCACGGCTTCGAGATTCGCCGGCTTCGTCTTCTTCACCGCGTTGAGAACGGCGTCGTGCGTCGTGGCTTCCGGCACGAGCATTGCGATGTCCCGGCGGATGGCCGGATAGTGCGGCAGCGGCTTGAATGACTTGACCGCGTTCCGTCGCGCGAGCAGCTCGTCGAGGCGCAACTCGGCGAGGAATACGGCGTCGCGCAGGTCGTAGCGCCTTGCGAGTGCCGGGAGCAACTGGCCCAGTTCACCCAGCACCAGCTTGCCGCCCAGGGCAACGGCAGCGGATTCCAGGAAGAGTTCCGTGGCCGCGGCGCGTTTGCCAAAGGTGATGCCGCGGAGCCCGAAGTATTCGAGGAGCGCTTCGACGATGCCCTTGAGGTCGAAGGCATCGCATTTGGCGTCGCGCTCGACGCCGCTCCAGAAGGACGGCGCGCGTCGCCCGGTGAGGGCGACGGCGACCCGGCGCTCTTCGTGAATCTTGCCGGCCGCCTGCGTGAAGACCCTCCCGATTTCGAACAGCGCGACGTCGTCGTTCTTTCGACTGACATTGTGGCGGAGCGAATCGAGCAATCCGGGCAGCAGGCTCGGTCGCAGCGCGTTCATGTCGGCGCTCAAGGGATGGGCGAGGAGGACCAGGTTCTCGGCCGGCGCGGTGAGTTTGGCCGCCGCGTCGGCGATGAGCGTCTGCCCCTGCGCCTCGTGCAGGCCGAGGCCGGCCAGCAAGCGCCGGACACCGGCAATTTCGTCGGCGACCGCATCGAATTCGTTTGAACCGATGGCGCCGCGGGGCGGGGTCGAAGGGATTTTGTCCACGCCGTGGAGCCGGGCGACTTCCTCGATGAGATCGACTTCGCGCTTGAGGTCGACGCGGAAGGTGGGAACGCGGATCGTGAGGGGCTCGACCGGGCCTGTGTCGTCGAGTGCGCGGGCCTTGCGCTGGGCGGCCTTCAAGCCGAGCTGGGCCAGGTAACATTCGATTTCCTCCGGCCGCAACTGAAGGCCGAGCAGGTCATTGACCTTTTGGTGACGCAACGTGATTTCCTTCGGCTGAATCGGGGCGGCGCAGGCATCGACCACGCCGGAGACGAGCTGGCCGCCGGCGGTTTGGAGGATGAGTTGGGCGCAGCGGCGGCTGGCCCACTCGGTAATGCCCGGGTCGGCGCCGCGCTCGAAACGGTAGCTGGACTCGCTGCGCAGGCCGAGCGCCTTGCTCGTGCGCCGGATATTCGTGGGGGCGAAGTAGGCGCTCTCGATGAGCACGTCGTGCGTGTCGTCGCGGATCTCCGTGTTTTGACCGCCCATGACGCCGGCCAGCGCGATGGCTTTTTGTTCGTCGGCGATAAGGAGCATCTCGTTCCTGAGCGCGCGCTCCTGGCCATCGAGCGTCGTGAACTTCTCGCCTTCGGCCGCGCGGCGCACGAGGATGATCGGCGTTGAAGCATTGAAGCGTTGAAGCGTTGAAGGGGCAGTCGCTTCAACCTTTTCACGTTTCAACGCTTCAACGGTTCCGGTTCGTGCCAGGAGGTGATAGTCGAACGCGTGGAGCGGCTGGCCGATTTCGAGCATCACGTAATTCGTCACGTCCACGACGTTGTTGATGCTGCGGACGCCGACTTTCTCCAGCGTGCCGCGCAGCCAGTCGGGACTCGGGCCGATTTTCACGCCGGTCACCACGCGCGCAACGTAGCGCGGGCAAAGCTCCGGCTCCTCGACCCGCACGGCCACATAATGGTCGACGCCCGTGCCCGCTGGCTCGCCAACGACCGACATGGGGCCGGCGGCAATGTTCACTTCGGGCATCTTGAGTGCGGTTCCCGCGAGGGCTGCGATCTCGCGCGCGATGCCGATGACGCTGTTGAGGTCGGGTCGATTGGGCGTGACTTCGAGGTCATAGACGACATCGCTGCCGGCGCGGCCGAGGTATTCGGCGAAGGGTTGGCCCACGGGAGCGCTCTCCGGAAGGATGAGCAGGCCGTCGATCGGGTCGGGCAAGCCAAGTTCCTGGGGCGAACACATCATGCCCTGGCTGGTGACGCCGAAAACCTTGCGCTCCTTGATGACGAACGGCTCCTTGTCGCCCGGCTTCAGCGGCAGGGCGAAGTTCGGAAGAATCAGGGGCACCTTGTCGCCCGGCTTGTGGTTCTGCGCGCCGCAAATGATCGTCCGCTCGACTTTGCCATCAGTGACCTTGCAGACGGACAGCTTGCCCGACCCGGCCACCTTGTCGCGGGTAAGAATTTGCGCGACGACGATGCCGTCGAATTCGCCGGCGAGCTTGCTAACGCCCTCGACTTCCAAGCCCAGCATTGTGAGGCGTTCGGCGAGTTCGTCCGAGGACCAGTCGAAGTCAACGTATTGTTTGAGCCAGTTGAAGGTGACTTTCATGAAATCAAATGCCGTCGAGCCAAGCCGCTTCAAGGCCAACCAATCCTGAAGTTGCCACACTGGGGCATGACCGTGGGCTCGATTCCCAAGTCTGTATGGCGCCTAAGCCGCCTTGGGACGAACCCGACGACGGGGAGTCTTCCGCGCGCCTTGAAATCCATCCTGGCCAATGACGCGACCCGGATGTTTCTTCTGCTCTTCGCGGAGGTGGGCGCAAAGCCTTCGGACGTCATGGTCGAAGCGCGCGGAAAGCGCCATACGCGCGCGGCGCACTTCGTCGATGCCTGGGTCTGGATGTGACTTCATAGATCAGTTCCCATCAGTTGGAGTGGGGTAATGAGTAGGGGCGTGCCCAGCTTCAAACGCCCATTGACCCGCTTGATGTGCCCGAGTTTGTTGGCGTTGGCAAGATGCTCGCAATTCCATGTGAGCAAGATGTCACAACGATGGACAGAAGCGAGCGCAAGATGAAGTGCGTCGAGCGAGGGGGGACTTGGCATCACGAATTGCGGGTCTCGGGATGGTAGTTTCGATGTAAACTTTAAGAGGCATTGCAGACAGCGCCTATTTCACAACTTGGCTCAGGACGTCCGGAATTGGCCTCGCCGCCCTTGGGACGGCAGCAGGAAAGTCCTCCCCCAACGTCGCGGCGATGGTGGCGGCCATCTGGCTTTGCGTAATCGGGGCGCAGTTCGTCCGTTCGCCCAGCGGCTGGGTGTCGGGGCCGAGAATGGCGGCCCAGATGAACTCGGCGCCGACGGTCTTCTCGCCGTGCGAGGTCCAGTTGGTGCCGTCGCCCCGGCCGTGATCGGTCGTGATGATGAAGGTGGTCTTGTCGCGGTATTGCGGGATGCGCTGGCAGGTTTCCCAAAGGTCACGGATGAAGCGGTCCACGTGGTGGGCGGAATGGAGATAGGAGTCGTAGCGGTTTTCGTGCGCCCATTCGTCGGTCTCGGCGAAGGCGACGTAGAAGGCGCGAGGTTTCTCGGCCTGCACGTAATCGAGCGCGGCGCGGATGGTGAACGTGTCAAGAATCATGTCGCCCCAAAGCGGCGTGGTGTCGCGGATCAGCTGCTCGACGAGCGGCGAGA
The DNA here is from genome assembly GCA_035715125.1 of Verrucomicrobiia bacterium. Classification (GTDB taxonomy): domain Bacteria; phylum Verrucomicrobiota; class Verrucomicrobiia; order Limisphaerales; family JADJPG01; genus DASTLJ01. The sequence continues at coordinate 3,969 of DASTLJ010000019.1, forward strand.
CTTTGATGGCCGGGGCGTTGCTTTGCATCGGGAAACCGCTCCAGCACGGGATGCGGGCGCGCTCCGTGTTGAGGATCCACGGGATGATGTCCCAGTTCACGATCGCGGCGACCCGGCCCTTGAAGCCCGGCCGGGTGTTGAGCCACTCGAAGACGTTCGTGTGCGGGTTCGAGATTTTCTTGTTGCTGTCGATTCGAGTGTCCGCCGCGCCGGTCAGGAACTCGCTGTAGCCGGGGTAGGAGAATTTCCTGTCGTTCGTGATTCGGGCGACACTTCCCTTTGCGGAATTGCCGTAGATTTGGCCGTTGCTCGCGACGACGTTCCACAGGAACGGGAGCAACGCCTGTCGCCGCGCCTCGGGCGTGTCGCGCCAGAATTGCTTTCGCAGCTCTTCGACGCTGGGAACGCTGTTGGATTTGTTTATCAGCGCCTCCTCGGCCCCCGTGAAGACTTCCTGCCAGCGGAATCCGTCGGTGGTGATGAAGAAAACGTTTCGAGTCTTTCGCGGTGCCGCCTCGCCTTGCGAGAGGATGCCCAGAAAGGTAACGACCAAAAGGACGCGGAGGACCAAAGTGATTGCACGGGGACAGAGCGGGTCCCGATGCCCGGCTGGATCCCGAAACTCGCGATGCATTGCAATTGGATTCATTCGAGACGCCCAAAGTAGTGACTGGCGCGGAACAGTCAATCTTGGCGGCGCGGAAGCGCATCTCCTCGTTTGACACGCGGCCCTTATTCTACCAAGCATTGCCGAATGATGAACCGTTTCGCTCGCTCAACGCCTCGCGCTGTCGCCATTGCCGCCCAACTGCTCCTCGTGGCCACTTGCGCCCAGGCGCATCCCGGCCACGGTCTGCTCGACCACGGCGCCAAGCACGCCCTCACAAGCCCGTACCATGCCGGCATGTTGGCCGCCATTGGGGTGGGCTGCTGGCTCGTCGCCCATTTCGCGACGCGCCGCGCTGTGCCCAGGCGCCTCCTGCGATGGGCCGGCGCGACCGCGCTCCTCGCCTCCGCGGCGCTCTGGAGTTTCGGGCAGTGATGCCATCCCGGCCGCCGCCGGTCCCATGACACAGATTTGGGTTCTGCTGGGAGCGCTGGCATCCTGCCGGCGTCTCGTTACGCCATTATAATGCGAACTCGCCGGCAGGATGCCGGCGCTTCCAGCCCATCCCCGTCCGCTCAGGAGCAGGGTGGAACTGTTCCAAAATGCTCATGGATTAAAGTGCGCTGCCAGCGCCCGGAGGTCCGGCCGATTCGCAGGCCATCCTTGCGCATCGGCTGGAGAAGCCAAAGCACACGCGGACAAGGCTGTCCGCGCTCCACTCTTGAATCTGCCCGACCGGCCGAAACGACCACGCGCAAGAGGCGCTTGCTTCATCGGCCTTTTTGACTTATATTTCTGTAATGACAGAAATAACTGTCAAATAAAATAGAAAGGCTGATTATGACCCTCATCGTCTGGACACACCTTGCCTACCTCGCCATCAGCATCGCCATCACCGTCTGGGTGGCCCGCACCTTGCACCGCAACGGGCGCGTTTTTCTCGTGGATTGCTTCCACGGCAACACGGAGCTAGCGGATTCCATCAATCACCTGCTGGTGGTCGGGTTCTACCTGATCAACGTGGGCTTCGTTTCGCTGGCCCTGCGCTTTGGCGTGGCCGCGGCGAACCCCCAGGAGGCCCTCGAATCTTTGAGCACGAAAATCGGACTGGTGCTGCTCGTGCTCGGAGGCATGCACTTTTTCAACCTGGCAGTCTTGACGACGTGCCGGCGGCGCGCCGTGGGAGCAATGGCGCCAACGGGCCTGGCGCTCCCCCCTCCCCTGCCCGATACCAGGATGACCGGCGTTTGAACCCGCGCGAGTTCCTTCACGGCCGCTCACTCTCGTTGGGCGGCCTTTTTGTTTGAAGCCCATGGTTACGCGAGTTAATGCTCGCCCTGGGAGGATTTTGAGATCAGTGCTTGTCAATGACCTCGACAGCGGGTAGGAGAGCGCCAACAACGAACAGGGTCTTCATGGGAAACACGGGATCGTCAGTCCGGCAAAGCACCTTCGGACAAACAATGCGGCAGGATGCCTGGTGGATCCAGCCGGTGCTGGTCTTCATCGGCCTTGGCAGCTTCGTGGTCTATTCGACATGGGCGGCGTTTCAGAACGCCCACTACCATTTCGGGCCGTATCTTTCCCCGTTCTACTCGCCGGAAATCTTTGGCGCTTCGCCGCACGCCTGGTTCGGGCCGCAGCCGGGCTGGTGGCCGGCATGGCTGCCCTTCTCGCCGGCGTTGCTCATCCTTTGGGCGCCGGCCGGGTTTCGCCTCACCTGTTACTACTACCGCGGCGCCTACTACAAGGCGTTCTGGGCCGACCCGCCTTCCTGCGGGGTGGGCGAACCTCGGGCCGGTTATCGGGGCGAACACTCCTTCCCGCTCATCCTGCAAAACGTCCATCGCTATTTCATGTTTCTGGCGATGGGGTTCATCGTCGTCCTGGCGATCGACGCATGGAAGGCGCTGTGGTTTCCGGATCCCGCGACCGGAGGGACGAAATTTGGCGTGGGGCTGGGGACGCTCGTGCTGGCGCTCAACGTGACCTTGCTGGGCGGCTACACGTTCGGATGCCACTCGCTCCGGCACCTGATAGGCGGCCGGCGGGATGAGGTTTCCAAGTCGCCCGCCTGTGCGAAGGCCTACGGCTGCGTCAGTTGCCTGAACCGCCGTCACATGCTTTGGGCGTGGATGAGCCTTTTCACCGTGGGCTTCGCCGACCTGTACGTGCGGCTCTGCTCGATGGGGGTGTGGCGGGACCTGAGGATTTTTTGACCACGTTAAATCGTTGAATCGTTAAAACGTTAAAACGTTAATTCGCTCGGTGGTGCAAGCCGGCCCTTCGGTTCAACGATTCAACGTTTTAACGATTTAACGATTCAACGGCTTAACTAAGAACCATGCCCGACTACGAAACTCACGAACACGACGTGCTGATTGTCGGCGCGGGCGGCGCGGGCTTGCGAGCGGCTATCGAGGCTTCGGCGGCGGGCGTGCGCGTCGGGTTGATTTGCAAATCACTCCTGGGCAAGGCGCACACCGTCATGGCCGAGGGGGGCATCGCCGCGGCGCTGGCCAACGTGGACGAACGGGACAATTGGAAAGTCCACTTCGCCGACACCATGCGCGGCGGCCAGTACGTGAACAATTGGCGCATGGCCGAGCTGCACGCCAAAGAGGCGCCCGCGCGCGTGCGCGAACTCGAAGCGTGGGGCGCCGTCTTCGACCGCACGCCGGATGGACGCATCCTTCAGCGCAATTTCGGCGGCCACAAATATCCGCGCCTGGCGCACGTCGGGGACCGCACCGGGCTGGAGATGATTCGGACGTTGCAGGACCACGGTGTGCACCAGGGGATCGACGTTCACATGGAGCATACGGTGATCACGTTGCTCAAGGACGGCCAGCGGGTGGTCGGCGTGCTGGCTTATGAGCGGGAGCGCGGACGTTTCAAGTTGTTTCGCGCAAAGGCCGTCGTGCTGGCCACCGGCGGCATCGGACGGGCGTTCAAGATCACGAGCAACAGTTGGGAATACACCGGCGACGGCCATGCGCTGGCTTACGACGCCGGCGCGGAGTTGATCGACATGGAGTTCGTGCAGTTTCATCCCACCGGCATGGTCTGGCCGCCGAGCGTGATGGGCATTCTGGTCACCGAAGGGGTGCGCGGCGAAGGGGGCATCCTGCTCAATAAGGAGGGCAAACGGTTCATGTTCGATGAGATCCCGGACAACTACAAGGCGCAGACTGCCGACAACGAAGAGGAGGGCTGGCGCTACACGCAAGGCGACAAGAACGCGCGACGCCCGCCCGAGCTGCTCACCCGCGATCACGTCGCCCGCTGCATCGTGCGCGAAATCAAAGCCGGCCGTGGCAGTCCGCACGGCGGGGTGTATCTGGACATCGCCTGGATCCAGAAGCGATTGCCCACTGCCGCCGAGCACATCAAGCGGAAGCTCCCCAGCATGTATCACCAGTTCAAACAACTGGCCGGCATCGACATCACTCGCGAACCGATGGAGATCGGCCCGACCACCCACTACGTCATGGGCGGGGTGCGCGTGGACGCGGACACGCAAATGTCGCGCCTCCCGGGTCTCTTTGCTTGCGGCGAGTGCGCTTCGGGCATCAACGGCGCCAACCGGCTCGGCGGCAATTCGCTCTCTGACCTGCTGGTCTTCGGCAAGCGCGCCGGGGAATACGCGGCGAAGTTCGCCAAGGAACAGAAGCCGGGCGCCATCGACGGCGCACAAATCGAAACCGCCGAGCGACAGGCCCTCGCGCCCTTCGAGCGTGGTGGCCAGGGCGAAGCGGCCTATGCCATCCAGCACGAACTTCAGGCCATGATGCAGGACCTCGTGGGCATCGTGCGCCGCGAGGATGATATGCAGAAGGCGCTCGCCGGCCTGCAAACGCTCTGGCAGCGGGCGGCCAGGGCCGGCGTGACCGGCAACCGCGAATATAATCCCGGCTGGCACACCGCGCTCGACCTGCGCAACCTCCTCACCGTCTCCGAGGCCGTGGTCCGATCGGCGCTCGACCGGAAGGAAAGCCGCGGCGCACAGTTCCGCGACGACTTCCCGGACAAGAACGCGGCATTCGGCAACGTGAACACCGTCGTGTGGAAAGGAGCCGACGGCGCGATGCAGTTGCGGCGCGAGCCCATTCCACCCCTGCGGGATGAGTTGAAGCGGGTGATTGAAGAAATGAAATGAAAGCGTTGAAGCGTTAAATCGTTGAATCGTTGAATCGTTGAATCGTTGAATCGTTGAATCGTTGAATCGTTGAACCGGCCCATTGGGGACGTTTGTCCCCGATTCAACGATTCAACGATTCAACGAATCAACGCCTGAACCAATGAACGCGATATTCAAGATCTGGCGCGGCGACGCAACGAACGGCGCGCTTAAAGATTACTCGACCGAAGTGTCGGAAGGCATGGTCCTGCTCGACGCGGTGCATCAGATTCAGGCCACCCAAGCCGGCGACCTGGCCTGCCGTTGGAATTGCAAGGCCGGCAAATGCGGCTCCTGCTCGGCCGAGATCAACGGCAAACCCCGGCTCATGTGCATGACGCGGCTGGACCAGCTCGACCTGACGCGGCCCGTCACCGTCGAGCCGATGCGGGCCTTCCCGCTGGTCAAGGATTTGGTGACCGACGTGTCGTGGAACTTTCGCGTGAAGAAAAAGATCAAGCCCTTCACGCCCCGCCCGCCCGACGCGCCGGATGGCACCTGGCGCATGGCGCAGGCGGACATCGACCGCGTGCAGGAGTTCCGCAAGTGCATCGAGTGTTTCCTCTGCCAGGACGTCTGTCACGTCCTGCGCGAGCACCACAAGCACGAGGAATTCATCGGCCCGCGCTTCCTCGTTTACACGGCCGCCCTGGAGATGCACCCGCTCGACACCGCCGACCGCCTCGACGAACTGCGCCAGGCCTTCGGCGTCGGCTACTGCAACATCACCAAGTGCTGCACCCACGTCTGCCCCGAGGACATCGCGATCACCGACAACGCCATCATCCCGCTGAAGGAGCGGGTGGTGGATGAGTTTTATGATCCGTTGGGGTGGTTGTGGAAGAAGATGAAGCGTTAAATCGTTAAATCGTTGAATCGTTAAATCGTTAAATCGGATGTTCCGGCCGCCTACTCTTTCGCCAACGCTCGGTCTCACTGCCACCGCCGGCTCGCTTCAACGTTTCAACGATTTAACGATTTAACGAGCGATGTTCGAACTCAAACCCCTGCATCCCGATTCCATCCTCACGGCGCTGGAAAAGGCCACGCGCTACCGGCTGCTCGGCGAATCGGGTGAGGCGGAGAGCATCTGCCTGGACGTGTTGCGCGTCGTGCCGGACCACCCGCAGGCGCTCGTGAGGCTCACCATGAGCTTGGGGACGCGACAGCCGGTAGCCGCCGACGTGAGAAGGCGGAGAACGCGGACGCCGGTCCATCCACCTCCTCACGTCGGCGGCTACGACCGTCGGTGAGAAATGCAACCTAACAGCCCGTTCAAAAACTCAAGGTGGGGTTGTAGCGGCGGTCTGTGACCGCCGAAATCGGGCCAGAATGCGCAGCTTCTTCGGCGCTCACAGAGCGCCGCTACAGTTTTTGAACGGGCTGCTAAGGCAAGGGCATCGGATAGCCCTCTGGCGGTCCAAAGTAGACTCGGCCGCTCTGGTTGGTGCCCAGGAAAAAGCCGCTCCCGACGTTTTGCTTTTGCAACAGCGCGCCCTTGATGGAGCTGGTCTTGCCCGTCGCGGGATTGTGGAACGTGCCGCTGAATGTGCCTGCGGCGGCACTCAGGGTAAGTGTGAGCCGATGCACGTTGGTCGGGGCAACCGTCACTTTGTTGAGCGGACTGAGAACGACGTCGTTGGTCAGCGGCGCGCTAAGATTGCCGCCTTCCAGACGCACGACGGCGTTCCTGAAATTCAGCACGGGCTTATTTGTGGCGGTGTAGCGAGAGCCGAGGGTATTGACGGTGTTCGCGAAGCCTCCCCGATAGAAATTGCCGCTAGTCGTGGGCGTCTTGGTCCAAAGCAGCGGGCCGGTGATGAGGACCGTGTCAGGGGCGTTGGTAAAGCTCAACCAGCCGAAGATGGAGCCCCGGCGCGAGTAGAGAGTCGCGTGGCACACGACCTCGCCGTCGCCCGCCAAGGGCGTGCTCTGCGCAACGGCGGTGCCGTCGGCCAGCTTGCCTTTCATGACGACGCTGCCGCTGTGGGCCACGGTGAAGGTGGCGAAGCCCTGGCCAAAAGGGCTCGTCACAGGGTCGCCGCCACCGGAGAGAACCGCCGTGTACTTGCCGGCGAGATTCGTCGCGGGGTTTGCCGTGCTGAAGCCGGATCGGTAGCCGACGAGCTGGGTGAAGAAGCTGGCGTTGCTGACCGAGCCGGTGACCTGATCCGAGCCTTCCAACAGTTGCAGGCTGACGATCAGTTCGTTCGTGCCCGGGCGGAGGACGCGCTTTTGCGACTCGAGCGACTGGTCGAACGCGCCGCTGAACGAGTAGCTGGCGCCAGCCAGGTACAACCTGCCGGAATACGTTCCGGCCGGGCCGAGCATGAGCTTGAACAATCCGGAACTGTCCCACACCGGTTCATCCGGCAATTGATGGAGGCCGGTGTAGGTGCCGCGCAGTGCGATGAAGGGGTTTGTGACAAAGTTCGCCGTGAGGTTGAAGTTCGACGCCCAGAAAAAGGAAAGCGTCCGGTTCGTCGAGGTGACGCTGCCGACCCAGTTGCTGAAGAGATTGCCCAGCCGGGGTGTGGCTTTGATGGTGTAGCGCTTGCCGAGTTCGAGTGGCTGGCCGGGCGTCAGTGGCGTCACCGTGCCGCCGCCGTTGATGGTGAGTCCGAATGGAATGTTGAGGACGTATGCGAAGGCGCGCACGTTCGTCAGAGATCGATTCCCACTCGTGTCCTTCGCGTACACCCGCACGAGGTTCGTTCCTGGCAACAACCTCACCGTCGCGGTCCAATTGGTCCATCGATTGGTGGTCGACGCCTCTTCCCAGTCCTCTCCGTTCAGTTTATACCGCACCTCGTCCACGCGGACGTTGTCCTTCGCCGTTCCTTTCAGGACGAATACCGCGTTGCTCCACCGCTGCCCGGCAGTGGGCGAAGTGATGCTGACCGTCGGCCTGACGCGTTCAGAGTCACCGCCCGCTTCGACAAAGTGGACACCGCCTCGCAGTGCTGCTTCGTTCTGGCGGTACAGGAAGCCCGGGTCGGTCGTCCCGCCGGAGACGTTGAGGACCGACACTGCGCCCCAGAGGAGGGCTTGGAATGACCGCACGTCGCCAGACATAAGGCAACGAAACAAGCGGCGCGCGGCTGGTCAAGGTAGGTGGATACCGACCCGGACATGAGACGCAGCTTGAGAAGCGCCGTGGACAGGCGATCTTTAGGGCGACCGGAGGCGGTAAAAACGGACGGGATGATTCGTCCACTCGGGATCGCTGAAATAGGACGAGCCGTCGGTGAGGGTGTTGGTTCCCACCGGAGTCCAAACGGGATTGGTCAGGTTTGTGCAGGCTTCCACCACTGTGACCAAGTCGCTGGCCCAACTGATGGTGAACCCGAATCGATTCGTCCGCACGCCGAAGTTGGCATCGCTGGTTTCTATTCGCGGGGTCCACAGCGCAGTCGGACGCTCGGCAAACGTCGTCCCCCAGCCCGTGGTTCCTGGCAGGTAATAGACGGTCACGTTATCGGCGCCGGTGAACGCGTCTGGACTGACGCTGGGGGCGTTACCTTGGAAATAGACCCCTATCAAGCTGCGGCTGTAAGCGAACGAGTAAGTCCCTATATTTGTGGCGCTGCTGGGGATCGTGACGCAGGTCAAGCTCCTGCAGGAAGCAAAAGCAGAGTCAGCGAGGCTGGTGACCCCGTTGGGGATCGTGTACCTCCCCGCTTTGCCCCCTGGATATTTGATGAGCAGGCTCTCGTCCTTGTTAAACAAGACCCCATCCAGACTGCTGTAAACGGGATTGAGTGCATCAGCCGTTATCGCACTCAAGATGGTGCATTCATTGAACGCGCGGTCGCCGATGTTGGTGACGCTGTTGGGGATCGTGACGCTGCTCAGGCTGGTGCAGTAATAGAACGCACCTCTTCCGATACTGGTAACACTGTCGGGGATCGTGAGACTACTCAGGTTGAAACAGGTAGAGAATGCATCGTTGCCGATGCTGGTGACGCTGCTGGGGATCGTGACCCCGGTCAAGCTCCTGCAGGAAGAGAACGCATCGCTTCCAATGCTGGCGACGCCGTTCGGGATTATGTAGGTTCCGGTTTTACCCCCCGGACATAGGATGAGCACGGCCTGGCTCTTGTTGAACAAGGCTCCATCCACGCTGCTAAAGAAGGAGTTGGAGGCTTCCACCGTGAACGCGCTGACGCTGAAGCATCCAATAAACGCGTTGGTTCCGATGCTAGTAACGCTGCTGGGGATTGCAACGCTGGCCAGGCTGATGCAGTAAGCGAACGCGTAGTCCCCGATGTCAGTTACACTGTTAGGGATTGTGACGCTGGTCAGGCTGTAGCAGAAAAGGAACGCAGCCCTCCCGATGCCGGGTACACCATTGGGAATCGCGACACTGGTTAGGTTGGTGCAGTTATAGAACGCTAGGTGCCCGATGTTGGTAACACTGTCGGGGATCGTCACGCTGGTCAGGCTGGTGCAGTGCGAGAACGCAGAGTTCCCGATGCTGGTCACTGGCAGGCCATCAATAGTGTCTGGAATGACCACTGCACCGCCTGGACCAGTGTAATATGTGATCGTGATCGTGCCGTTAATAGTCGAGTACTGGAATTGGGCTTGCACCGGGGCGGCCAGCGTCAACAGCAGAAGCAGCGGCAGCAGGCTCGCAGCGCAGGCGGTTCTCAAGCGCAGCCAGACTCTCGGGCTGTTGATATTCATAGGATTTCGCCGCGACGGCCAGTCGTTCCTGCACGTCTCTGTCGGTACTAATCGCCATTTCTCACCATGGGCTTGAGTACCCGACGGTCTGTAGCCGCCAACGCGAGGAGGCGGATGGACCGTGCGTCCACGTTCTCCGTCTCCTCACGTCGGCGGCTACTCAGGCGGGGATTTCAACCCACGCGCGCATCTCGGCCGAACGGATCGTGGCGTCGATCACAAGTTGGGCGCGGGCGCCGTCGTGGAACGTTATGGCGCACGGGCGTTGCTCGCGGATGGCGTTGACGAATTCGACGGCTTGATCGTAGCGGAAGGCCACCAGCGGATCGCCCTTGCCAGGATCCCGCGGCGAGCCGGGCCAGACGTGGAACTCACGCGGGATGGGCAGCGGCGTGAGACCCGGCCCGCCGGCCTTGCCGAATTGGAGTTCGTTCCAGCAACTGGTGGTGAAGCTGAAGCTGGCGGCGCTGCCGTTGAGCTCCACGCGGTCGGGGCTGCGCCAGCTTTCGTTGACCCCGCTGGCGAGCTTGGAGCTCTCGAGCACTCCGGAGGCGCCGTTCTCGAATTCGGCAAGGATGGCGGCCCAATCGTCCGTGTCGTTGGGCTGGCCGTCGCGAACGGGCGTGAGGTTCTTCACATTGGCCACGAGGCGCGTCATCCGCCCGACGAGGTGATGGGCGAAATCGATGCGGTGACTGAGCATGTCGCCCAGTTCGCCGGTGCCGGCGAACTTCTTTTGCTGGCGCCAGCCCACGCTGCGCGTGCCCCAATCCTGGAGGCGGCAGGAGCGGTAGTGGTAAGGCTGGCCGAGGTCGCCGCGCCCGACGAGATAATGCAGGTAGCGCATCGCGGGAACGAACCGGTAGGTGAACGCCGTCATGTGGCGGACCCCTGCGGCCTCGGCCGCCTCGGCCATGCGCTGGGCATCGGCGGCGTTCAGCGCGAGCGGCTTTTCACAGAGCACGTGCTTGCCCGCGCGCGCGGCGGCGATGGCGACGGGAGGATGGAAGAGATTTGGGGTCGCGATGATGACGGCGTGGATATCGTCCCGGGCGACGATCTCCTCCCAGTTCGCCGAAGCGATGGGCGCGCCGGTCCGTTGGCGGGCGGCTTCGAGGGTGGCCGGGTGGCTGTCGCAGAGGGCGGTGACACTGACTTCCTTGCACAGGGCGAGGCCGGGCAGGTGGTTCTGGAGCGAGACGCTGCCGCAGCCGACGAGGGCGAAGTTAAGCTGACTCATGTCGAATCGTGTTTCGTGGGTGGATGGGCGGGCAGTATGCAAGCGCGACGTCCGATGGCAAGCCGCCCGTGTCCGGCTGGTCGCCAAGAGCGCAACTCAAAATCTGTGCAGCCGTGTGCGCTTTAACCCCTCACCCCAGCCCTTTCCCTCCGAGGGGCAGAGCGAGTGCGCGGCGGACGTCGCGGCAATTTGCTTGTCACGCTGCTGCCCCCTCACCCCGGCCCTCTCCCCCTCCGAGGGGGAGAGGGAGTCCGGTGGTGCCGTTCGTTCCGCAATGGCATGAAGATTTGCCCCCGTTGAGGCCGCCCTCGGGACAGTCCAGAACCTGATTTTGGCCCGGGGCCAGGCCCGCGGATTTCAGTTCAACTAATTTGCCGCTTTTCCGATGCAGTGGCAGAGTATGCGTGTGAAACAGTCCAGCAAAGGGAAACCCCAACCCGCCAGCAACCCGTCTCCGGCCTCCGGGAGTCATCCGGTGGACCCACTCATGCCGGAGGAAGATTTGGGGAAACTTTCCACCCTTCAGATCGTCGACCTCATGGCTCACCGGCTGGTCATGCAAGGCGCCGCTCCGCCCGACATTTCGGTGCTCCGCCAGCGCGTCGCCGAAATGGAGGAGACCCAGGACCAGGCCCGCGTCGCGATCGAAAAACTCAGCGATGCAGTCGACAAGCTGCGCGCGCCCGCCCTGCGCCTGGGCACGCTCCTGCAGAAGCTCCCCAAAGCCCGCGCGCTGGTCTGTGTCAATGGGACCGACTACATCTGCAGCCTCGATCCTTCCATCCCCGAAGTGTCGCTGGAAACCGGCGCCCGCGTGCTGCTGAACGAAGCGTTCGCCGTGACGGACACCTTTGGCTTCGACCGCAGCGGGCCCGTCGTGAAGGTCACCGAACTGCTCTCCGACAACCGGCTTCGCGTCGGAAACGAGTCGGGCATCTCCGATCTCGTCGTGGCCCGCTCCTCGCTTCTGAGCAAGGAGAAGCTCAAGCAGGGGCACGAGATCCGGCTGGACATCAATCAGCGCGTGGCCATCGAGGTCATCGGCCAGTCCAAGCGCATCGACCGTTCGCTGACCAAGGTCGAGCCGATCACCTGGAGCCAAATCGGCGGTCAGGAGGAAGCCGTGCAAGGCATTCGTGATTCCATCGAGCTGCCCTTTCTGCACTCGAAACTTTTCAAACGCTTCAATCATCCGGTTCCGAAAGGCTTCCTGCTCTACGGCCCGCCCGGCTGCGGCAAGACGCTCCTCGGCAAGGCCACCGCGCACAACCTGCGTCTCCAGATCCGGGAGAAGACCGGCGAGGACCATCCCGAGTTCTTCCTCTCCGTCAAAGGCCCCGAGATCCTGAACATGTGGCTGGGAGAATCGGAGCGCCAGGTGCGGGACCTCTTCGCCCAGTGCCGCGAAAAAGCGGCCGAAGGCCATCTGGCCTTCCTCTTCATCGATGAAGCGGAATCAGTTTTAGGGACGCGCCACGCGGTGCGCATCGGCACGAACATTCTTTCCACTTTGGTGCCGATGTTCTGCACGGAAATGGACGGGCTGGAATCGCTCCAGAACGTCGTGGTCATCATTGCCTCCAATCGGGCGGATTTGATCGACCCGGCGATTCTGCGGCCCGGCCGCATCGACCGTAAAATCCGCGTGCGCCGTCCCGACAAGTCTGCCGCCCGCGACATCTACAAAATCTATCTCAAGGAAGAGTTGCCGCTGGCCGAGTCGCGCGACGCGCTCGTCGACGCCGTCGCCGAGGCGCATTACGCGCACATCGAGGAGAACCGTTTCCTCGATGTCAGCTACCGCAGCGGACGCCACGACTACCTTTATCGAGGCGATTTGGCCAGCGGGGCCATCATCGCCGCCATCGTCGAGCGGGCCAAGGAATACGCCATCAAGCGATCCATCGAAAAGGGTGCGGAGTGTCCGCTCACCCGCCAGGACCTGCTCGACGCGTTGGTGAAGGAGTATCGGGAGAACGACCTCTTCCCGCCCAGCGACATCACCGAGGATTGGCTCAAGCTCACCGACTTCGATCCGGGCAACGTCGTCCGCCTTTCACCCTATCGTTCCAGCGAGCGGAAGGAGTCGTCGGGGACGATTTGAGGAGAGGAGGGCGGGCGTCTCGCCTGCCCTCGCCGCATCGCGGCCAACGAGGGCGCGCCTTCGGCGCGGGGCAGGCGAGACGCCTGCCCTACTTTGACCCGCTCAAGCGCCGATCGTAATCACCTGCTTGATGCCCGCCGGCTTGTCAAGGAGCAGTTCGCGGTAGTTTTCGAGAGGATGGCGCCCGCTAATCACCCTGCGGAGGGAGTCCGGCCAGCGTTGCTTGAAAAGGTCCAAGTCGCGAATGGCGTCCTCGAACGCCCTCCGATCCGCGTTCACGGTGCCAATGATGGCCTGGTTCATCAACACAATGCGGCGCATGAGAGTGTCGGCTTCCACGGGAATCGCGGGTCGCTCCGGCGGAATTCCGGTGAAGATGAACGCGCCATTCAGCCCGAGGATTTTCATCACGTCGAAGGTGATCTTCGCCACGCCCACGGCTTCGTAAACCACGTCGATAGGCCCGGTCAGCCGGGCAAACTCCCCCAACGGCACTGTTTCGGAGGAAACGTACTTCGCGCCGATTGAGTTCACCAATTCGGCCTTGGGATTCGGCTCGGCGCTGCGGCTGTAGACCCACGTCCGGAATCCGCGCACCAGTAGCGCCATCGTCCCGAGGATGCCGACGGGGCCGGCGCCCAGCACCACGGCCGTCTTGCCGGCGCCGGGCGACTCGCCGTTGCCGGCGCCCCAGTTGAGCCGGCTTTGCACCTGCCAAAGTTGCGCGAGCGCCTTTTCGGCGACGGTCAACGGCTCGACGAGCACGGCGACGTCCTTCAGGCCAGGCGGGACCGCGTTCAGATGCGCCTGGTCCTCGACGAAGAACTCGGTCAAGTAACCGTGGACCATTTTGATGCCCCGCTCGGTGAAATCGCCGGTGAAACAAAAGTCCTGTCGCGCGTTCCGGCACGAGACGCAGTGGGCGTGCGGGCACGGCCGGCGCACGGTGGGCACGACGAGATCGCCGGGCTTGAAAGCGGTGACGCGCGGGCCGACCTCGACGACCTCGCCGAGGGCTTCGTGGCCGAGCACGAGGTACTCGCAATCTGTCGGCGGCGAGCCGTAGGCGAAAGTGCAGATCTCGCGGTCGGTCCCGCAGATGCCGACCTCGAGCGTCCTGATCTTCAACTCAGTCGGCGCGCCGATGCGCGGCGCCGGGTGCCAGAGCAAGGCGACTTCCCGTTTTCCGGGGATGACGCCGACCGCTTTCATGGTGCCGTTGTTCATCGGTGCCGTTGGAATCTTTCCGTTATCGCGCGGCGAAACGTCTTCAATCCGCGCGGGCAACGGGCGTCAGGCTCCAAAGCATACTCGCAGGCGGGACGGAGGGGAAGCGAATCCTTCCTGGGGCCGTTAGTCGGGCGCGACGCGGCGGCGGGAATCCTTCTTCGCGGCGCGGCGGGATTTATCGGCGAGCATCCGTTCCTTGGCGCCGCGGCTGCGCGGACGGCGCTGGCGGCGGATTTTTTCGAGGCGCGCCCGTTCCGCCTCCGCCTGGCTGGCCCGGCGCGTCTCGATTTTGTCGAGCAGAAGCTGGCGGGCGAGCAGCCGATTGAAGCCCTGCTGGCGGGAAGTCTGACATTTGACCCGCAAGCCGGTCGGCCGGTGCAGGAGCATCACACAGGTCGAGGTCTTGTTGACGTTCTGCCCGCCATGCCCGCCGGAGCGGACAAAAGTTTCTTCGAGATCGTCTTCGCGCACTCCCAAGGCGGCCATGCGTCTGGCAAGCGGGTCGGCCTCCTCCGGATTCATCGCGCTCATGGCGGCAGGATAGCTTCAGGCCGCCGCGGCTTCATTCGATGCCGTAACGCTTCCGGACTTCGTGCAGCGAGATCGTGCGCGCCTCGCCTTCCTCGGCCTTCGCGGCACGAAGATCGCGCAGGTCCTCGTAATCGGCCAATGCTTCGGTCAGGGCGACGAACTCTTCGTAGGGGAGCACGGCAAATTCCTTGCGCCCGTTCTTGGTCAGGATTTCCGGATGCAGATCAATCATAGCGCCTTTCATTATCGGTAGGCTTCACGCCGAGGAACAATACGATACACGGTGACTGAATTGCCCTCCACTTCAAAGAGAAGCATTACTCCTTCTTCGCCGCCTTCACTTCAATGTGCAGGTCGCGCAGTTGCCGCGCCGTCACGGGTGCGGGCGCGTCGGTCATCAGGTCGGCGCCCTTGGCCGTCTTGGGGAAGGCGATCACGTCGCGGATGCTCGGCGTGCCACAGAGGATGGCGTTGAGCCGGTCGAAGCCCAGCGCGATGCCCCCGTGCGGCGGGGCGCCGTAGCGGAAGGCGTCGAGCAGGTAGCCGAAGCGCAACTTGGTTTCTTCGGGCGGAATGCCCAGGACCTCCTCGAAGACCGTCTTCTGCACATCAGGCTGGTGGATACGGATGCTGCCCCCGCCCAGTTCGACGCCGTTTACCACGATGTCGTAATGCTGGCCGCGGACTTTTTTCGGGTCGGTCTTGAGCAACGGCACGTCCTCCGCCACGGGGGCGGTGAAGGGATGATGGCTGGAATACCAGCGGTTCATTTCCTTGTCGTAGGAAAGCAGCGGAAAATCGACGACCCACCGGAAATCGAAGCGTGCCGGGTCGATGGCCAGTTTGCCCGAAGCCTTGAGGACCTCGGCGCAGTAGAGGCGGATTCTGCCGAGGATTTCGCACGCGTTCAGCCACTGGTCGGCGGCGAACAGAATCAAATCGCCTTCCGCGATCCGGAGCTTGTCGGTCAGGGCGGCCTTTTCGGCGGCGCTGAAAAACTTCACGATCGGCGACTTCCATTCGCCGCCCTCGACCTTGATAAAGGCCAGGCCCTTGGCGCCGAAACTCTTGGCGTACTCGGTCATGGTTTCGATCTGGCCTTGCGTGGCGGAAGCCAGGCCCTTGGCATTGATGGCCTTGAGCACGCCGCCGCCGGCGATGGCGCCGCTGAAGACCTTGAACCCGGAAGTCTTGAAGTCTTCTGTCAAGTCCACCAGCTCCATTCCAAAGCGCGTGTCGGGCTTGTCGATGCCATAGCGGTTAAGCGCCTCGGCGTAGGTGAGGCGCTGGAAAGGAGTGGGGATGTCGACGCCCAGGGCGGTCTTCCAAATGCGCGCCAGCATGCCCTCGACCAGCCGGTAGAGGTCTTCCCGCTCGATGAAGCTCATCTCGATGTCAATCTGGGTGAACTCCAGTTGGCGGTCGGCGCGCTGGTCCTCGTCGCGGAAGCAACGGGCCAGTTGGTAATAACGCTCCACGCCGGCGACCATGAGGATTTGCTTGAACTGCTGCGGGCTTTGCGGGAGCGCGTAAAAGGTGCCCGGTTCCCTGCGGTTGGGAACCAGAAACTCGCGGGCCCCCTCGGGCGTGCTCTTGAAGAGCAGCGGCGTCTCCACCTCCAGGAAGCCCTGTTCGTCCAGGAACACCCGCGTGGCCGTGGCGACTTTGGAGCGGAGGCGCAGGTTGCGCGCCATCTCGGGACGGCGCAAGTCGAGGTAGCGATATTGGAGGCGCAACTCCTCGTTGACCTTGGCGGCGATCTCAGGGTCGTCCACAGGGAACGGCAGCACGGCGGCCATGTTGAGGACCTCGAGCGAGGCGGCGACGATTTCGATCTCGCCGGTGGGGATCTTCGGGTTGTTCGTGCCGGCGGGACGGTGGCGGACTTTGCCGGTGACACTCACCACGCACTCGCTGCGCAACGCCGCGGCGGCCTCGACGAGCGCGGCGTTGGACTCGCTGGGGTCGAACACAGTCTGCGTGCGCCCTTCACGGTCGCGCACATCCAGGAAGATGACCCCGCCCAGATCGCGGCGGGAATGGACCCAGCCGTTGAGAGTGACCGTCTGTCCGACGTGGGCGGGACGGAGTTCATTGCAATGGTGCGTTCGTCTCATGAATTCGCGGGCCTCAGGGCCGTGGACCGGCCGCCGAAACGGAGGCGGATGTTGGCGGGGGCCGGGCGCGAATTCAAAACAAAATTCTTTGTGTGACAGTAAGGTGACTTTGTGCTACTAAAGGCCTGACCCTATCTCCGGATCGAACGACGGGCTTGAGTAGTATGCTCGAAAGTAAAGTTTCTTTGCCTCGTGCCGGCAGCCAATTTGCGCCCACGGCGCGGCCGGAGGTCCGTCCTGCGTTGCTCGGGTCTCACCCAAATCAAACCATCCACCACCTGCTATGAATTGTCGCTCGTTCTCCTCCAGGATATCTTTCGGGCTGTTGCTGCTCGGCGCCGTGTTTGCCTCAAGTTTCCACGCCGCGGGTCAGGACGTGCGGATCAGCGAGTTCATGGCGGACAACCAGAATGGCATCCGCGACGAGGATGGCGACCACTCGGATTGGCTGGAACTTTACAACGCCAGCCTCACCTCGGTGGACCTGGGCGGATGGTTCCTGACGGACAACTTTTTCGACCTGACACAGTGGCGCATCCCGAATGGCACCTTGATGTCCCCCAACAGTTATTTGCTTTTCTGGGCTTCGGCAAAGCCCGGAAGGACTAATCCGGCCCTTCCGATGCACCTGAATTTCAAGCTCGACCCGAGCGGCGAGTACCTGGCGCTGGTCAATCCCGCGACGAACGTGGTTTCGGCCTTCTCTCCGTTTTACCTGGAACAGCGGGCGGATGTTTCCTATGGGCGGGACCGTCTCGACCCCAACAGCGTCGGCTACTATTCAACGCCGACTCCCGGCGCGGCCAATGGCACGAGTGGCGGAACGGATTTCGCGCCGGACATTTCATTATCCCGCCAACCCGGTACGTTCGTCAACCCGTTCAATTTGGCTCTGTCCACCCCTTCGCCCAATGCGGTCATCCGCATTGTGGTCATCACCAGCCTGACGTTCGCTGTCGGCAACAACGTATTGACCAACAACGCGACGACCAACTCACCCATCTACTCCGGTCCCATCGCCATCAACCAAACGACCCAGATCCGCGCCCGCGCCTTCGAGCCGGGCAAATTGCCCGGCACACCGGTGACGGTCAGTTACATTCAACTAGGCTCCGACGTGCTCGGCTGGAGTTCCGATTTGCCGGTGGTCATCCTCCACATGCTGTCGGCCGGCTCGATTTCGGCCGCCGGCGATCAGGCTGGCATCTTCATGACATTTGACAACGACTGCGGACGCAGCTCCCTGACGAATCTCCCTAACCTGCAAACCCGCATGGGCATCAATACCCGTGGCGCCAGCACCGGCGCCCAGCTCAAGTCCAACTTCGCGGTCGAAACATGGGAAGAATTCAACCAGGACTTCGACTACCCGGTTCTGGGCATGCCCGCCGAGTCCGACTGGGTGTTCTACGGCATCAACGGCTTCGACCCGGGCTTGATGCACAACGCCATCTTCCACTGGCTTGGCAAGCAGATTGGCCTGGCCGCCTCCCGCACACGCTTCGTAGAAGTCTTCCGCAAGGTCGACGCCGGGCCGGTGACCACGAATGATTATTTCGGCCTCTACTTGCTCGAGGAAAAACCCAAACGCAACAACAACCGTCTCGACATCAAGGCGCTGCAACCCGAGGACACCAATGCCGTCGCCATTACCGGCGGCTACATGCTGCGGATCGATCGGACGGACCCGAACGAACGGGTCTGGTCGGTGCCGCAGATTGGGTCCATCCGACCCACCCCGGCCCAACTCATTCTCGATTATCCAAACAACACTCTGGGGACAACCGATCCGCGAATTCTGGCGCAGGTCAGTTGGATCCAGACCTATCTCCTGAACTTCCTTACCAACCTCAGCCTCCCGAGCTACACCAACGAGTTCACGGGCTACTCCCAGTACGTCGATTCGGATCAGTGGATCGACAACCTCATCGCCAACATCATTCCCTTCAACGTCGACGGCTACCGGCTCAGCGGTTATTTCTACAAGGACCGTAACAAGCGTTTCGAGCAGGGTCCGCTTTGGGACTGCGACCGCTGCCTGGGCACGGGCGGCACCACGACGCCCCAGTCCGACAATCGCTGCTTCAGCCCGCGCTTCTGGCGCCTGCCGGCCTTCGACACTGGCACCGACAATGGCACCGACTTCTTCGGTGTTTCGAACGTCGGCGTGAGTTGGTTTACCCCGCTGTTCCGCGATCCGGAGTTCTGGCAAAAGTTCATCGACCGTTACCAGGCCTTCCGAACCAACGAATACTCGACCAACGCGATCCTGGCCAAGGTGGACGAATTCCACAACCAGATACGCGAAGCCCAAGTGCGAGAGCAACTCCGGTGGGGCGGTTTGTGGCGCGGCGGAACCACGAATTTCAACTGGCCCCGCTCGGGCAACCAGACCGTCCAAAGTTACTCGTTCGACTTCGGCCCGGCGACCAACTTCGGGCGCGGCGCGTTCGTGAAGGAAGTCGAGTTCCAAAAGAAGTGGCTGGTGGATCGCCTCGAGTTCATGGACACCAACTTCCTCGCCAAGCCCGTTTTGAGCCTGGGCACAGCGCCCGTGAATAACGGCGCGACGGTGACCGCAACACCCGCCGCCAAGG
>DASTLJ010000020.1:0-13702 GCA_035715125.1 Verrucomicrobiia bacterium
ACAAGGCTCAACGCAAGCGACCCTTCCATAAAGCGCCAAAGTAGGGCAGGCGTCTCGCCTGCCCCGCGCCGAAGGCGCGTCCCTCTTTGGCCGCTTCGCGGCCAGGGCAGGCGAGACGCCTGCCCTACTTTGAAAAGCCAGTGCGGAGATTAGCTCAGGCCTCAAGTTCACGGCTTTTCAGGCCTGGCCGTTGCGGGCGCGTTCGTCGAATACCAAGGCGTGTCGTCGGGCTTGAGGTAGTGGCGGACGACTTCGGGATCGGTGACGGCGGGGAAACGCGGCTTGCCGCCATTGTGCATCACGTCGACGAGCAGGCGGCGTCCGTCGTCGAGATAGATTTCGTTCCACGCGTGGGCAAATCCGCGCGGGCCGCTGGCGGCGTAGTTGCCGCGGATGAGCGCGGACTTCAGTCCGGCTTCGTCAGCGAGGATTTTGAAGAGCAGCGACCGGTGGCGGCAAACACCAGCCTGGCCCAAATCGACCATGTCCCCGATCCGGACAGGTTTATTCGCGAACTCGCCCGTGAGCTGCTCGACCGCCGGGCCGACCCAGCGCTCGCCGCCGGGCGGAGTCGTCAGTCGATCGATGCGTTCGGCCAGCCGTTGAGCGCGTTCGAGCGGACCCAGCGCCTGAAGGTCCGGCGAGCGCGCGAATTCCAGTTGCTTGCGCAGTTCGGAATCGCCGGCGCGATCTACGACAAGAATTTCCCGGCCGGATTTCGCGCGGCCATCCGCATCGAAGTTCATCAATCGCCCGCCATCCACGTAACCGTCCGGCACGAGCACGCCAGGGCCGACGAAGTGCTCCTTGTAGTAGGCGTTCATCGCGGCGCGTGCGCCGGGCGGGACGGTCGGACGCGGCCCGTCCGGCGGCAGCGTCTTGAGGGCCAGGTCGAAAAAACAATCGGCATCCTGGGCCGACGCCTGGTGAACTTCGACGGCGAGGACATTGGTGCCCGTCGCGCGCCAGGCGCCGTTCGGGACCGAGACGCGAGAGTAAAAACCTTCCGCTCGGCCGTTGACGGCGCGGCGTGCCAGCGTGGCGGCGGACACGTCGCCGGCGGGCATGTTGGGACGGGCAATCTCCCGGCCGTTGAAGTAGACGACCGCGCCGTCGTCAACGCACAGCAGGATATCCAGCCCTTCACCCGCCTGGAGCGGCGAAGCGACCAGCTCGCGCCGGAACCAGGTCGTCACGGAACCGTTCGTGGCGCCAGGAGGCCGGGCCAGGAGGGTCGTGAGGCGGGACGTGCCGTAACCGAGCGGCGCCGTGCCGGACTGCCAGGCCGCATCATCGAAGCCCGCCTCGCGCCAGGCCGCGGGGGGAGGATTCGTCCCCGTGAGGAACTTCCATTCCGTCGCCGTGCCGGCATCGAGCAGCGTGCGGCCGGCACCCGCCAATGGCCAGAGACAGCCCACGGCAAGCGCGAGAAACCAAATCGGCCTGGAGGCGAGACTTCCCCGAAAGTATTCGTGCATTGACTTCCCGAACCACGAATGGATGGTAGGGCGCGTCGCTCCGCGCGCGCCGGTCTGGGATGTCGAGTGCGGCGCGCGCGGAGCGGCGCGCCCTACCTTCAGGGTCTTGAACAGCGGAGGCTTAAGCAGTGCCATGCCCTCCAATGTAGCGGGTCGCTGGTCAAAGTCACGCTCAGGAAAGTTGCGGCGTCCTCTGGTCGAACCGGCTGTTGGCGCCTCCCTGCTGCGGGAAACAATCCGTAAAGTTCAGGCTGGCCAAAAGGGGCTGGATACGCTTAAATCTGCGTAGAGAAACGCCAGTCAAGGAGAAACGCTGTATGAGCAAGAACGAACCGCCCCAGAAATCGCCGGAAGAAACCAAGGTGCTTCACCTCGGAAAATTTGCGCCGAACCAGCCGGTCCCGCCGCCATCGGAACCCTCCGAGGAAGGCCAGACTCTGTTCTTCCTGCGGGCAGCGTCCGAGACTGCGCAGCCGGGCGGCCCTGGCGTCGTCGCCCCGAAGGCTGGGAACGCGATACCAGCCAGGGAATTGCTGGGGGCGGTCGCGTATTGCTATGCGAAGGGCGTTTACAGCTCTTCGGAAATTGAGGATCGCATGCTTCGGGATCCCCAGCTTCGCAAGGCGACGCAAGACGAAATCCCCAACGCCCAGGCCATCCGGCGCTTCCGCCGCCTAAACCGCGAGGCCATCCAGCAGACGCTCGAGAAGTGGTACCGCCGCCTGCGCAAGGCGAAACCGACGACGAACGTAATGCCCGGCGCGCAGCCACCCGAGCCGGCTCCGCCCCCGCCGGGGCCGGTCGTCGCGCCGGCGTCCGAGAACACCTCCATGTTCGTCAAACGCGAAGCCATCGAGCGCCTCGACAAGGCCGCGTTCATCGACAATATGGAGGCAGACTGATCTGCCGCTGCCGGTCGGGCAGAATTGCCATTTATTCGAGTGCAGAGGAGCCTGCCGGCGGCCCGATTCTTACTCTTACTCCTAATCTTAATCTTATTCGCAATCTCAAAGTGTTCAGAAGGCTGGAGATTAAGATTAAGATTAAGATTAGGAGTAAGATTAAGATTAGGAGTAAGAGTAGGGGAGCGCTTGAGCAGCTGTTTCTCCTGAGCCGTTGGACGGCAGTGTGGCCAAGCACTCTCCGATTGCGAGCAGCGCATTCCCGGCCTATCCTCGATGGCGCGTGAAGCTCCCCGTGAAAAGCGATTACGCCGCCCGCGCGGTCATCGGGTTGGCCCGGCATTTTCACACCGGCGAAGCGATGAAAGTCGAAACCCTGGCGGCGGAGAACGGCGTCCCGCCCAATTACCTGGTCCAAATCCTCATCGAACTCAAAGCGCGAGACCTGGTGAAAAGCCGCCGCGGCAAGGAAGGCGGCTACCTGCTGGCCCGATCGCCGTCCAAAATCACGCTGGGTGACGTGCTGCGCGCCGTGCATGGCGAGGTGTTCGATTCGCCGGCGTTGACCGACGGCCAGTGCCCGCCGGAATTGCGCGCCGCGTGGAAGAAACTTCAGCAGGCCGTCAACACCACCGCGGACGCCATCACCTTCCAGCAACTGCTCGATGAAGGCGCGGACAAGCGGGAGATGTACTACATCTGAATGGCATCATGGAATTCACGATGCCGCAATCAGGGTTCTGTCGATTGCCAAAATCGCCCATCCCTGCGGAAGATGCCGCCGTGTGGATGGCTTACTCGATTTACGCCTGTCTTGGCTTGGCTGTGTTGGCGGCGATCGCCGGCCTGTGGGAGCGCACGAAATGGGTGCGGCAATCGGAGAAGCGGATCCAGCAGCTCGCGGAGGACCTCTCCGAGCACAGGAAGGCGGAGGAGTCGTTGCGGCTTCGGAACGAGCAATTGGTGGCGCGAGTCGAGCAACAGGCCCTCCATATTGCCGAGGCGAGCCGGGAACTGGAGTCGTTCTTCCATCCCATCTCGCACGACCTCCGGGCTCCGCTCCGTGCCATCGGCGGCTTCGCCGAAATCCTGCGCGCCGAGCACGGACACAAGCTCGATCCGGAGATGGCGCGGCTGTTCGGCCGGATCGAATCGAGCGCGCGCCGGCTGGGTCAACTGGTCGACGACCTGCTCACTTTTGCCACCCTCAATGGGCACACGCTGTCTCCCGCGCCGGTGGACATGGATTCGCTGGCCCGTTCGGTCGTCCGGGAATTGACCCTGGAGTCGGCGGTGGGCAGCGCGCGGGTCAACGTGGTGCACCTTCCGGCGGCCGCCGGCGATCCATCGTTGCTGCGCCAGGTGTGGACAAACCTTGTCGGCAACGCGCTGAAGTTCTCCCGGGATGTTGCCCAGCCGGAGATCGAGATTAGCGGGCGCCAGTTGCAGGACCAGTCGGTCTATTTCGTGCGCGACAACGGAGTCGGCTTCGACATGAAACACGCCGGCCGGCTGTTCCAGCTCTTCCAGCGGCTGCACGGGACCGAACAGTTCGAGGGGACCGGCGCGGGGCTGGCCATTGTGCAGCGAATCATCCACCGTCACGGTGGCCTCGTTTGGGCGGAGGGCAGGCGGGGTGAAGGGTCGACGTTTAGCTTCACGCTGCCGCATGACGAGGACCGCAATGGCGCAGAGCTGGAATCCCCGCGCCATCCCCCGTCGGGAAAACTCCGGACTTATTGAAGGCTGGCCAAGCTCGGCCGGGTTTGCTAGGAACACCGTGTGGGCCCGGTTCTTGATCGGAACGGTCAAATGAGTTTGGTGATCGTGGAACAGACGACGAAAATCAGCAACACCCAGCCGGTGGGGACAGCACGCCCGGGCCACTCCTCCCGAAGGCGGGCCGCACTTCTATTCCCACGCGCGCAGCCGGACCTGCTTCACTCACGATGGATCCTTCCCTGAATATTCTCCTGGTCGAGGACATGCCGTCCGACGCGGAGCTGATCGAGCACGCGTTGAAACGCGGCGGGCTGCGCTGCCACACGCGCCGGGTCGAGACGCGCGACGAGTTCCTCGGCGAGCTAAACCGATTCGAGCCGCACGCGATCCTGGCCGACTACTCGCTGCCGAGTTTTGGTGCCATCGAGGCGCTGCAATTGCTCAAGGAGTGCCAGTCGGAGGTGCCGCTCATCCTGGTCACCGGAACGCACTCGGAGGAAATCGCCGTGCGCTGCATACAGGAGGGCGCGGACGACTACATCCTCAAGGCCAGCCTGCGCCGGCTGCCTTCCGCGATCCGGAACACGCTTGGGAAAAAACGGGCCGAGCGCGACCGCGCCGACACCGAGATCGCCCTGCGCCATAGCGAGGAGCAGTACCGACTGATCGCCGAACACACGCGTGACCTGATCTGCCTGATGGACCTGGAATTTCAGCCGCTCTACGCCAGCCCCTCCTTCCGGCGCGTCCTCGGGCGCGAGTCCAAGGAGATGGCCGGCGCCGCCTGCGCCGCGTTTCTGCACCCGGACGACGCCCGGGTGTTGCGCGAAGCCTTCGAGGAGGCGCTGTTCCTTCGCGAGGGGCGCAACGTCGAGCTGCGCCTCCAGCACACCAACGGGAGCTGGCTTACTTTTGAGTCGGCGGTCACTTGCATTTTTGGGGCGGACGGCAAGCCACAGCACATCCTTGTCGTGTCGCGCGACACCAGCGAGCGCAAGCGCGCCGAGCGGGAGATCCGAAAGCTGGCGGCCTTCCCGCGCTTCAATCCGAACCCGGTGTTCGAGTTCGCCGCGGACGGCACATTGAGTTACTTCAACGACGCGGCATTGGAAATCGCCCGCGCGCTCAAGAAGCCTCACCCCCAGGCCATCCTGCCGCTGAACGCCGCAAATTACGTCAAGCAATGCCTGTCAACCGGTGAGAACAAGCTTCACCTGTCCACCAACGTCGTCGGGCGGGTGCTCTCCTGGTCGTTCTTCCCCGTCATTTCGAACCAGGTCGTCCATTGCTACGCCGAAGACGTCACCGACCGCTTGAACCTGGAAGCCCAATTGCGCCAGGCCCAGAAGATGGACACCGTGGGCCAGCTCGCCGCCGGCGTGGCGCACGATTTCAATAACCTGCTCACCATCATCCAGGGTCACGCCGGGTTGCTCGGCTCGGCGGCCGGCCTCGACCCGGCCCACACGGAATCGGCTCGGCAAATTTTGATCGCCGCGGAGCGGGCGGCCAACTTGACGCGTCAACTGCTCCTGTTCAGCCGCAAACAAATCCTTCAGACGCAGTTGCTGAACCTCAATGACGTGGTGGCCAACCTCGGCAAGATGCTCCGCACGCTCATCGGCCCGCAAGTGGAACTGAAGCGCCTGACGATGGATAACCTTACGCCAATCAATGCCGATCCCGGCATGATGGAGCAAGTCCTCGTCAACCTCGTCGTCAACGCCCGCGATGCCATGCCGCGCGGCGGCGAACTGGTCATCAAAACCTTCTTCGTCGAAGTCGACGAAGGCTACGTGCAGCGGCATCCGGAGGCGCGCCCGGGCAACTTCGTATGCCTGACGGTCACGGACACCGGCCACGGCATGGACGAGGCGACGCTCGTGCGGATCTTCGAGCCGTTTTTCACCACCAAAGAAGTCGGCAAAGGCACCGGCCTCGGGCTGGCCACCGTTTACGGCATTCTCAAGCAGCACCAGGGCTGGGTGGAAGTCGAGAGCGAAGTCGGGCGCGGCACCACCTTCAAGGTGTTCCTGCCGGTCAGCACCCGCGCCGTCAACGGCTCGGTCCTCGCCCCGCAGGGCATCGCGCCGGGCGGCGATGAAACCATCCTCCTTGTCGAGGACGAGCCGGCGCTGCGCGACGTGGTGCGGGAAATCCTGGAAGTGAAGGGCTACCGGGTGATTTCCGCGGCCACGGGCGCGCAAGCCCTCAAGATCTGGGAGGAGCGCAAGGGGGAGATCGACCTGCTCCTGACCGACATGATGATGCCGGAAGGGGTGTCGGGCCGGGAGCTGGCCGAGCACGTCCTGCGGGATCGGCCGGAGTTGAAGGTGATTTGCAGCAGCGGCTACAGCCTCGACGTGGTCAGTCCGGACTTCGCGAACAAGAAAGGGACGGAATTCCTCCAGAAGCCCTACAGCCCCGAAACTCTGGCACGGATGGTGCGCGAGTGCTTGAACGCGTGAACGCAACGTAGGGCAGGCGTCTCGCCTGCCCCGCGCCGAAGGCGCGTCCCCGTTTGGCCGCTGCCAAACCGAGGCAGTCGCATATCTCGCCTTGGCACAGGCCGCTATTTCGGATAGCAACCATCCGTACGGGAAAAAGTCCATGTAAAGACAAACCTCATAACAACCATTTCGCATCGCTTTTGGTGACGGTCGCTTCTCGGAATCCGGCAAGATTCAATGCGTTCAAAGACCGCCCAGCACGCGCCCCTCGGGCGCGGCTGTGGCTCCTTTGAATGCGGGCCTCCTTGCCGGAGCCCCGAGAAGAGGGGGTTGCAGTTTGCGCCCCTTCTGTTCCCCGCTTCGACGCCCGCGGTTAGACAGAACACCATGAATAGTCAGCGAGCGATCCTTCAAAACATCACCGCCGGTCTACTTTTTCATCAGTACCGCTGGTGGCAGTCGCACAGGTTGCATGAGACCCACGCCCCCTGACACGACCTATCGATTCGTCGTCCCCCGTCTCCATATCCTCCCCATATGACCAAAACCGCAGTCATGACCGGCGCCGGGAGCGGCTTCGGGTAGTCCCTGGCCCTGAAGCTGGCCCAGCAAGGCTGGCTCATTGCCCTGGTCGAACGCCGCCCGGAGGCGTTACCCTGCAAAAGGCGCCAGCAATGTCAATGGTTGGTCGTTCTGCTGCCGGTAGATGAGGAAATCCCGGTCGAGCGTGAAGAGACGCGCGCCCGGGATGGACTCCGCCAGCGCCACCAGGCAGGCATCGGCGAAGGACATCGGCACATTGGCGTAGCGTTCCATCAGTCCCCATGCTCTGAGCCAGAGTTCCTGACTTTCTTCCGCCGAAATGATGTCGCCCCTTTCCAGCAAGTCGCGAGTGCGGGCCAGCGCCGTCGGATGATGGCGCACCACAAAACCCGCTTCCGCCAGGACCGCACCGCAAGTAACCATCGGCCGATAAATCTGGCGCAATTGCGCGCCAGCCCACTTGTGAAACTCTTCGCCGCGGTCCGCCAGGGCCACGAGGGGACCGGTGTCCACCAGGACTACCTCCGCCATTGCCCGAATCCTTCCATGTACTTCGGGTTGGTGGCGAGGTCGGTCACGCCGCTGTCAATACAGCCGATGTAGTCCTTCATCCGCTCATAAAGGCTCGGCCCGTCCGCCGGCCAGTCGGACGCGTAGGCGGATAGCGCCTTTTCCAGTGCGGCGCGCACGAGTTGCGCGGGCGGGACGCGCGTCCGCGCGCTCGCCGCCTCCAGCCGCGCTGCGAGGTCGTCCGGCAGTTCTATCGTCAAGGTGCTCATGCCTCGAAATTGCCACAGGGTCGTCGGCCCGGAAAGGGCGAACTTCCATCAAACCTCGACTCCATGACTTTAATGGAGACTCCGTTTCCCTTGTCGCACGCCGTGACATCCATCGGAATCGCTTGCCGCGCACCGTGCCGTTCAGGCACAAGAGGCGCATGTCCAAAACCGCAGTCGTGACCGGCGCCGGCAGCGGCGTCGGGCAGTCCCTGGCCCTGAAGCTGGCCCAGCAAGGCTGGCGCGTTGCGCTTGTCGGACGCCGCGCCGGGGCGTTGGACGAAACCGCGAAGCTCGCCGGCGCGCTGGCGAAGCAATTCCTCGTCTGCCCGTGCGACATCGGCGATGGGGACGCGGTGCAGGCGATGGCGAAAGAGGTTCTCGCCGAGTTCAAGGAAGTCGAGGTGCTCGTCAACGCCGCGGGTACCAACGCACCGCGCCGCGCCCTCCAAGTGCTTTCGCTCGAAGACTACCATGCGATGATCGACACCAACCTCAATGGCGCCTACTACTGCGTGCAGGCGTTCCTGCCGCAAATGCGCGCGCGCCGTGGCGGCACCATCGTCAACATCGTCTCCGACGCCGGCAAACAGGCCAACCCCAAGGCCGGCCCCGCTTACGTGATGAGCAAGTTCGGCCTGACCGGCCTCACCCAGTCCATCAACTGCGAAGAGCGGGCAAACGGCATTCGCGCGTGCGCCATCTTCCCCGGCGACATCGACACCCCGCTGCTCGACAAGCGCCCCTCGCCGCCCGACGCCGCCGCGCGCGATAAAATGATGAAAGCCGACGACATCGCTGACTGTGCGCTGCTCTGCATCAATCTCCCGTCCCGCGCCGTGGTGGAGGAGATTCTTGTGCGTCCGAAGTAGTCCCGTAGCCGCCGACGTGAGGAGGCGGATGGACCACGCAAGGCAACGCGTCCGCCTCCTCACGTCGTCGGCTACGAGAATTCGCGCGCCTTTATTCGAAACCGTGCTGGTGCTGGGCGGCAGCGGCCGGCAGCTTCGCTTCGGGATGCGCGGCCAGGTAGGCGTCCACGTCCTTGGTCACCACGAGTTGGCCCCACATGTTGGGCCAGTGATTGGGATAGGTGCAGACGTATTCGAATTCGCCTTCGTCGTTCAGGCCGCTGAAACTCAGGGTCGCTTTCTGGCCGGAGTCGAGCAGGCGCGTGGCGGAGACGATGTCGGGGGTTTTGGGCATGAACGCCCGGCCGCGGTCGTCCAGCTTGTCCGGTGGCATCACGTCGGCCAGCTTGCCGACTTTTTCACGCGTGCCCGGCTTCACGACGACGAGGTTGTGCTGCATGAAGTCCTCGTTGACGAGGATGATCTCGAAGGGCTTGCCGGCCTCGACCACGAGGCGCGGGGTGTCGTAACGCATCTGCTCGCGCACGGTCTTGATGACGAACACGGCCACGCCAAGATCGCGCAGTTCCCTGCGGAGCGCTGTGGCGCGGTCGGCAGGCAACGAGCCGGCCAGGTCGCTGGCGACGTTCACGGTCTCGATGAAATCCTGCGCGGTGCGTTCGCTGGCGGGCACGTTCTTCGCCCAGGCGACCAGCGCGGTGGCGGCGCCGGCGGCCTGGTCCTTGGCCCACGCGGCGCGGGGCAGAACGCGCATGCCGCCCGCGGCGTCCGCCACGTCGTCCCCTTTGGCGATGAGTCCGGCGAGAGCGGTGAAAGTGGCCTGCTGGTCGCGCGGCATCGCGACGGCGGCTCGGATGGCGGCGCGACGAATCGAAGCGGCGGGATTCGCGACGCCGACGGGGATGCGGGCGCTCTTCGCGGGCGCGGGATTTCCGGCCTTTGTGAAAACTTCACTCCGCTTGCCATCCAGCACGGTGAGGGTGAAACCGTCGAGTCGCTTGCCGAGTTCGCCGTCGGTGCGGTTCCAAATGCCGACGCTCTCGATCGGTTTCTCCGAGCCAAGGTCGAGTTCCCACCAGGGGTGTTTCTCGTCTTCCCTTGTGTGGGTCGAGGTGCCGGCGCCGTATTCGCCGTTGGTTTTGCCGTCGATGGCGCGGTTCGGGTTGCCGCCGCTGGCTATGCTGCTTTGCCTGGCCTTGCCTTGGGGGGCGATGTTCTTCCCGCCGCTGAAGACCTCGACTTCGGCCAGCGTGAGGGTGCCGGTGCGCGGCAGTTCGATTCGGACATAGCGGCCGGCGACGGGCTTGGCCGTGGCCGTCTTGAATGCGGCGGGCAGATCGCCGAGCAGCGGCTTCACTCGATCATAGGCTTTGCTGCGGAAGTCGGAGTCGTTCAGGAAGGGAATGCCGTTGAGCAGGTCGGAGAGTGTTGCCGGCGATTTGGCGGCCTGGGACCAGAGCGTGTCGAATCCGCCATCCGCCAGTGCGAGCGCAGCCCAGGCGGGGGCGCGCACTTCGGAAGGGTTCGCGGAGTCGACGAGCCTGGCCAAGCGTGGACGTTCGGCCTTTAAGTTCGATGACTCGTTGAGCGGCAGCAGACGCGCCAGGCCGGCGGCGGCGGTGGCGTCGGACTTCACGGACTCAAGCGCGCCGAGCAATTCAACTACACGGCTGGTCTTGCGCTCCCTGGCGAGTGTGTCGAGGGTCTCAATCCGCTGGGCATCCAGTACGTCGGGGCGCGTGAGCATCGCCACGAGAACGGCGGGGGTGCGCTTGAGCCGCTGCAATTCGGCGGCACTGAGGCTGCCCATGAGCCGCTGGAGGCCCGCGGGATTGTCCGCCGCGATGGGGACACCTTCGGAGATGGCCTTGCGCCAGTATTTCTCAAGCTGCCGGAGCGTCTCCTTGAGCGTGTAATCCAGGTAATAATCGGTCGGCTGCTTGAGCGCGGCGAGCGCGACGTCGGCGGCCTGCGCGTCGCGGTAGAAGCTGGCGGCGCGGACGGCTTCAAGGCGGGGGCGCGGTTGCTCGTCTTCCGCAAGCCTCTTGAGCAGCGCCAGCGAGTCGGGCACTCGGTCGCGCCAGTAGCATAGAACGCGTCCGGCCTGGGCACGGGCGCGCGGGTCGGGGGACGCCAGGCGGTTCTTGAGCAGGTCGAGGTCCACGCCGTTGTGCCACTGGTGGACCCAGAGGGCTTCCATCATGTGGTGTTCGTAGTCGGGGTCGGACTTGTTGAGCGACGCGGCCCACTTCCGAGTGGCGGCGATGACTTTGCCAGAATCGTGTTTGTCCAATTCGATCTTGGCGAGTTCGCGCACGCCGTCTTCGTGCTCCTTCAAGAGTTCCAGCAACGCGGGGATGGGCTGGCCGTCGATTTTCTTCGGCTTGAGCAGCGGGCGGCCTTCGTAAGTGATGCGGTAGATGCGGCCGTGTTCATGATCGCGATTCGGGTCGCGGAGATGATGCTGCAAGTGGCCGATGATGTTGTTGGCCCAGTCGCAAAAGTAGATCGCGCCATCCGGACCGATGCTGACGCAGATGGGCCGGAAATTGGGCAGGTCACTCGGCGCGGCCGAGACGAGGTGTTCCTGCGTCTCGCCTTTCAGGCCGGAACCGTCCTCAGCGACTTTTACGCGATAGATGCCTTGGAACGAAATGACATTGATGTTGAGGAAATTTCCCTGAAATTCCTCCGGGAAATGCCGGCTGCTGAGGATGCCCGTCCCCGGGCAGGGCCGCGAGGGGCGCTCCCAGAAATCCTTCAAACTCGAATGCTTGCCGGAGTCGAGCCGGCCGCTGAACGCGGGACCGAAGTAAGTATTGTTGCCCGTGGCGTCGGTGACCAGGTCGTTGCCCCAGTAGTCGAATACCCGCCCGTGCGGGTTCGCAAAACCGTAACTGACGTAGAGGTCGAACTTGCCGGAGCGCGGCTCGAAGCGATAGATGGCGCCGTCTTCATTGCGGAGCGGGCCGGCCGCCGTCTCAACCTGCGTGCGGTGGAACACGCCGTCGCTGAGGTAAATGGCCCCGCCCGGCTCGTGGCAGATCGAGTTCGCCGTGTGATGCGAGTCGGCGCTGTCCATGCCCATGAGCACGCGCTCCTTCCAGTCGGCCTTGCCATCGCCGTCGGTGTCGCGCACGAACCACAAGTCCGGCGCCTGCATGAGCAACACGCCGTCCTTGTAAAACTGGAAGCCGGTCGGGCAGTTCAAGTCGTCGAGGAAGGTCGTGACCTTGTCGGCTTTGCCGTCGCCGTTCGTGTCTTCGAAGACGAGGAGCTTGTCGCCCATCTTGCTCGTGGGGGTGCGCTCCGGGTAATTGCGCCATGCCGAAACCCAAAGCCGGGCTTTGGTATCCCACGCCATCTGCACGGGGTTCACGAGATCGAGGAACTGCTTTTCGTCGGCGAAAAGATTCACCTTCATTCCGGAGTGAACCTGCATCTTCGCGATGGATTCCTCACCGGACAGGAACGGGGCGACTTCCTGTTCCGGCGAAAAGGGCTTGTTTGATTTCACCGGCGTGACGGGCGGGAGATTGTCGTCCTTCACCACGAGATCGCCGCCTTTGGCCATGGCCCAGACGCGGGCCTCGCGGTTGGCGGTGAGCACGTCGCGCTGCGTCATTTCCTCCTGCATGACCTTGAAGTTGGAGACATAAGGCTCGGGGGCGTTGCGATTCTTGATCTGACCGGCCTTGCCCGGCTGATAGGCTTCCGCCGATCGGCCACCGTAAACATTGTAACCGTCCATCGTGCGGTAGCGATGGTGCCACTGCCAGTTCTTCTCGTTGACGGCGGCGCGGAGTTTCTCGTCGAGTTTGGGTGCCGGCTCGCCGAAGAGGGACTGGAACATCAGCGGCGCGAGCTGTTTGTCCGCCTCGGGCGTGAGGTAGTGACCGTTGACCGTGAGCGACTGGCGGTTCTTCGCGGCGTCAGCGAAGAGCCGCTGGGAGGCCGTGAACAACTCGACGAACGGCACGCCGTTCGCCGCGGCGACCTTCGCCATGGCCTCGGAATAGTCGCGCAGGCGATCGTTATTCGGCGCCGGGTCGGGGAAGTTTGGGTCCGGATGCTTCTCGTCCGCGGCCGGGCCGAACAGCACGAGGCGCGCCGCGCCTTTGCCCGAGTAATTTTTCTCGAGCGTTTCCTTTAGGAATTTGTCCAGGTCGTTCTTGAACTTCTCCAACCCGTCGTAGCCTTTGAACGATTCGTTGAACCCGTAGAAGGCGAACACCACGTCGGCCTGGACTTTTTCCAGCCATTTGTCGCGCGAGCCGAAGTTCTCCGACCGGTGCCACGTGGTGATTTCATCGCCCGACGCGCAGAGATTGCGGAAAACGAGGTCGTGGCCGGGGAACTTCTGGTGGATGAGCGTTTCGAAGTAGCCCGAGTGCTGCATCCGGTCGGGCAGCGCGTTGCCGACAATGGCGACGTGGTCGCCGGGTTTCAGAGCGAGTTTAGGCGCTTGAGCCTGGACGCCGAACGCGGTGGCCAGGCCGAACCCGAGGGCGAGGAGACGTTGGTGCATAAGTGAAGGCGCAGTCTAGGAGCGCGAAGGCAAAATGCGAAAGGCGGAAATTGTCGTTTTTGTCAGGCAGAAGCTGACGCTGCGGGACGGCGGAGTCTTCACTGCGTTTGCAGGGGGTGGCCGGTCGAAGCCGGCGAGGCAGAATCGGGAAGATCGAGGGGATTAACAGAAAAGCCCGCGCCCGAGTAGTCTGGTTGGCGTCCCGTGAGGGACGTGTTGAAAATAGCCCAGCGATTCATCGCTGGGTTGTGGGGAGTCGGCCTTCGGAGTCCCGCAGGGATGGCAGAGCGAGGAGTGCTTCCGTCCCTACGGGACTTGAGGGGCTGGAGGGTCGAATGCCCAGCGATGAATCGCTGGGCTATGTGCGATGACGGAAACGATGAGACTAACTGGTGAGAGACCAAGTGCAGACCAGACGTGGAAGGTCTGCG
>DASTLJ010000021.1:0-18521 GCA_035715125.1 Verrucomicrobiia bacterium
CCGCGTCTTTCGTGGCTCGCTCCAACACGGGAATCGCTGACTTCGCCATCGGACCAATTTCGGCAAGCACCTTGGCGGCAAAGAGCCTGTCGAAGGTGGCCACACCGAAAAGCCGATTGATAAACGGAATGTCGGCAGTCATTGACTCGAGCCGGAGCCGCCAGGCCGAAGGTTGATGATCCACAATTCTGGTGAGGAACTGAACCGCCGGTTCGCCCATCGCCCTGAGCGCGTCCCGTGCTTCCGCATCCACGCGCGGGTAATTCGTGTACAACTGCTCGACCCACCGGGACAGAGGCTTACCCCCATATTCCGGCTCCGTGGAACGCAGAGTGAACAAGCAAACGATGCCGAACGCCACGCCCGCCACGAGCGCAATCCCGATTCGCCTTCGGCGAAGCACTTCACTCGGCGCGCGATCTTGAGGCGCTGGCATACACAACATCTTACCCGGATGCAGTGAACAAACGAGAGCAAAGCGGACCGGACGTGGCGGCGGGTGCAAATCAAATTGTGACAGGTCGCGGAGCAACCACAGGTAGGTAGCCGTGGGCTTCAGCGCTTGTCATTGCCAACAAGCTCCAGCGACCGCTTTTGAATCCCAACGGGATTCCATCTTTCAGCCCAGCGTTGCGACGAAGGAGCTACGCTGGGTAAGCGGGCAACAACGATTCTCATCAACCCTGAAAGGGTTGAATCGAGTGAGCGGATCGCGCAGAGGAGGATCGGCTGCAACCCCTTCAGGGTTGGGCCGGTTTTCGGTTACGTGACCCAGGGTAGGCGCCGCGCGCCAACCCTGGGCTGAAGGATGCAATCCCTTTGGGATTGGCTGAAATCGCGTCCACAGATCTGGGTAATGACAATCTCGTTGGAGTTGTTCAGGCGTGAGCTTTCGGCGTTGTCCGTGTCTGATAATGCCGACTATGCTGTTTATCGCATGAAGCTGCGCATCGTGGTCGTGGCATCGGCGGCGCTGTTGCTTGCGCTGGCGCTCACACAGCTCTCGCGCCGGCGCCAGGCCAACGCGCCGCCAACTGCGCCTCCGGCATCGGAGGTCGTGTCGATGCCCGAGGCTCCCGAGCCGGAATTGCCGCCGCAGGTCAGCCTCCTAACACCCGCCGCCGCGTCGCCAGCCGCCGTGGTATCGAATTCCCCGTCCGCGTCCGCCACGAACTGGCTGCAGCGGCTGCTCAGCGAGGACGGCGAATCGCTGAAATTGCCGCGCGAGGACATTGACCGCTGGCTCGCCTCGGGCCGCACGAACGCGGAGGATTTGCTGGCCGCTCGACAGGCGGGCGGCGGGTTGGAGTTCCTGCGCATGGCCCTGACGAATTTCCCCGACGATCCGCGCGTGCTGTTCGCCGCCTCCGCGCTGGACGACGGCCCCGAAGCTCGGCGCGAGCGGCTCGATCGTTTCAAGGCCGCCGCCCCCGACAATGCCCTGGCCGACTATCTTTCCGCGCGCGAGCATCTCAAGAATGCCCAGCCCGAGCAGGCGCAGGCGGACCTGCTGGCTGCCAGCGGCAAGACGGGCTTTCAGGATTACACGCTCGACGCCATTCAAAACGCCGAGGATCTCTTTCTCCAGTCGGGCAAATCCCCCGCCGAAGCCAAGGCGATGGCGTCCAGCTCGGTGCTTCTGCCGCACTTGGCGCAGTTGAAGGGTTTGGCGCAGGAGATGGCCATCCTCCAACGCCAATACCTGGCTGGCGGCGACGCCGCGTCGGCCGAAAACCTGGCGGCGCTGGGCCTGCAATTGGGACAGCGTCTCGGCACCGGCGAAGCCTCCCACACTCTGATCAGCCAACTGGTCGGCATCGCCGTGGAACGGATCGTCCTCAACCCACTCGACGCGGAGCGGAGCTACGACTTCCTGGGAGCGAGCGCGCGCGAACATATCGATCAACTCACTGCGCGCCGCGCCGCCGTCCGGCAGGACACGCAACTCTTCGACGCCTGGATGAGGCAGGCCACGGACGCTGACATCGTCAGCTACTTCGACCGGTTCAAGATCTACGGCGAATCCAGCGCGATGGCCTGGATTCGCCAGCGCCAGGGAGCGCGGTAGCCGCCCGTTCAAAAACTGTAGCGGCGCTCTGTGAGCGCCGAAGAAAGTGCAAAATTCGGCCCAAACTCGGCGGTCACAGACCGCCGCTACAGCCGCACAGGGAGTTTTTGAACGGGCCGTTAGGCGTGAGAATTCACTCCAGCCAGGAATGGAAGTCTGGCTGAAGCGACTCGTCACAGGGCCGGATGTCGAAGCGTCTGCATCCTTTTCCAACAGGTCGCGTAGCGACCGGATGACGATAGCCGTGGGCTTCAGCCCACGGACCGCCCCGGTGACGAAGCCGCGTCGCGTAGCGACGCTTGAAAAATCGGTGGCGCAGTTCATGCGTCGCTCCGCGACGCGCCCGCCTCTCGCATTGCACCGTGGGCTGAAGCCCACGGCTACCTTCGCTTCATCGCGACGCGATGACGGCTTCGCCCTGGCCTCGTTGCGAAGGCGACGGCGGTGTATGCCGCGATTGTCCTTCCCTGATGCGTGTCCAGCCGTGTTCATTCGTGGTTCCCCTCTGAATACTCTCGTCTCCACTTGCCCGCCGATGGCGGTGGACTATGCTCCCCGAATGATTTCAAGCCACTCTCACCCATTCCGATCCAACGGCAGGTTTTTCGGCGGCCTCGCAGGCATGGTGTTGTTGCTCATCGCCCCGGGGTGCGGCATGAGCCGGCTGGCGGCCAATCGGATCATCGCCGCGCCCAATCAGCACCAGCGCGGCGCCCTGGCCGCGTGGAATTCCGTGTGGACCAACCTGCTCTCCAAGGTGACGACGAACCCGCTGGTTTCGGTGACGATTCCGGTCGGCCCGCCGGAGGCGGCCCTGAGCGCGATGGAAGTGCCGCCGCGCGATTATCATTCCCGGTTCGTAACCAGCGTGGAGCGCAAACCCAATGGGAAGGGGACGCTGTCACTCCGATGGGAGCCGGAACCGCGGGACACGTTCCAGCCGCTCGAGAACCCGGCCACCATCCTCGTGCTGCACGGTTACGGGATGATGAAGGAGTCCATGGCGCCGTGGGCCTTCGTGCTGGCCCAGGCGGGTTTTCGCGTGGTGACGGTGGACTTGCGCGGGCACGGGCAATCCACCGGAGCGCAAATCACTTTCGGCAAATACGAAACGACCGATCTGCGCCAGGTCCTCGATTACCTGATCGCGCACGGATTGTGTGACGAGCGGGTCGGAGTGCTGGGCCTTTCCTACGGCGCCACGCTCGCGTTGAACTGGGCGGCCCGGGACCCGCGAGTGCGCGGCGTGGTGGCCATCGCCCCCTACAATCGGCCGGATGACGCCATCGCCCGGTTTGCCGAGATGGAGAAGGCGCCGGTTCCGAGGCGACTGGTCCGCGCCGCCGCGGTGAGCGCGGGTGCGAAGCTGGATTTGAAATGGAGCGAGTGGTCGGCGGAAGCGGCCATGCGCCGGCTTAAGCAGCCGGTGCTGCTGATCGGCGGCGGCAAAGACCCGCTCAGCCGGCCGGAGGACATCCTCAAGCTGAAGCAAGCCGCCGGAGGAGAATCGCAGAGCCTCGAGGTTCCCGAGGCGGATCATTACGTCGTGGGATTCTGGATTCAGGACCTGGCCGGGCCGATCACGGCCTGGTTTCGGGAGCGTTTGTGACCCTCGATGAAGAAGGCCACGGCCATCA
This sequence comes from Verrucomicrobiia bacterium, assembly GCA_035715125.1. Lineage (GTDB taxonomy): Bacteria > Verrucomicrobiota > Verrucomicrobiia > Limisphaerales > JADJPG01 > DASTLJ01. The sequence continues at coordinate 3,706 of DASTLJ010000021.1, forward strand.
AGCGGTTCCTGCTGGCGCTGCTCGTCCTGGTTCTGCTCGCCGGGTTGGTGGCGATTTTCCTGCCGTCGGGCGGAGAGTCCATCGGCCACACGGTGACGTTTTCCGACGGGACGACGATGACGCTGAAAGCAGTGACTTACGGCACACAGCATCAGTACCTCGGTGGCGGGTGGCAGCAGCGCGTGCTTTCGCTGCTGCCGCGCAAGCTTGCTGCGAAACTCGCCTCGCAGCAGGGAGTGCTGACCATGGGCCGGCCATCGGTCGCCTTTTGGTTCGAGCGGATCGGGACTGGGCCGACGACTGGCGCCCCGCAGTTGGTGTTGTTCGACGCGAACGACTTCGGTGTCTGCGGATCGTCTCCGGTAATGCGAATGGGAACGGGCGCCAACTGGATTGAGGGTTGGGCCTTCGACTTCTGGCCGCGCCGCGAGCGGACTTTCACGCTGCGCGTTTACGAGCAAGGCACGCAGGATCCTGACGCCAATCCTATTGGCGAATTCACTGTGCGGAACCCGACGCCGGGCAACCACCCCGAGTGGACCGCTCCGGAGCCGCCGGTAACGGCACGCGAGGGCGACCTCGCTGTAACTCTCTTCGACCTCACGGCCGGCGTCGACCTCAGGTCCTACCAACGGAAGCCCGCGCCAAACCCGACGGTATCCATGACGCGCGCCGGTTTTCGCGTCGAGCGGAATGGCCGGCCGACGAAGGAATGGGAACTCGACAGCGTGGAAGCCAGCGACGCGACGGGCAATGTCATTGCCGACATTTGGGGCAAAGGGCCAGGGCTGGACTCGGAATTTGTGCGGTTGAAGCATCATCTTTGGCCGGCGGAGCAAGCGTGGAAACTGCGCGTGGGGTTTTCACAGCGGTCCAACTTCGTGGCGTCCGAACTGTGGACTTTGCACGGCGTGCCGCTCCCGGAGACAGACCTTACGAAGACAGTAGTGACGCAGACCAACTTGCAAGGTGCCCTGCTGCAATACACCGGCGAGTCGCGACGATACGTATTGAGCGGCGATCACCATTTCGACTATCGCGTCAACTTTCGCGTCACCCCGAGCCGCCCCGATTACCGCATGACGCTGGTGAGGGCGGTCGATGACAACGGCCGCGAGGCTCCGGTGGGGCGCTCATTCGAGAGCCCAGGCGAATGGGATTTCGGGCTGCGCGTGAATACCAACGCGACGAGCCTCGACCTGACGCTGGCCCTGCACCAGACCCGCTACGTCGAGTTCCTGGCCCGGCCGCGGATCATCTCGACGAACGATGCGGCGCGCGGTGAAAGGAGACCGTCTTCCACGAGCGGTTTCGCACGCACTAGTACAGGCGATTCTTCTGCCTTCTCCCGGAGGGAGATTCGATAATAGCCCACCCGTTCAAGGGTGGGATTGTGGTGTAGGAGCAATGAGTCCCGAAGGGACGGCCGAATCGCTCTCACAAAATCGGACTCCGAACAGTTGGATCACGCTCGATGAATTCAGCCGTCCCTTCGGGACTTATGGAATGGCCAAACTGAACCCGGCAGTGAACTGCCGGGCTACTCTCGATTCTCCCTCTGGGAGAAGAAAAACACCAATCCGAGACGGTCAAACTCCTGTCGCGCGTTTCCAGCCTTCGGACGGCTGGAGACATCGCGCTGAACGTCGGGGTGGTAAACCACGTTCATCGGCCTCGTTCCTGCTTGACGCGGCGAACGAACTCCTCGTGCGAGATCGCGGCCACCTGCCCCGATTCCAATTGCCGCTCCCGCCTCTCGATTTCTTCGTCGGAAACGTCGGTCTCCAAAGCCGGCAGCGTGTCGAGGAGTTTGGCGGCCAACGAGGCGCGCTCGCGCTCAGGAAGAGCCAGTGCCTTTTGTTCGATCTCTGCGAGTTTCATGTCGGCACGATAGCAAACGCCGTTGCGGCCTGCAACCGTCCTGTCCGCCACGGGCCGGAGAAGCTTTTCAACATCCGGCTAATGCCCCGTCGCCAGCCGCCGTTCTACTGGCAAACCGGACGGCAGAGTTGGGCTGGACGGGCCGGCGGGCCGGTGGCTGGGCGCGCCGTCGGGGGATGGACGCGGATCGTAAATGGAAATCAAGTGCAGCGTCTGCGGTATTGCCGCTTCCGACGGCCAGGTCTTCGCGCAGGAGCCGGTGCCGTTTCGGGGCGCGCGGACGTATTGCCCCAACTGCCACGCGCGGTTCCACCGGAGGTTTTTCCAGGCAGGACTGGTCCTCGATGTGGCGCTGGGTGTCGTCGGGATGGCGCTGGTGTGGGCGCACCCGGAGTCGCGCCTTGGGCATTGCGCGCTCAACTTGTTCCTCGTTCAACTCTTCCTCGTCCTCGCGACGCTCCCCCACGAACTGGCACACGCCTTCGCGGCACGCGCATGCGGGTTGCGAGTGGAAAAGATTTCTCTCGGGTTCGGGCCGGCCGTGCACGCGGGACGCTGGCTAGGCTTCGACGTGGAGGTGAAGCAAATCCCCTACGGCGGCTGCACGCAGGCGCAGGCCGAGAGCGGTCGGGGCAAATTATGGCGCTTTCTCTGTTTCCACGCCGCGGGTCCGGCGATGAGCATTGCGCTGGGCTGGGCGGCGCTGGCGGTGGCGGGCCCGAGCCGGGCGGCCTCGCTCGATCTCATGGTGTCGGTCAGCCCGTGGTGGCTGTTCGGCATCGCCAGCGTGACGATCGCGGTGCATCACCTGTTTCCACACGTGCGTTCGACGCCGTTCGGACGTGCGGCGTCGGATGGCCTGGCATTGTGCCAAATCCTGTTGCTGCGCCGGCTGCCGTTCGTGCCGCAGGCCAAGGACCCGCCGCCGATCCAGCACATCAACTTCGCGCGCAAGACGGCCCGGCGTTTCAACGTTGCGGTTTTCGGGACGGGCGCAGTGGCGGGCGTGGCGTGCTCGGTGATGGTCGCGCGCGCGGCGGTTTCGGCGGGCGGCAATGCCATCCTGTGGACGGCGGCGGTGCTCTTTGTACTGCTGGGAAGCACTTTCGCCTGGGGAGCGGTGTGGACGCACCGCAAGCCATGGCCATCGGCAGCGCCGGCGAACTTCTCCGCCCTTAAGCGGCATAAGGAAGTGATCGAAGCGTTCCGAATCGAAGTGAACGCGCGCTCCTTCTGGCCGCCGAACCTCAACTTCGACCAGACGCTTGCGCAACTGGAACAGTTCAGAAAATCGGGTGACTTCGCGGGCGCCAAGGTGTTCCTCGACGAGGCGATTCGCTGGGCGCCGGATAACGTCGCGCTGCTCGGCTGGAAGGGGCTGGTCCTGACCTGGGCCGGGCGGCACGAGGCGGCGGAGGCGCAATTCAAAGACGTTCTCGACAGCGCCGACCTGGGGCTGTCGATTCGCGTCACGTTCCTGACCGAGCAAATCAAGGCGCGGCTCCGCTTGGGCGAACGGCAGGCCGCGTGGGTGCTGTGCGGCGAATACCTGGACGAGCCGGGGCTGCTGCAGGAAAAGCTCTATCTGCTCGACACTCTGGCTGCCCTGCCCGTGGAGGAAGGGCTGGCGCACCTGCTGCCCGATGCGGACCACTGGAGCGCGCAAGCCCTGGCGATGCAGCCGGAAAACCTCTCCGTCAAAGCGACCCGCGCCGCCGTGCTCGCCGGGCAGGACCGCTGGGACGAAGCCCGGCCGTTGCTGTTGGAAGTTCATTCGCGAAGCGAAATCCAGCAGGACAAAGCCCTGGCCGCGTATTACCTGGCGCTGGATGCGCGCCAGCGCGGCGAGCACAAGGCCGCCGCGCGTCTCTTCCGGCAAGCCCGCCTGCTCGCCGCCGCGCCGTGGCTCATCGACAGGCTGGACACCGAATCGACGCCGAAAGCCGCCTGAGCGGATATGTAGCCGCCGACGTGAGGAGGCGGATGGACCGAAGGGGCAAATGGGTCCGTCTATCCATGTCGCCGGTAGGGCGAGGCTGAATCACAGCAAACATTCGGCGCTGATGATCGAAAGCTGGAAAACGGGAAAACGAGAAAGCGGGAAAGCGAGAAAGCGAGAAGAACGACGATTCGATAAGGCCGATCCCGCTTTCCCGTTCTCCCGCTTTCCCGCTTTCCTGTTTTCTCGCACTCGCCGGCGATCTTTTTCGCCGCTTCGTCCGTTCAACCCCTCGCCGGCCGGGCGCGACTCCGGCCGGGCCGTGACTCCGTCTGGGTTCGCCTTCGGCAGGAGGCGTAGCGGGTCTGGCCCGGCTTGAGCCTCGCGCGGCGGGCCTGCCCTTCACCCTCTCCCCTCAAACGGGAAACGTGTTTAGCGTGCCTGCGGCGCTGTAAGCACGGAGTCCCGGCTTTAGCCGGTTGCGCGTCCGGCCAGGCCCAGCCCGCATACCTTCGGTTGCACTACCGGCTAAAGCCGTGACGCCATGCGGAGATTGCCGCCCGCCGCCAAACCGTACCAAAGGGGAGAGGGCCGGAGTGAGCGGTAAGGCGGTTCGTTTGGCCCGACCGGCGCACAAAGGAATGCGTCCAACGCCCGTTCTCCTCGGAGGTGGCTTGACCTTGGGCGGCAATCGGGGAAACTCCGTTCCGTGCTGCCATCGATGGCGGCCGGATAATTGAACTATGATAGCACGACTCTCTGCAACACTTGCCGCCGCCCTCCTCCTCGTGGGTTGTGATAAAGGAACACAAACCAGCGATATGAAACCTGCCGCTACCAATACGCCGAGCCCAGCCACCGGTGCCACCACCGGATCCGGACAGGAAATGACGACCACTCCCAGCGGCCTGAAATACCAGGTCATGAAACGAGGCACTGGCACGGTTTCTCCAAAGGCCACCGACACAGTGAACGTCCATTACCACGGCACTCTGCTCAATGGGACCGTGTTCGACAGTTCGGTGCAACGCGGACAACCGATCAGTTTCCCATTGAACGGCGTCATTCGCGGCTGGACCGAGGGCGTCCAACTCATGAAGGTGGGCGACAAATTCAAGTTCGAGATTCCTCCCGACCTGGCCTACGGCGCGGCCGGCAGACCCCCAGTAATCCCGCCCAACAGCACCCTCGTCTTCGAGGTGGAACTGCTCGGCATCCAGTAGGCGCCATTTCTTCCCATAAGCTTGCGGACACGACGGTCCGTAGCCGCCGACGTGAGGAGGCGGAAGCCGCGGACGCACGGTCCATCCGTCTCCTCACGTCGGCGGCTACGATCGTTGGTGAGAACACCGGACCTGAACGGCCGGCGCTCCGACGCTGGTCGTGCGAAGATGCATCCCCATGAAGCGAGGCCATCCCGCCGTGCTCGACGTGAGGGACCAAACTGGTTAGATTAATGCCCGTGAAGTCCAGGCTGGAACTCAGACCGGCGCACAAGCCCGTCCAGAACTACGATGCCGCCTTGCGCCAGCAGGCGCTCCGCGTGGACGGCGCGCCTTTGTCCGTGTTCACCTCGAATTTGGAGAAGGGCGGGGAAAGGTGGATGCAATGAGCATGAACGACGCGTTCAACGCCAACTTCCCTGGCTCGCTCTTTTGGAAGGGGAGCTTGCTCGAATTATTGCAAGAGCGTAGCCGCCAGCTATGCGAAGAAGTGGATCGTTACGGTCGAGATTTCTTTCTGAGTTCCAATCTGGAGGGGGTGGCGGATGCGCTCGCTGAAAAACATGTGTTCGAATTAGTCCGACTGCACCGCGACAGGACTGAGATTGTAGAACATGGGCAGACGACAATTGACGAGCAGAAGCGCACTTGCCTCCATGTCTTCGACGCCTGTATGTCGATGCACTCAGCGGCAACTTATTACAAGTTTTCGGTGCCGTTTGACGGAGATGGTCGGCTGCTCATGCGGAGACCAAGTGAGTTTGAAATGTCATTGCCGTGGGGTGAAGTCGTCGGGAATGAGCTTCACGTTCTCTGCAAGACGAGCTCGCGGGATAGGGATGCCATACGCTCTCGAGTTGATGACAACCTGAACCGGGTCGGCAGGTGGTTGGACCGAGCCAACAAGGAGGTCGCCCGCTTCAATTCAAGCCTCAGGACAATGGCGATCGAGCGTCTTCAAGGACGGAAAACAATGCTCCTCCAAAACGCTGCACTCGCTGAGTCGCTTGGCTTCCCAATTCGGGCACGCTCGGCAGTTCCAAGCACATTCAAAGTTCCGGTACACCGCAAGCGGTTGCCGGTCGTCCCTCCTAGTGCCCTCGGACAAACAGCAGTTCATGACCCTTACATCGATACAGAGGCCTACGATGACATCCTGAGAACGATTGGCAGCATGACCCGGGTACTAGAACTCAACCCAAAAGCGTTTACGGCGATGGATGAAGAGGCCCTGCGCTTTATGCTGCTTGTGCCACTAAATAGCCATTACGAGGGGCAAGCCACGGGGGAAACGTTCAACTACGAGGGCAAAACAGACATCATTATCAAAGTAGGCGGACGAAACATCTTCATTGCCGAGTGCTTGGTCTGGGGCGGCGCAGAGTACTTCAATTCGAAAATCGAACAGCTGCTTGGTTACACATCGTGGCGCGACACTAAAACTGCCATTATCATTTTCAACCGTAACAAAAACCTGTCAGGAGTGCTGTCACAAATTCCGGGCGTGGTGAAGGCACACCCAAACTGCAAGCACCAGGTGACCAGCTACAAACACGAAACGGGCTTCCGATTCATGTTGCATCATCGCGACGACAAGCAGCGCGACTTTGCGTTGACGGTGTTGGTGTTCGACGTGCCGGCCTGACATTCCATGCAAGGCCGAAACAGATCTCCTGCGTTTCATACCGCGCCCAATGTCCCGCCCTTTCAGGGCGGCGAGGATTTCGGCTCCGTTTACCTGGGACTACGCGCTGCGCGCTTCACCCCAGGCTATCACAGGACGGGCTTTCAGCCCTCAGCACACGGGCCTTCGGCCCTTCGGTACCGCGTACGCCGCGTGCGTTCGGAAGGCGCGGGCGAGACCGTGCGCCCGGTGCGCCCGCTGCGCCGCAGGCGCCAGTTGTCGGGGCTGAAAGCCCCCAATGTGACAGCCTGGGCTGAAGCGAGTCCGACGAGCGGAGGCCCAGGTCAAACGTTCCCCAACACCTCTCAAGCCCTGTAAGGGCGACACAACCATGTCCCAATCGCTCGCCAACATTGTCGTTCATCTGGTGTTCAGCACGAAGGGCCGCCGCCCACTCCTTCGCGATGAGGAACGCGGCCAACTCCACGCCTACATCACCGGCATCCTCAAGAACCTCGACTCGCCGCTCATCGAAATCAATTCCGTGCGTGACCACATCCACATCCTCTTCGCGCAATCGAAGAATGACCCGCCAGCCAAAATCGTCGAGCAGGTCAAGAGTTCCTCGTCGGGCTGGATCAAGGAACAACACGCGTGGTATTCGGACTTCGCGTGGCAGACCGGTTACGGGGAGTTCAGCGTCAGCCCGATGCATGTCGAGGCCGTGCGCGACTACATTCGCAACCAACCGGAACATCACAAGCAGGAGGATTTCCAAACCGAGTACCGCCGGTTTTGCGAGAAGAATGGGAAGCCGTTGGATGAACGATACGCGTGGGATTGAATAGGATTGTGCGGCCTGGGCGTTGGCATTGTTCCGCCCTTACAGGGCGAGTAAGATTTGGTTTTGGACATTGACCTGGGGCTACGCGCTGCGCGCTTCACCCCAGGCTATCACAGGACGGGCTTTCAGCCCTCAGCACAGGGGCCTTCGGCCCTTCGGTACCGCGTGCGCCGCGTGCGTTCGGAAAGTGCAGCCGAACTCTTCCGCCAGGTGTGCCCGCTGCGCCGCAGGCGCCGGTTGCCGGGGCTGAAAGCCCCCAATGTGTCAGCCTGGGCTGAAGCGAGTCCGACGAGCGGAGGCCCAGGTCAACAGTCCCCACACACCCCTCAAGCCCTGTAAGGGCGACACAACCACGCATACGATTTTAGACACGAATTTCACGAATTAGCACGAATTGGAGACTCTGAGTTCGTGAAAATTCGTGAAATTCGTGTCGTTTTCCGCTCGTTTGGCTCGTTTCGCCCGTTAGGCGCTAACACTTCTGCGCCCCGTCCGATATCGTAGGCTCGTAGATTATGTCATGAGCCGTACTGGAAAAATCGCCCGGTTGCCGCACCGGGTCCGCGAGGAACTGAACTGCCGGTTGCGCGAGGGGGAGAAGGGCCGTGGGCTTGTAGCATGGCTCAATTCGCTGCCGCGTGTGCAGGCCGTCGTGGACGCGGAATTTGCGGGACGCCCCATCCGGGAGCAGAACATTTCCGAGTGGCGCAAAGGCGGTTACCGGGATTGGCTGGCCCAGCGAGTGGCGCTGCAACTCGGGTGCGAACTGTGCGAGGACGTGGCCGAGTTGGCCCGTAACTGCAAGGCGCCGGTGACGGACAACCTGGCCTCATTCCTGACCGTCCACTACGCCGTGGCCATGAAAAGCGCCGTCAGGCAGGCGGCCGGTGGCAGCGTGGATTTGAAGACGTTACAAGCGATGTGCGCCGATGTGGTGGCGCTGCGCCGGGGCGATCAAGAGGCGCAGTGGCTGAACCTCGAACGCAAACGTCTGGCGCTGGAGGAGGAACACTCGGTCGTGAGGTACAGGAAGCAACTGCGGCTTGACATAGACGATCTCATGACGTTTCTCGACCGGCACGATCCGAAGGTGAAAGCCGCCTGGTCAGCATTCATGGAAGAACTGGACAAGCGCATGGAGCGTTGGGTCGAGCAGGACGCCGAGAGACGAAAGAAATCCAGATGCCCAGCGGCTGGCGCGGATCTGACAACAGTTGGGTCAAATCCGGGTACCTCCGAGCAGGTCCAGGTAATTCCGACCAAATCCGACCAAACGAATGAGAGCGGATGAGTTTTTGACATGTTCACAGGGGCGACCGCGAGGAGAGAAACGATCACGAAAGGCGCCGCGCGGCAGGGCCGCATCCAGCCGGCCCGCGGACGGTCCGCGTCAAGCTGCGCCCTGCAAGCGCGAATTCCAGGCTTTCGTTTCGTCCTGGGCTGGTTATGCTGCGGGCGTGAGCACTCCTTCGGACCCCAGCACGCTGCTCTGCCGCCGCGCGTTTCTGGCCCGCAGCACGACAGGGCTTGGCGCCGTCGCGCTGGCTTCGCTGTTGAATAAGGATTTGCTCGCGGCGGGCGCGAAGTCTTCGGCCTCTTCGGCTTCCAAGGCGGGCTCCGGTGCGCTCAATGGGCTCCACTTCCCGGCGAAGGCCAGACGAGTCATCTACCTGTTCCAATCCGGCGCGCCCTCGCACATCGATTTGTTCGACCCGAAGCCGCGGCTCAAGGAGTTGACGAATACCGAGCTGCCCACCTCCATCCGCATGGGCCAGCGCATCACTGGGATGACAAGCGGACAAAAGCAGCTCTTGTGCGTCGGCTCGCCCTTCGGGTTCCAGAAGCGCGGCCAGTGCGGGCTGGAATTGAGCGAGTTGCTGCCTCACATCGGCGGCATTGCGGATGACATTTGCCTCATCCGCTCGATGTTCACCGAGCCGATCAACCATGACCCGGCAGTGACGTTTTTTGCGACCGGCAACCAGCAGCCCGGCCGGCCGGTGATGGGTTCGTGGGTGACGTACGGGTTGGGCAGCGAAAACTCGAACCTGCCAGGCTACGTCGTGTTGCTCAGCGGGAGCGGCGGCCAGCCGCTCCAGGCTCGCTACTGGGGCAACGGCTTTCTGCCTGGCAACTACCAGGGCGTCCCGTTCCGCGCGGCGGGCGATGCCGTGCTCTACCTGTCGAATCCGGCCGGCATTACGCCCGCCTCGCGCCGCCAGCTCATCGACACGATGCAGCAGTTGAACCGCCGCCAGCTTGGGGTCATCGGCGATCCTGACATCGCAACGCACATCGAGAATTACGAACTGGCTTACCGCATGCAGACTGCGGTGCCGGAACTGATGGATATCTCTAAGGAACCGAAGTCCGTGCTCGACCTCTACGGCGCCGAACCGGGCAAGGCGAGTTTTGCGAACAACTGCCTGCTCGCCCGCCGGCTGGCGGAGCGCGGGGTGCGGTTCATCCAGCTTTGCCACCGGGACTGGGATCACCACAGCAGCCTGCCGAAGGAAATCCAGAAGCAGGCCAAGCTCACGGATCAGGCCAGCGCAGCGCTTGTCATTGATTTGAAGGCGCGCGGTTTGCTTGACGACACGCTGGTGATCTGGGGCGGCGAATTCGGCCGCACCACTTACAGCCAGGGCGAAATCAAGAAGGATAGCTTTGGCCGCGACCATCATCCGCGTTGCTTTTCTCTCTGGATGGCCGGCGGCGGCATCAAGGGAGGCATGACGTACGGCGCGACCGATGATTTCGCGTATAACATCACCGAGAGGCCGGTTCACGTTCACGATTTCCACGCCACGATGATGCACTTGCTCGGCATCGAACACACGAAGCTGACGTATCGCTTTGAGGGCCGCGATTACCGGCTGACGGATGTCGCGGGCGAAGTGGTAAAGGGAATTCTAGCGTAGCGGACGGCAAATTAGCCGCCATTTCTTCACCGCGAGCTGCGGCACAGGACACTCTGTAGCCGCCGACGTGAGGAGAAACGATGGCCTGTGGCCGGGCATCTTCATCTTGACCCGGTAGGGTGAGGCTCCTGCCGAGCCGAAACCTCCGGTTTGACCAAGGCTCGGCAGGAGCCTCGCCCTACCGGCGTCATGCATAGGCGGGTCAGCGGTAGTGCGGTCCATCCGCCTCCTCACGTCGGCGGCTACGATCGGCGGTGAGAACCGCAGGTTAACTCCCGCGCGTGTTCAGGAGCCTCCATCGTGCAAGCAGGTGCCACGGCTTCAGGTCTATCGCGCGCCGGAAACAATCGCGGGCGTCCTCGGGCCGATCCATCGCGGCAAGTTTCCGTCCCGCCTTGAACCACAATCCAGACAGGCGGCGGCGCCAGACCTTTTCCGGCACGGCATCCCTGCCGCCGCATTCGAAGATGAACCGATGCAGCATCTGCACACGCCGAAAGGCGCGGTCCGCATATTTGAGGCTGAGAGGCGGTTCTCCGCTCCCGGTCACGACTTCGAGATGATTCCGTGAAGTGATCGGAGTGCCCGGCACATAAAGCCAGCGGCCGAGCAGGCTGACACGCAACATGAGATCGTAGTCCTGGCCGGTCGGCCAGGCGGGGTCGAAACCGCCCGCCTGATGAAAGGCGCTGGCCCGGATCGCGACGCCAGAAGTGCCCGGCGGGCCTTCGAGAAACATGAGGGTGGTCGCGTTGCATTTGCCGTCGGCGTAATGCTTGTAACTGTGCGGATCGACCGCGCCCGTGGCGAAGTCGTGGTTCACGCGGTCGGCGCAGCCGGCGACAGCGTCCGGGTGGCTCGCGAACGCGTCGCTCATCCGGCGCAGGTAATCGGCGGGCCAGACATCGTCGGAATCCAGGAAGGCATACACGTCGCAGCCGTGGGCTTCGACGACGCCGCGATTACGGGCAGCGGCGGCGCCGGCGTTGGGCTGGCGGATGAGCTTCGCCTCGAACGGCGGGCGTTTGGCCAGCAACCACTCCTCGACGCGCGCCGCGGTCTCGTCGGTCGAGCCGTCATCCACGACGACGAGCCTGGCCGGCGGGAGACTCTGCGCCAGCACGCCTTCCAGGCCCTCGACCACGGCGCGAGGCCGATTGAACACCGGGACGATGGCGGCGACGCTGAGGTTCATCAGGCCAATTGAACGCTAGCCGGCATTTGACGGCCAAGATCGTAGCCGCCGACGTGAGGAGGCGGATGGACCGTGTTGCCACATTCTCCGCCTCCTCACGTCGGCGGCTACCGACTGTCGTGTCCTTAAGTTCATGCCAGGAAATGGCGGCTAGATGCCGATCCCGCGGATGCAGCGCCTGATCAGCGAATCCTCCAAGTCTGCCCGGTGCGAGCACAGGACCAGGTGCCGGGCGTAGCGGCGCCAGATGCGCGGCTGGCCCAGCAGTTTGAAGTGGTTGTAAACCGTGGCATCGCGCAGTAGCCTGATTAGTGCGGCGTAGTGATTCCATCGGCGGGTCGTCAGGCACGACTTGCCGCGGTTGAAGCCGAGTTCAAATACCAGGCAGTCGCTCGACTCCGAGATGGCACGCAACTCGGCCGAAGCACCGGCCAGGTTTTGCCCGCCTGCGGCCATCCACTGAAACACGCTAAGCAGGAGCGCGACGTCGAAACGCTGGTCGCGGATCGCTTCGGGCGAGAATGCGGCGCAATGCCAGTCCACCGGCAGTTTTTTTTCGGCTGCAAGGAATTGCCCGATGGGCCCATAGCGCGAGTGCGGCTCGAAGGCGGTCACTTTGGCTCCCTGTTGGGCAAGCGAGAAAGTATAGAAGCCGCAGTTGGCGCCCACGTCCAGAACGGTCCGACCGGCCATACCGCCGGGCAAGGCCAGATGCAGGCCGTTCTGGATCATCTCCCATTTGGCGCGTACCTGATCCGCATCGGAGCTGGACTTAAGATGGGCGAACTCGGGAAAGGGAATGGGATGATAGATGTTCCCGCCCGACTCGGCCGGCTCGGCTTCGAGATGCGCGACGATTTCCTTTACAGAGGAGTAGTGCATAGTTGTTTCGCATCGCGGAGCCTGTGGCGGCGGTAGATCGCATCGAACCAGCAGATGTGCTTCTGGAACTGCGCCGGTGTTTTCTCCATTTTCCGGCAGACCCACGAATAAAAACTATCGTGCACAGCGGCGCTGGCATCCAAACAACGGACTTGCCGGCCGAGCAACGCACATACGGCGGCCCGGTGTTTTCCATCCACCGTGAAATGATCCCCTCTCACCACTATTATTTTGATCGGTTCGTAATCTCCGGCTTGGATCCGTTGTCGCACTTCAAAGAATTTCTCCCGACGCGCCGTCAGATGTTTCTCACCGACACGGCGCGGAGGCCGGAAGTCCAGAGTGCCTGAGCGCAGCCGGACCGCGTACGGGGAATCATGCAAATCATTGCCGCTGTCTATCCTCCGGAACAAGTCGAGGTGTGGAGATTCGGCGATGGGCATTTTCAGTAAGGTGAACTCGTCTCTGAGTCCGTCGAAACCCAGTCGCAATTCCCCGGGCGACAGTTCAAACACCCCCGGGTTGGTCAACCCGTCGAGTCGCGAGGAAGCGATGAGTGGATTAGTGCATTTGATGCCGACAGTTGTGGAGTAGAGCGCCGCGATGTCAAATCGCCTGCTGACTTTATGGATCCACTTGCGCAGCATCTTCAGTCGTGCCGTCGAATGCGAGATCGGGCCCAGAATATCGGGCCTGATCGATTCCGTCGAGTGAAAGTGCAGTTTCTCGCGGCGCGAATCCAGGTTGCAATCGCACCGGGAAAGGGTGAGTAATTCGCTTCCTTGAAGATTGCGTTTGTTGTCACCCACTTCCCGGCCCTCTCCGAAACGTTCGTGTTGAACCAAATCACCGGCCTCATCGAGCGCGGGCACGAAGTGGAGATCTACGCCGACCGACCGCAAAAGGCTCCAAGGATCCACGCGGACGTGGAGAAGTTTCATCTCCTTGAGAAGACCCGTTACGCTCCGCGGCTTCCCGGTAATCCACTGGCCAGGACGGCCCGGGCGTGTGCGTTGGCCGCCCGGCATTTCGGTTCCGCGCCGAGGCAAGTGGCCGGGGCGCTCAACCCGTTCCGGTTCGGAAGGCAGGCCCTGTCCTTCAAACTGCTGCACCACGCAGCGCCGTTTCTGCCCCGTCGTCCGGCTTACGACATAGTTCACGCGCACTTCGGCCAGAACGGCATCAAGGCCCAGGCTTTGCGTGACCTCCGCGCCGTCAGCGGCAAGCTGATTACGACGTTTCATGGCTACGACGTGACGATTCGGCCGCGGGGCTCAAAACGAAACATGTACGCACGCCTGTTTAAGAAAGGAGATTGGTTCACGTGGAATTCGCGCTACCTCGCTGAGCGATTGCTGGCGCTGGGTTGCCCGCCTGAACGGCTTTCGCAGATGGCGATGGGTGTGGACACACGTGCCTTCGTTCCGCCGGAGCGACGGCCAGTCCGCTCCGGTGCCGTGTCTCTCTTGACGGTGGCACGGCTGGTCGAGTTCAAGGGACTCGAAAACGCTCTTCGGGCTGTGGCCAGACTTGTTGCTCGTTATCCGGGTCTCAAGTATCGCGTGATCGGCGATGGACCGCTGCGCTCCTCGCTGGAGGGACTCCGTCGGCAACTGGGCCTTGAGATGAACGTCGAGTTTATGGGCGCGCAGGGACGGGAGGAAGTGATCGCCGCGTATGCACAGTCCGATTTGTTCGTGCTTCCCAGCGTGGTGGCCAGTGACGGAAGCACGGAAACGCAAGGCGTGGTGCTCATTGAAGCACAGGCGATGGGACTGCCTGTGGTGGCAAGCCGCGTCGGTGGCATTCCGGACTCGCTGACAGATGGCGTCTCGGGATTCCTGGTGCCTGAGCGCGATTCCGAAGCATTGGCCTGGAAGCTTGCCGAATTGATCGAGCGGCGTGAGTCGTGGCCGGAGATAGGAATGGCCGGACAACGATTTGTGAAGGAGAAGTTTGATCTGCGCAAACTGAACGACGAACTAGAGGCACTCTACCGGCAGGTGTTGGGGCAGTAGGACACGGTCGCGAACGGCCCAATTCCTTCCACGACAATTGCCCGTTCCTGCGATTCGTTCCGGGAGAAACGGACTTGTCACTCCCGTCACAATACTCGTACCATGCGAGAAAGTCCGATGACTTTCAGCCGCATCAATCACGTCCCGGTCATCATCCGCTGGAAGTGCATCGCAGCTTCTGGAGCGCGGCGGATTTCGCGCGACTGGGGCCCTGCAGCACGCGCGCCGTCGAGAACGCCATCCTCGTGGCGGTGCTGCTCAAGGAAGGCGTGCCGCCGGTGACTGTCGA
>DASTLJ010000022.1:0-7154 GCA_035715125.1 Verrucomicrobiia bacterium
GTCCCGAAGGGATGGCTCAATCGATGCCACAAAAATGGGAATAGGTGTGAACGCATGGCGCTGGCTGGATTCGGCCGTCCCTTCGGGACTTGTTGAATGGCGAATCCGATCCCGGCAGTGAACTGCCGGGCTATTTTCAAATCTCCCTCCGGGAGAGACGGAGCGCCGAGCTCCCGCTCGGCGCGAACCCGCTGTGTCTCCACGGGCCGAGCAGGATCTCGGCGCTCCGATTCATGCTGAGGGCGAACCAAACTCACACTTTCACCTCCAACGCGGGGATAATTCCAGCAGTTGACCGGTCCTGTTCCTCCTCCGATCTTCCGCAACGGCTGAGGAAGAAAATGAGCGCCACAAGCTCGACGCACCCGAACGTAATCTTCACCGAATAGGGCAGGATTGGCGCGTGGAACTGCGAAAAAAACGCCTCCACGATTCCGGCCCAGACAAGCATCAGCGCCACACCGCAAATGAGCGTCATGAGGTCGGGCGCGACCGCTCTCAAGCGGGCGCGCAGTGTCTCGCGGCGGCCCCAGCCAATGAGCGCGCCCGCCAGCACCAGGCCCGCCTGCGCGCCGATGAAGATCGCGGGCAACTCGATCACGCCGTGCGGCAGCAGCCAGCCCAGCAGAAAAACCGTCTGGCCGGCCATGACGTAATCCACGATGACCAGGCCGAGAATGACGCCGTTGTAAAACAGCAGGATGACCGTGCCAATGCCGTAGGTGACACCGAACGCCAGCGCGCGAATCGAAACGCTGATGTTGTTCACCATCAGTTGCGCCGAAAAGCTCGTCATGCCTCCGGCGGAATGGCCGTCCCGATCTTTCTCCTCGCGAGCGACTCGCTCGGCCGGATCACCGAGGTGGCTCTCGAACATTTCCGGCAGGATGGCCGTCTTGGCCTCCGGGTCGAACGCGACGGCCAATCCGCCAAACAGCGCCCCGGCCAGCGTGATGCCCAGCGCCAGCCAGAACGCGCGGGCGCGCCGTCGAAACGTTTGCGGCAGCGTTTGGAAGAACCAGTGCCACGGCGAGAAGCGATGCTGGCGATCGCGCGTCTCGTTAATTTCGCCGTAGGCGCGGGCGACGAGGCTTTCCAGGTAGCGGCGCGTCTCCGGCTCCGAGGAGAAGGTGTTCAGCTTGGCCAACCCGGCGGCCGTGCGCTCGTAGAGGTAGTGGAAGCGGCGCGCTTCATCGAATCGCATCACGGCGCGGCCGTTGTTCTCAAGCCGGTTGAGCAGCCCCTCGAGCTCCGTCCAGAACGGCCGCTCGGCGGTCATGAAGCGCTGGAGGTCGATAATCATCGTTGTCGTTCCGGGTTCCGAGTTCAGGGTTCCGGGTTCCGAGTTGGGAAAGTCAATCTTCCGTCCCAACCCGGAACTCGGAACTCGGAAGCCGGAACTTCTACAAAAGCTGTCTCTGCTTCACCCCCAAATACTGTGCCACGAGGTCGGCGGCGAGTTTTTCATTTTCCAGCAGCTTGAAGCTGACGCCGCGGCGCTGAAGCACCTTCTCCAGTTCGCGCAGGTTGTGCCAGCGCAAGTGCCCGCCCAGGTGCCGGTACACGTCGTCGATGTGTTGCACGTCGCCATCGGTGAAGAGCGGGTCCACGCCGGGAGGCTTGATCATATTCACGAGCACCAGATGTTGGCCCGCGAGCAGCGCCATGTTCCGTACGAAGCTTTCAGCCAGCACCGGGTCGTCGAGCGACGTGAGGAATATCAGCAGCGCTCGCCGCCGCAGGCGCGTGCGGATGAACGAGCTGATTTCGTCGAAGTCCGGCGCGGTGCTCTGCGGTTCGAGAGTGTAGAGCGCGTCGCGACAGGCGGCGTAATGCTGTTTTCCATTCTTTGCGCGCAGGAAAGTGTCAGCCTTGTCGGTGAAGGTGAGCAGCCCGAACAGGTCGCCCTGCTTCTCGGCGGCCTGCGCCAGGATGAGGGCTGCGGTGATGAAGCGCTCGAGGAGTGTGGTTTCAGTATTCAGTAAACAGTGTTCAGTTTTCAGTGTCCCGCCCGGTCGTAGGTGAGCCGGCCGAGACTGGTTACTGATTACTGAATACTGATTACTGGATACTCCTATCTTCGTTACCATCCTCGCCGACAACCTTGACGCGTCTATCACCACATACACTTCCTGCGTCCGTTCGATTTGGAAAATCTTCGTCACCGGATGCCCGCGCTTGGCGGTGGCTTTCCAGTGGATTTCGTCGTAGCCGTCACCGGGGATGTATTCGCGCAGCTTCTCGAAGTCGCGGCCCTTGCCGACCTGTCGCTGGGCGTGGATGCCGAAGGCGCCGCGGTTGAGAAATAGCGCGGCAAGCGTGCGCCGCTCGGTGAGCAGGTTCGGATAGACCCGCGCCTCGCACACGGCGGGCACGTTCGCGCGCACCACCCAGAATCCGAGCCGAGATGCTGTTTCGAGGAACGCGCGGCGCAGCCGGTAATTGCCTCGCCGGAGCGGCGTCACGGGCCAGTCCAGCCGCGACAGCACCGCGCCGGCGGGCAAGAGCACCGTCTCGTCCTCGTGCTGCGATGCCAGTTCGCGCGGCAACGCCAGCCCGAGCCGCAGCCGCAGCGGCCGCTTGAGTTCGTTCTTCAACGTCACCTCGATGCTGCCCGCGCGGTCCTTCGACAGCCGAAGCACTTCGGGCAGTTGCACCCGAATCCCATCGAGCCGGCCGTAGGAAACCGCCGCGTCCACCAGCGCCAGCACGAGCCACCCCGCGATGAGCACCACCGCGAACGGTCCCGCCACCGGATACAACGCCCCGAGCACCGAGAACGGCAGCGCCACCACGGCGAACCAGAACAGGAGTCGGGAGTTGGGGACGAGCGTCATGAAATGTCGACTGACAAATGACGAATGACGAATGACGAATGACGAATGGCGAATGGCGAAGGAATGATCAGGCGCAATCGCAGCAGATTTGAAATCCAGTTGTTTCACCAGCAGTCAAATTCGACGGGCCAGTGAACCATAGTCCCCGCGTCCTGCAAAGTGCCGGTTTCGAACTGGAGGACATGACAGTCTGTAGCCGCCGACGTGAGGAGGTGGAGAACGCGGACGCGCGGTCCATCCGCCTCCTCACGTCGGCGGCTACGGTGCCTATACTACAATCATTAAACTTTGCGCAATGACTGCCAGAATCTGGAGTGCGGTGACTTGTCACCGCTTTTGCCGCTTTGGCGACTTGTCGCCAAAGCGGGGCCGCGTCCAGCGGCCCGCGTGAGTTGGACACCTTCCCGCATTCGACGGCGACAAGTCGCCTGCCGAAAGCGCGGACAAGTCCGAGCACTCCAAGGTGGTTGCGACTCCCCCGCGCTGTGTCCAATGCAGGCTATTTCCCCGCCGCCTTCGCAGCGGCTTCCGGGTCAATCTTCAGCAACGCGTTCGTCGCGCATTTGCGCGGATAATCATTCGTATCCTGGTACAGCTTGATCAGTTCAGGCACGGCCGGCTTGGCGGCGCTGCCGAAGTTTCCGAGGCTAATTGCAGCGTTCGCGCGCACACCTCCGTTTGGATCGCTTAGGGCACGCGTCAATGCCGGCACGACCACCTCGAGCCGTTTGTTCCAGATCGTGAATGCCGACGCCGCGTTCATGCGCACGTTAGGGTCGGGATCTCGCAAGGCATTGATCAACGCCGTCCGGGCCATCTCCTCGATCTCTGGGTGCGAGTAAGCCCTCCTCAGTGCCGATGCCGCCGTGCTGCGGGCCTCGATGTTTCCCGTCGCCAGAACATTGGTCAGCACGGGCGCGCTCTTGGGCAGCATCCGGGAAAGGGCGGCGGGCACATCGTCGGTGGCGCCCGGATCATTCATCGCCTCCATCATCGCCGGAAACGCCGGCGCGCCGTCCTGCCCGAGCTCCCCACAAGCCTTCGCGGCGCGGCTGTGCCACAAGACCGCGTACTCCCCGCTCTTTCGCAGCAAGCCTAACCGGGCTTTCAGGCGGACCCATTGGCGGTTGAAGGGCGGGTCCTTCGAGCGCAAGTAGCCATTGAGAAATGGCAAGCAGTTCGTGCCCATCGCTCGAATCGCCTCCTGGGCCGCGGAATAATTCGTCGTGTCGTAGCGGTAGTCAAACTCCACGAGCCACTCCCGCAACGATCGTCCGAGATGCACCGGCTCGGGCGCCCCTGGCCGCAACAGGGCGAAGACAACCAGCCCCACAGCCACGGCCAGCAGCCCCAGCCTGATGACGAGCTTCGAGCGTTTCATTCGCAGCGCGGCTTCATTTTAATTATTGCCCACCGCTTTCGCACGGATTGAGAACAATCGAATCCTGCCGCGGGTCGGAGTTCCGCGATCCGAGCGCCCGCATTAACCCTCATGCCTTGCGAACATTCAAGGCCATCGCCAGAACGATTGTCCCGAAGGGACACCCTGAAAATAGCCCAGCGTTTCAACGCTGGGTTCAACGGGAGACGAGGCAAAGTCCCGAAGGGACGGCTGAATCGATCCCTCAGGAATCCCGGTTCGCCGTATTCGATACGGTTTTGTCAACCGGAGCTCAGGCACGACATACTGCCATTCAGCCGTCCCTTCGGGACTTATGCAACGGCCGATTCACCCCCGGCGTTGAAACGCCGGGCTATTGCCGTTCATCCCTCCGGGATGCTACCTGCCGCCTGCTTGCCAATTCCTTCCGCGAATACTCTGAGCGCATTCGGATTTACACGGCTTGCGACAGGTCGAATACCCGGCTCTTTCGCCGCGTCCACGGTGCATCTTCACGCTCGCGCGGATTCAGGTTTTCTGATGCAATTCACCTTGCAGCCATGACGCTCAGTCGACAATTCAAATTCGCCGCCCTGCCGCTGCTCGGCCTTTGGTTGGCGCAATCCCATCTCGACGCCGCGGAGCGCCCGCTCTCCGGCCAGTTGATTTACAAACAACTGTGCGCGAAGTGCCACGGGAAGAACGGCGGCGGCGTGAAGGGCAAATACGACGACGCGCTCCACGGCGACTGGTCGCTCGAAAAGCTCACCCGTTACATCGCCAAGAACATGCCGGACGACGCGCCCGAGAAATGCGTGGGCGAGGACGCGGCCGAAGTCGCCCGCTACATTCACGACGCTTTCTACTCACCAGAGGCCAGGGCGCGGAACCATCCGCCGCGCGTCGAACTTACCCGCCTCACCAACCGCCAATACGTCCACACCATCGCCGACTTGATCAAATCGTTCGGCCCAAGCGACGACCCTCCGGGCCAGGAACGCGGGCTGCGCGGCAATTATCGCCCCCGAACGCGCAAAGGGGAGGAGGAAAGGAAATCCTTCGACCGGGTGGACCGCCAGGTGAGTTACACCTTCGGCACCAACAGCTCGGACGCCGAACGCCTCGGCACCGGGACGAACGAATTCAATATCACTTGGCGCGGCTCGATCCTCACCGACGAAACCGGCGATTACGAGTTCATCCTCAAGACGCCCAATGGCGCGCGACTTTGGGTGAACGATGACGATGCGGCCTTGATCGATGCCGGCGTCGCCTCCAGCGTCGTGACCGAGCACAAGGCCGTCCTTCGTTTGCTGGGCGGGCGCGTCTACCCGCTGCGGCTGGAGTTTTTCAAAGCGCCGAAGGACAAGCTGGTTTCCATCGAGTTGCTGTGGAAACCGCCGCACGGCGCCGAGCAACTCATCCCGGCGCGCAGCCTCTCGCCCGTCCGCGTATCGCCCACGTTCGTCCTCGCCACGCCGTTTCCGCCGGACGACAGCAGCGTGGGTTACGAGCGCGGCGTGGCCGTGTCCAAGGCGTGGGATGAGGCCACGACTCAAGCCGCCATCGAAGTGGCCAACCACCTGGTCAAGCATCTGGACCGGCTCTCAGACAGCAAACCGCGCGATACGAATCGCGCCGCGAAAGTCGAAAAGTTTTGCTCCGAGTTTGTGGCGGCGGCGTTTCGCCGGCCGTTGAAGCCGGACCAGAAGCGCACTTTCGTCGAAAAACCGTTTCGGAGCGCGCCGAAAATCGAGGACGCCGTGAAGCGCGTCGTGCTCCTCACGCTCAAGTCGCCACATTTCCTCTACGTCAATCTGAAAGATGGCAAGCCGGATGACTTCCAGGTCGCTTCCAGCCTGTCGTTCGGTCTGTGGGATTCGCTGCCGGATGCCGAGTTGACGAAAGCGGCGGTGAAAAGAGCCTTGCACACCGCCGAGCAAATCCGCCAGCAGGCCCGGCGCATGTTGGCCGACCCGCGCGCCCGGGCGAAGTTTCAGTATTTCCTTCATCACTGGTTGCAGATGGACCGCGTGGAGGACGTCGCCAAGGACGCCAATCTCTTCCCCGGCTTCACGCCCGAAATCATTGCCGACCTCCGAACCTCGTTGAACCTGTTCCTCGACGATGTGGTGTGGAGTGCGTCGTCCGACTACCGCCGGCTGTTGCTGGAGGACGAGCTGTTCGTGAACAACCGACTCGCGCAATTCTATGGCGTGAACACCAACGCCACCGACGATTTCGTGAAGGTGAGCCTCGACCCCAGGCAACGCTGCGGCGTGGTGACGCATCCGTATCTGCTCGCCGCCTTTTCGTATCCGAAGTCCACCTCGCCCATTCACCGCGGGGTGTTTCTGACGCGCAACATCGTCGGGCGCGCCCTCAAGCCGCCGCCGATGGCCGTCGCGTTCAAGGATGCCGACTTCGCGCCCAACCTCACGATGCGCGAGAAGATCGCGGAGTTGACCCGCCCCCAGGCTTGCCAGGGCTGTCACTCGGTCATCAACCCGCTCGGCTTCAGCCTCGAACAGTACGACGCCGTCGGCCGCTTTCGCACCGAGGAAGGCAATCGTCCCATCGACGCGGCTAGCGAATATACGACCGACGAAGGCGAGAAGGTCCGGCTTCGCGGAGCGCGCGACGTGGCCGAATTCGCCGCCGGCAGCGAGCACGCCCACAATGCCTTCATCGAACAGCTCTTCCACCAGGTCGTCAAACAGCCGATGCGCGCCTACGGCGCCGGTGTACCGGACCGCCTGCGCCAGTCCTTTGTCGCGTCCGGCTTCAACATCCAGCAATTGCTGGTGGACATCTCGACCCTTTCGGCTCTGCACGGAATCGAGCAGCCGGCGCGCGGGACCCAGCGTTAGGGACGCGCTGCCGCGCGTCCGCCGTACGTGAAGTACGAAAGTTTACGCAGAAGCGGCATGGATTTG
>DASTLJ010000023.1:0-14884 GCA_035715125.1 Verrucomicrobiia bacterium
GTTCGCGGGTTGGCAACCCGCGATACAGCAGGCTGGGCAGCCTGCGCTACTATCGCCAAGGCCGATGCGGCGCTCACTTGAACACGACTCGGGTTGTAGCATCTTCCCTGTAAACGACTTCGCGGCCAGCGCTCCACTCGCCGTTTTTCAGGTGCTCGGTCTTGACCCCCAGCGTTCCGTCCGCGCGCAATTCGCTCTCTCCGCGAACTTCCTTCACGCCGTCCGACTTGCCCTGGACCACTTCGTGCGTTTTTACCTTTCCGTCCTTGAAACTCATCGTGCCCGTGGTCATGAAGCCTGCCGTGGTGAAATAGTGGTAAACGACCGACTGCTTCGCATCGTCCCACGTCACGAGGCTCTCGCCGCCATACGCTCCGTCGTTGACGGAGTGGAGGATGCGAACGGCCTTCCCATTCAGCGCCCGTTCCCAGCGCGCCACGTCGACGAGCGGTTTCTCGGGTGTCGAACTTTTGAGCGTCCCTTTCCACGTTTTCTCCAGAAGCGGCCGGAGCGGCTCCAACCGTGGATCCAGGGAAGGCTTGTCCGCCGCAAGCAGCGACGCGGCGCAAGCGAACGAGGCGACGAGCGAAAGGACGCAACGTGACGTGTTCATGGTTCCCGTAGTCACGGCCTTTCGCCTTACATTGGCGATTGAAAAGTGCGGCCTTGGCGTGGGAAGGGCACATCCGGACACTGCCCCCGACTGAAAGCAGGTCGGAGCGCGGCGTTCACGCCGCTTCATCGTACCTAAGCCGACAGGCCAATCGTTTCGTCCATGCCGTTCGGACGCTGAAGCGGCCTGAAGGCCGCGCCCCGGGGGCAGTGTCGAGATGCGCCCGAGCGGGAAGGGCAGAGCTTGACGCTGGTTCCTATTTGGGGCCGCGTTGACCGGGCCGACCTCACTCGTAGCGAATGTCGACAATCTCCAGCTCCGCTTCGCCCGAAGGGAACTGGAAGCGCACGCGTTGGCCAAGACGCGCGTTGAGCAACGCCTTGGCGATCGGCGAAAGCCAGCTTACCCAGTCGCGGTCGATATCCGTCTCGTCAACGCCGACGATGCGGTAGCGTGTCTCCTCTCCGTTGCGCTCGCGCACGAGGACCGTCGCCCCGAAGCGAACTTGCTCGTGAGGCGCTGACGGCACCGGGACCACGACGGCGGTGTGGAGCGTTCGCTGAAGTTCCACGATACGGACGTCCGGAGCTTGAAGCCGGCGGCGGGCGTCCGGATTGGCCACGGTTTCGGAGTCGGGCACAGCCCTTGGACGTTCTTTTTGCAGAAGCAACTCCAGTTCGGCGCGAAGCCGGGCAGCGCCGTCGGGTGTCATGTAGTTCTTCGCTCCCGGCGGCAGCGGCGAAGCCCGGAGCGGGCGAACGGGCAATTCCGGAGCATCATCGGATTCGCGTGTGAAGGCCTTGCTCATCGAGACGAAGCTATCAAGCCGCCACTCGCCGGGCAAGAAAGTGCCGCGGCCTCTGGTCAGTGTAGCTGCGACCGTGAGGTCGCGGGCGAATCGTTGAACCGTTGATTCGTTGAATCGTTGAACCGTTGAAGCGGGGTGAACAGCAGAGCGCAGCCGGCCATGGCCGTTTCAACGCTTCAACGCTTTAACGCTTTAACGCTTCAACTATTCCACGTTCCTCCACATGCTCAAGACATGTCCGCTCTCATCGCCATCGTCGGCCGGCCGAACACGGGCAAGTCGGCGCTGTTCAATCGCATCGTCGGCCGCCGCATCGCAATTGTGCACGACCAGCCGGGCGTCACGCGCGACCGCGTGAGCGCGGAGGCCGAGTGGCGCGGGCGGCCATTCACGCTCGTGGACACCGGCGGCATCGGCTTGCTGCACCGCGAGAAGGCGGCCGATGTCATCGCTCGCGCGGCGCTCGACCAGGCGCAAATCGCCATTGACGCGGCGCACGTCATCCTGCTCGTCGTGAACGTGCAGGAAGGCATCGTCCCCCTTGACCTCGAAGTCGCCAGCCGGCTCCGCGTGTGCGGCAAGCCGGTGCTCGTCGCGGTGAACAAGGTGGATCATCCCAAGGCGGAAGCGGGCGTCGCCCAGTTCGCGGAGATGGGCTTCGACAAGCTGTTCCCGGTGACGGCAATTCACGGCGAAGGCGTCTCGGCGCTGGTCGAAGCGGCGGTGAAGCTCCTCCCGGTTCCGAGTTCCGAGTCGCCCGGTGGGGCGAGCGTCCCCGCGAGCCGTTCCGAACCCGGAACACGGAACTCGGAACCTTTGCGGCTCGCCATCGTCGGCCGGCCGAACGTCGGCAAATCCTCGATCATCAACGCGCTGACGAACTCCGAGCGCGTCATCGTCAGCCCCATCCCCGGCACCACGCGCGATTCGGTGGACGTGCCCTTCGAGATCGAAACCGACGGCGTGCGCCAGCCGTGCGTGCTCATTGACACCGCCGGCGTGCGCAAATACCGCCGCATCGACGACAGCGTCGAGTTTTTCAGCGTCGAACGCACGAAGGACTCCATCGCCCGCTGCGACATCGTCGTGCTCGTGCTCGACGCCGACGCCGGCATCACCGAACAGGACAAAAAAATCGGCGACCTGATTACGGGGCACCATAAGGCATGCGTCATCGTCGTGAACAAGTGGGACCTCGTGGCCGAGGCGGTCCGCAAGGCGCGAGTCGAGGAAATCGCCCGGCGGCAGCGCAAGGAGAACCGTCACGCGCCGAATGAGATGACGACGCTCGCGGAATTCGGCGAATGGGTGCAGCAACACCTGTTCTTCCTGGACTATGCGCCTGTGATTTTCACTTCGGCGAAATCCGGTTTCCAACTCGACCGGCTGCTCGAAGCCGTGCGCTACGTCGCCGCTCAGTTGCAACAGAAGCTGCCGACCTCGATTGTGAATCGCGCGCTGCACGACGCCGTCGAGCGCCGTCAGCCCGTGAGTTCGCACGGCCACCGGCTGAAGTTTTTTTATGCCACTCAGGTCAAGCAGTCCCCGCCGACCTTCGTGCTCTTCGTGAACCGCTCCGACCTGTTCTCCGAACCGTACAAGAAATATCTCGCCAAGGCCATGCGCACCGCTTTTGGCTACGAAGGCTGCCCCATCCTGCTCCTGCCCCGCGCGCGACCAAAAACCATCGAGTCGGTGCGCAAGCCTCGCAATGCGCGCGGGCACGGGCGGATTCGTCATGCGGCGCGTGGCAAAATTCGCCGCTAACAGCCCGTTCAAATCTGGCCCCACTGTAGCGGCGGTCTGCGACTGCCGACAACACCCAGGGATCTTTGCCGGCCTGCGCTGCTCAGAGCGCGCCGCCACAGTTTTTGAACGGGCTGTCAACGCGGCGAAGTGGGAAGCAGTTAAAGACAATGAAATTCGAGCCGATCAACGCGGTGAATGAAGGTGACGCTACTTGCGAGGTCCGCCGCGCTCGGTTTCCTGGCTCAGGTTTTCCTGACGGGCGCGGTCACTGCGGCAGGACTGACCGTGAGTCCTTCCACTGTGACGAACGATTTCAATGGCAAGATCACGCTGGTTATCTCGAATCTTCCAGCGCCCGGCCGGACGGTGATCGTGGAACGGTACGCCGACTTCGACAACGACGGCGTGGCCGATGCCAGCGAACCGATCGTCGAGAGCTTCCGAGTGACGGACGGCCAGGCGCCGACCATTGGCGGGGTGCGAAATCTCAATGCGCCCGGTGATGAGGATGGGGCGGTCAATGGGCAGATTCGCGCCGAGCTGTTCAGCCCGGGACCCGATGGAACGTTGGCCCGCATTGCCGGAAACTTCGTTATCAAGGTTTCAGACGCGACGCCGGGGGGATTTGCGCCAGTCACGCAGCGCTTCACGATCCGACAGAAGACGCGTCCGCAAGGCGTCACCGGCAAGGTCACAGCGGCGAGCACCGGCCTGCCGCTGGCCAACACTTTTGTGGTGTTGTTGATCCCGGATGGGCCGGGCGGCGTGGGAGCGTTCACGGACATCAACGGCGATTTCACCATCCACAGCGTGACGGGCGACTACGTGATCGCGGCATTGCGGCCGGGGTATGTCGTGGATCCGGCCGCGACGATGCTTACGATCAATTCGAACCAATTCACCACGAAAAACGTCGCCTTGAGCAATGGCACCTTCACCGTATCCGGCCGCGTGGTGGACGCGGAGAGCGGCGAAGGCGTGCCCGGCAATTTTATTTTCGGGGACGCGGCGTCGGGCCACTTCGCCTCGGGGAGCACGGACAGCGCGGGCCGCTACAGTATGGCGGTCACGCCAGGACTCTGGGAAATTCGGCCGAACCAAAAGCAGGCGGCGCTCCAGGGCTACGTAGGGTTGAGTGAGCGGACGTCGACGAATGTCACCGGCAATATCTCGAACCTGGACTTCGCCTTGCCCAAGGCGACGGCGCTCATCTACGGCCGGCTGCTTGACGATTCAAACCGGCCTCTTTCGGGCGTGGAAATGCGCGCCGATCAATCCACGCAGCGCTACCAGGGCAGCGGGAGATGTTATCCGACCAATGCGGATTACGCGATCGCAGTCGTGGCGGGCACGTGGTACGTGGAACCGGAACGGGACGACCCGGCCCTCGAAGGGTTCCTCATTCAGAGCACCAACGTGACGGTCAGCGACGGCCTGGCGGTGCGCGTGGATTTTGTGGCGCAGCGCGCGACTACGATGCTGGGAGAGCAGTTGGTCGATGGCATGGGCGCTCCGGTGACCGGCATTGAAGTCAATGTTTGCCCACAGGGTCAGGGCGGCTGTTTCTCGACTGATACCGACGCACAGGGGCGATTCGCCATGCGCGTGGTGGCGGGAGATTGGGGCGTGAGCTTTTCGTCCGAAGACCTGGCGTCGCGCGGCCTGGTGGCCCAGTCGCTCTACGTCAACGTGGTCGAAGGGGTCGATCAGACCAACCTTCTGGCAGTGGCCCGCCAGACCACGGCGCAGATTAGTGTTTCTGTTCGGGACACCAACGGAACGCCGGTTGGCGGGATTTACATTTTTGGCAATGCCCAGATCAGCAATGCAAGTTACAATGTGTACGGATCGACCGACGGAAACGGCGCCGCGTCTCTGGGAGTCCTTGACGGCCAGTGGGAGATCAACCTCGACTGCTGGAACCTGAACGAGCAGGGATTTGAGTGTGTTGGCCCGCAGTCGGTCGCTGTCTCGGGCACGAATGTTACGGTCAATTTTGTCGTCACCCCAATGCCCGTGCCGCAACTGCTACAGTTCAGCGCCAGCGGCTACACCGTGAGTGAAGCTGGCGGCAGCGCGGTCATCACCGTGGTGCGCACCGGACCCAGCACGGACCCGACGATTGTGGAGTACGCAACTCTCGGCGGCAGCGCCACCGTCGGCGCCGACTACACTAACACCACGGGCTGGCTCGTCTTTGATCCGGGCGTGACGCAACAGACCTTCGAGGTGCCGATCATCAATGACGGCGCGCCGGAACTTTCGGAAACGATTGGGCTGGTGCTGAGCAATCCAGGACCCGGCGCGAGCCTGGGCTCGCCGCAGGCCGCCACGCTGACGATTCTCGATGACGACGCCGCCCCGGGACCCAATGTCACGTGGTACGCCGTGGCCAAGGGTCAGAGCTTTCAGCAGGACAGTTCGGGCGCGCCCACGACCAATGGTGTCAGCAATCCTTTCGCGTTCAATGCGCTGCTGGGCGAATCCTTTCCAGGCTCCGTCTTGAGTGGCTCGTTGCGCGCGCCCGGCGGCGCCAACTACATTCTGGCCGAAAGCGAGCAGGAGCCTCAGTTCAACTTCAGGCAGGAGTTTCCGACCAAGAGCGCGCTGGATGCCGCATTTCCGAACGGCAGCTACCAGTTCACCGTGACGACGTTCAATGACGGCACCCGCACGCCGGCTCTGAGCCTGTCATCGGAGTTGTATCCCAACGCGCCGCGCATTGCCAACTGGACGGCCGCCCAGAACGTGGATGCCAATGCCGACTTCACGTTGATGTGGGACGCGTTCAGCGGCGGGACGAGCGGCGATTTTGTCCAGGTCGGCATTGAGCTCGAGAACGGCGGGACACTCTTTCAAACGCCCGAAGTGGCCACTCCCAATGCGCTCGACGGCACTCGCACCGGCCTGCCCATCCCCGCCGGAACGCTCGCGCCCGGCCAAACATACCGCGCGCGCCTCCTGTTCGCGAAACTGCGCGGCATCGACACGAACAGCTATCTGGCAGTGCCAGGCATAACGGCCTTTATCCGACAGACCGGCTTTAGCTTGCGGACGGTTCCGCCCCCACCGCCGCAAGGACAATTTCAATTCGAGACGATGAATTACACGGCCGGCGAGGCCAGCGGAATGGCACAGTTGAACGTGCGGCGCGTGGGTGGCAGCCAGGGACAGGCGCACGTGACCGTGGCGATCACGGGCGGCACGGCAACTCCGATCGTAGACTACGGCTCGCTCTCGCCGGGCGATCCGTTCTCGATCACACTGAGCTTTGCGGATGGAGAAACGAACATGGCGGTTTCCTTCCCGATCTTCGACGATTTCTCGTTCGATCCGGACGAAACGGTGTTGCTCACGTTGCGGAACCCGGCCGACGGCGCGGTGCTGGGGAGCCCCAGCAACGCCCTGGTGCGCATTATCGACAACGACCCGCGTCCGGACGGCACCGCGCCGACGGTGGCCATCACCGCGCCGGCAAGCGGCGCGAAGCTGACCAATTCGAGCGTCCAGCTGGTTGGGACCGCTCGCGACAACTTCGCCGTCACCGCCGTCGAGTGCCGGGTGGAAAACACCGGGGAAATTGGCAATTACGAATCCGCCGCGAGCACCAACAGCTGGACCAACTGGACGGCAGTGGCAACGGGCCTCCTGCCCGGCACGAATATCCTTCGCGTGCGGTCGTGGGACGATTCCGGCAATGCCTCCGCAGTCGCGAGCCGTATCGTCACCTATGTGGCATTGGCGCCGCTGACACTGATCTCAAACGGCAGCGGGACTTTCACGCCAAACTTGAATGGTCAGCTTCTGCCTGTCGGGATGGGTCAGACGATCATGGCTGTTCCCGGCGCGGGGTTTGTTTTCTCCAACTGGGTTGGCGGACTGACATCCACCTCCGCCCGGCTGACGTTTCTCATGGAGTCCGGCCTGGTGTTGCAGGCCAACTTCGTGCCCAACCCGTTCAACCGGACTAAAGGGAGCTACAACGGATTGTTCTACGACGTCACGAACGGGGTTCAGCATCACAGCTCCGGCTTCCTGACTTTCAAGACGACCGATCGCGGGAAGTACTCCGGCCGGTTGCAACTGGCCGGCAAGAGCTATTCATTCCTCGGCCAGTTTGATCTTAGCGGCCAGTCGGCGAGCACAGTGAAGCGCTCTGGCACGAACGCCGTGCGAATGGAGTTGAACTTGACGCCGATGGGCTCGTCGAACGATTTCACGGGCCGGTTGCTGAGCACGAACACACCCTGGGCCGCCGATTCGCTCGGCGATCGCGCGCCGATCCACACCGCGACGAATCCCTCACCGTATGTCGGCCGATACACGCTCATCATTCCCTGGGACGAACAAGCCGTGGGCATCCCGGGAGGCGAAGGATTCGGTACCGTGGTGGTCGCGACCAGCGGGCGCCTGGCTTTTGCCGGGACGCTGGGCGATGGCACGCCGGCCAGCCAAAGCGTGTCGTTGTCCAAGGACGGATACTGGCCGTGGTACGTGCCGGTGCTCGGCGGCAAAGGATCGATTTTGAGCTGGACGACGCTGAACACCCAACCGCCACCGACCCCGTCGCTGAGCGGCATGCTCCACTGGTTCAAGCCTGCTCTGGCGGCATCGAAGTATTACTCCAACGGCTTCGCCTTCCAGACCGCCATCGCAGGCTCCGCCTATCTGCCGCCGGGCACGAACCTGGTGATGCAACTGGCCCCGTTCGGCGAAGTCGATTTCCGCGCAGGCAATCTGACGGGTTCCTTCACCAACATCGTCAACCTCGGCGCCTACAACCGCGTGCTCAACCTCACTCCGGAGCAACCACTGACGCTCACGCTCTCGCTGGCTACCGGGCGGCTGCAGGGTGCCGTGACGCTCACCAACGTCGGCCAGCGCGTGACGCGAGCGTTCAAGGGCGCCGTGCTCCAGCGGCAAAATCTCGGCTCGGGGTTTTTCCTGGGCACCAACCAGAGCGGACGCGTGTACTTGGGGCCGCTGTCCCCATAGAGCCTTCTCCGTGAAAACACCGCGGTCATTCGATAGATGTCTGATAGCAGCAGTGCTCGCCTTGATTACTGGATCATCC
This sequence comes from Verrucomicrobiia bacterium, assembly GCA_035715125.1. Lineage (GTDB taxonomy): Bacteria > Verrucomicrobiota > Verrucomicrobiia > Limisphaerales > JADJPG01 > DASTLJ01. The sequence continues at coordinate 8,245 of DASTLJ010000023.1, forward strand.
TTTTGGGCGCTTTCCAGGGCATCCCTTTCGCCTCCTTTTGGAGGAGGAATTTGGTCAATCTTAGGGCCTGCTGCCATCGTCTTTTTAGCTACGCTCGGATGGCTTTGGTTTAGAGATAAATATGGACCGAGTTCGTAGACTAAGCGTCGCATTAGAATTCTAGCGAACAGCGTTCAGGCTCGCGTAATCGAATATTGTCGAGCTGGCTCGAAAGGGCTGAAGGCCCGCCATGTGATAGCCTGGGCTGAAGGCCCAGGTAATGCGTTCCATAACTCCGTCAAGGCCTGAAATGCCGAAATAAATCACGCGCCACCGGTGTCCCGCCCTTTCAGGGCGGAGAGGGGTCTGTTGGGGACGATATCCTGGGGCTTCACCCCAGGCTGTCACATGCCGGGCTGTCAGCCCTCCGATTTGAGAGTTTTCGCTCAAACGCAAGTTGAACGCTGAGCTACGCACATGCCCCGGCCCGGTTGAAATCCGGCCCTACTCCGGTCAGCCAGAGCGGAGTCGCGCTGCGCTTGCCTCCGCACTCCACAAGCTGCCAGGCGGCATGCTAGCCGGGCTTGACGATCGCGACTACGAGTGAGTCGGGCCGAAGATATTTGCGGGCCGCGTCGCGGGTTTGCTCCTGCGTTACGGCTTCGTAATCGGCGTCCTCGTGGTCGGTGTTCTCGAAGCCGAGGCCATAGAGTTCGTCGAGGGCTGTGGTCGCCGCGTAGCTGCCGAGATCCTGGCGGGCGATTTTTTTCTGGCCGATGATTTTGGCCTTCGCCCGCTTCAATTCTTCCACGGTCAGCCCCTCGTTGCGAAGGGACTCGGCTTCCTTGAGGAACTCCGTTTCGACCCGTTCGACTTTTTCTGGAGCGGTGCCGACGTAAAAAGCGAAGTAGCCGGGGATCAGCCCGAGAAAATTCTGAGCGCCGACGTAGTAGGCCAACCCGAGCTTTTCGCGGATCCGCAGGAAGAGACGAGAACCGAGATCGCTGCACGCCTCCTGGATAAGCTCGAGTGCGAACCGATCGGGAGAGTGAAGCGTTGCGCCGGGAAAACCGACGACCATCACGGCCTGTTTTTTGTCCCGCGTTTCCACGGCGCGCTGCGGTTTCTTCGGAGTCGCGGAGGCGGCCAGGCCGGCGAGCGCGGGGGCACCGGACTTCCAGGTACCCAGTTTCCGGTTCACGGCGGCGCGCACCTCGGCGGCCTTCACATCGCCATAGATGGCCAGGACGCAATTGTTGGGCACGGCGAGCGCGGCATGGAACTGTTTGAGGTCCGCGACCCGCAATGCGGACACGCTCGACTCAGCGCCCACACTGGGAAGTCCATAGCCGGCGTTGCCAAACAGGCGGCGGCGCATCAGCTTGTTGGCGCTCAGGAGCAACTCGTCGCGCTGCGAGCGGAGATTGGAGAGTTGAATCTGCCGTTCGCGTTCGAGCCCATCGGCGGGGAAAGCCGGGTGCAGGACAACGTCGCAGAGCAGGTCGAGGCCGGTGTTGAAATCGCTGCTGAGCACTTCGGTGTTCACGCCGAAGCTGTTGTTTCCGCCGTAAGTATCGATGTGACCGCCGACCGATTCGATCTCCGAGGCGATCTGCTCGGCGTTGCGGCTCTGGGTGCCCTGGAGCAGCATCCGCGCAAGGAGGACGGTAAGGCCGTTGTTGACTGTGGTTTCCGCGAGCACGCCGCCTTTGAGGACGGCGCGGAATTCGACGAACGGCAGCCGGTGGTCCTCCTTGACCAGCAGGCGGAGACCATTGGCGAACTCGAATTTCTGGATGGCGCTCTCGGCGTGGCGCTCGGCAAGGTGTCCCTGCTGGGGCGCCGTGCCCTTCGGAAGCAGGACGTACAAGGTGCGGTTCTCCGGCGTGAGGTAATGGCGGGCGACGCGCTGCAAATCGGCGGGCGTCGTGCGCTTCACGGCGGCCAGGTACCGCTCGGAGAAGTTCAGGTCCCCCGCGGACAACCAGTTGCCGCCAAAATCTTGTGCCTGGCCTTGCATCGTCTTGCGGCTGGAGAGCGTGCCGGAGATGAATTGCTTGACGGCCTTGCCCAGTTCGGACTTTGGGACGGGCCTGGACTTCATGCCCTCAAGCTCGGCGAGCATCGCATCGCGGGCGGCATCGAAATTGTTCGGCTCGATCACGGCGCTCATTCCGAACAGGCCGGGATTGCCGGGGCTGTAAGTCCACGCGTCGACGGAGGTGACGAGGCCGCGCTTCTGGCGGACCTGCTGGTAGAGCCGCGAACTGCGTCCGCCGCCCAACAGGGTGGCGAGCACGTCGAGGATCGGCACGTCCGCGTGGCGCAGGGCCGGGATGTGCCAACTGAAATGAAAATGCCCGAGCTCGATGGGCGCCTCCTCGATGATCTCGCGTCCGGCGACTTGCGGCGGCTCCTCGGGCAGCGCGGCGGGGGGCATCGGACGGGCCTTGGCATTGGCGAATGCGGCGCCGATTTGTTCTTCGACCTCGCCGGCCTTGATATCGCCGACGACCACGAAGAAGACGTTGTTGGGCGCGTATTTCTCGCGGTAGTAGCTGAAGATGTCTTCTCGCTTGAGTTCGTTGAAGATGTCCGGGTAGCCGATGATCGTGCAGCGATAGGGGCTGAGGGTGTAGGCCGTCTCGAAGAGCCGCCGGGCGGAGCGCTGGCCGGGGTCGTCCTGGTTCATGTCCATTTCGCGGCGGATGACGTCCATCTCCTTGGCCAGTTCCGCCTCCGGCAGCGTGGCGTGCTGCATGATGTCGCAGAGGATGTCGATGGCGGTGCGGGCGCCGGTATTGGGGACGTTGATCCAGTAGACGGTGCGGTCGAACGACGTGTAGGCGTTCATGTAACCGCCGGCTTCCTGCACTTCCTGGTCGATGCGGCTGGCGGGCCGGGTGGCCGTCCCTTTGAAGAGCATGTGCTCCAGGCAATGAGACAGGCCGGCGCCCAGCCAGCGGCCTTCGTCAATGCTTCCGGCCTTGCACCAGGCCTGGGCGGAAACCACGGGCGCGCTGTGGTCCTCATGAAGGATGAGCGTGAGGCCGCTGGGCAGTGTCGTCACGCGGACGCCAGGCGGGACGGCCAGCGGGCTGGCGGCCGGAGTTTTGAAAGGCTTTGGACGCGAGGGCATTTAGCTCGAAGCGCCAAATCGGCCGCGGCGCCCCGTCGGAATCGTCAGGTCGTCGTCTGCGCCGGGCTTTGGGCTTTCTTGGCCGCGGGCAGGAACGGCTGGCGAAACGCTTCCTCGAAGCCCCAGTCTCCCTTGAAGTCTTCGCGGCTGTCCCGCTCGCTTTTGCCGAACATGCCCCCGCCGTATTCGATCAGGTTGAAAACGATCTCACCGAAATCTTCGCAACGATGCACGCCCCATTCTTCGAGCACCATGAAGGCCATCGGGCCGAATTGCTCCAGAGCGCAGGTGCGGATTCCGGCCAGCAGTTCCTGGCCACTGACGTGTTTGGACTCCTGCTTGGCGGTGCGAATTCCGGCCAGCAGTTCCTGGCCGCTGACGTGTTTGGACTCCTGCTTGGCGCTTCCCCGGACCGTTTTGGCGGCGAGCCTTTGAGTGTGGTCGAGCGCCTCCCGGACGAACAAGTAGGCATCTCGATGATAACGAGGGTCCTTCACGACGATTTGGTCGAGAATTTTGTCGAAGTTTTCGGCACGCATGGTTCAACGAAAGGTCGCGGCGGCGGCAGGGGATGGCGGATGGGCCGTGCGCCAGGCCTTGACAGCCCAGCCCGTGAGCAGGAGCAACAACACCACGCACAGGAACAGTTGCTGCTGCTTCGTCAACTTGAACATCGCGCCAAACCAATCGCGGCCGTTCGACGGGACAATCTTCCCTAAAAAGCCCGGTGCGACAACGAGAAATTTGCGGCCCTCGGGCGTTGGCCGGGCGAATTCAAGAAAGGAGCGCGGACAGCCTTGTCCGCGTGTTTTTTGGCTTTAACTCAAATTCGCGCGCACAGAGCTGTCCGCGCTCCGTCAGCGCGCCGTCTCGTGGCGGCGAACAGGCGTTAGCCGCTAATCTGCATCGAGAGCGGGCGGGTTTCGCAACGAATTCAATTGTGAAGGTGAAGCGCTGCGGACGCCAGTCGGCCGCTACTGCGCGAGCGCCGCTGCGCGGCCAACGGGCAGCCGGCCGAGGTGCCAATGGAGGAATCCGTGGAGGAATTGGCTCAATTCGGTGATTTGGTTCGGACTTAATCTGAGCTTGGCCAGCAAGTCCCAGTCGGCGGAAGTCAGTTGCTGAAGCCCTTGTCGGGCGCCGAGGCTCAGGTTCGATTGCGCAGGGTCGGGTTGGAGGCCGGTTTCGGCGAGCAGCTTCACTTCGAAGGCCAGCACGGGAAGCGGGCCAGCGGGATGGCTGGGGAGGAAAGTAAGCAGGTCCTTCATCAGCCCGAAGATTCCCGGCAACGGCGTGCTGGTCTCGGTGCATTGCTCGATCAGGAGGGCGCAGTAGGCGGCTTGCCGGAGGAGGTGAAGGTCTTCGCGAAGCGCCCGGTGAGTGTCGCGCAGAGACACTTCGCGGAGCAGGTGCAGTTCGGAACGCCGGCTGCGCACGAAGCTGAAATCGGCCATGTGGAACAGGTCGAGCTTGCCGCGAAACGGCGACTTCGGCCGCCGGGCGCCCTTGGCGACCGTGGCGATGCGGCCGGCCTCGGGCGTGAGCCAATGGACGATGAGACTGGTCTCCGTCAGCGGCCGGGTGCGGAGGATGAGGCCGTGGGTTTTCTCGTCCATCGGGCGTGCTAGGTAGCCGCCGACGTAAGGAGGCGGATGGACCTAGCGGGGCGGTGGGTCCGCCTCCTTACGTCGGCGGCTACGGGCTGTGGTCGATTCATTCGAGGTTTGAAATATCCCGGTTAGAGGCGCCTCGGCCGGGCCAGGCGCCGAAGCGAGAACTGCCGTTGCGCGAGGCGCAGAAGCCGGTTTTCCTGCCGTTTCATTCTGCGGCGAGCGCGCGGCGTCGAGTCGTCAAAGCCGTGGAGATGGAGAAGGCCGTGGAGGAGATAACGGGCCAGTTCACTCTGCCAGCCCGTGCCGAACTGGCGCGCTTGTGCCACGGCATCGTCGAGGCAGAGGAAGATTTCGCCGTGGACGGAACCTCCCGAATGTTTAGGCGCAGGCCGCCCCTGGAGCGCGAATGGGTGGTAGGGCGCGTCGCTCCGCGCGCGCCGGTCGGGGGTGTCGAGCGCGGCGCGCGCGGAGCGGCGCGCCCTACCTCCAGGTTCATGGGCAGCGGGGCCGGTTTCCCTGCTGGCTTTGCCGGGAGTGGGCCCTCGTAGACTTGGACGCGGACGCCTCGAAGGCACACGGGATGTCGCCCCGGACGCCTCACGGTGATCGAAAGTGATGACGTCCGTCGAGCCTTCGTGGTCAAGGAACGACTCGTTCACCCGGGCCATTTCAGCGGCGGTGACGAGGTGGACTCCCAGTTCGTAATCGGCGGCGTGGAACTGTTCCTCCAGCGCCCAGCGGGCGATGCGGCGAAGCAAGCGAGTGTCGACGAGGCGCACCCGTTGCCGGTTGCGCAGCCCAAGGGTCCGTCTCATGATTTGACGGCGCGATGCTCCTCGTAGGCGGCGATGATCCGCTGCACCAGCGGATGGCGGACGACGTCGCGCTTGTGGAATTCGACGATGGCGATGCCCTCGGTGCGCGTCAGCGCTGCGCGGGCTTCGACCAGGCCGGAGCGCTTGCTGGGCGGGAGATCGATCTGCGTCACGTCGCCGGTGATGACGGCCTTGGAATTGTAGCCGAGGCGCGTGAGGAACATGAACATCTGCTCGGTGGTCGCGTTCTGGGCTTCGTCAAGGATGATGAAGGCGTGGTTGAGCGTGCGTCCGCGCATGTAGGCCAGCGGAGCGATCTCGATGACGCCGCGCTCGCGGTGCTTCTCAATTTCGTCCGCGGGCAGCATGTCGTGAAGCGCGTCGTCCAGCGGGCGCAAGTAGGGGTCGATTTTTTCGTAAAGATCCCCGGGCAGAAAACCCAGCGCTTCGCCGGCTTCGACGGCCGGGCGGGTGAGGATGATGCGGGCGACCTTCTCCTCGCGCAGCGCGCTGACGGCCATCGCCATCGCCAGGTAGGTCTTCCCGGTGCCGGCCGGGCCGATGCCGAGCGTGACATCATGCTTGCGAATGGCTTCGACGTAGCGTTTCTGGCCCGGCGTTTTCGGGGTGACCTGCGCTTTCTTGGCAGAAGTCTGGATGCGCTCGGAGTAAAGGTCCTTCAGCGCGGCAACGCCTTCGCTCTGTACGATGCCCAGGGCATGCGAAAAATCGCGTCCACGGACGGGCGCGCCGGTTTTGGTCGCGGCTTCGAGAAGCTGGAACAACTGCCTGGCGCGTTCGATGCCCTCCTCGGCGCCTTCGAGCTTAATCCACCCGTCGCGCGCGGTGGCTTTTACGCCGAGGATTTCTTCGATGGCGTGGAGATTCTGCGCGTCGTTACCCAGGAGCTGCTGAACGAAGCGGGCGTTTTCGAAGTGGAGGGTTTCGGAGGGCATGGCGGCGCGGGGGAAGATTTACGCTTTACGTTTTACGTTTTACGCGGGGAGGACCGTAAAACGTAAAACGCAAAACGTAAAGATGCGGGGCGATCACTCGGCGAGGGCGGGGCGAAGTTGTGCGGCCAGTTCCTGGAG
>DASTLJ010000024.1:0-9386 GCA_035715125.1 Verrucomicrobiia bacterium
CAGGTGCATGCACCAGTGCATGTATTCGTACGCGCCGTAGTAGGCGATGATCGCAGGGAGCGCTCCCGCCGCCAGGCCCCAGAGGCCCAGCGCCCAGGCGACCCCCACCACGGGCAGCATACAGATCGTAATCAACACAGGGCCGTTCCACCACGCCATGGGAATGGTCTCCTTGTCGCTTTCGTTGACCAGATGATACGAATGGTCCGCCTTGAAGGTCTGGTGATGCACCAGCGCGTGGGCGCGGAACGAATACTCGAATCGCCACACCGGCCGGTGCATGAAATACCGGTGAAACGTCCATTCAAAGAAGGACGCCAATAAAACGGCGGCGCCGAATCCGGCGCCGAACCAGGACCAGAATGATTCCATGAATTGCAATAGCCTGCTCAACGCAACTCACTGCCGCGCGCAGGCGTGGGGAGTCTTCCAGTTTCGGCGAGAAGGGCAACAGGAAATTACACAAAGATCGGTGTCGGGGTTCATCGCATTTTCCGCGGTCGTCAGGCGAAACGAACCGCCTCCCCCTCACCCCGGCCTTCTCCCCATCGGATGGGGAGAGGGGGAATCGCCGGCCGTCCGTCCGGGCCGAGGGCGGCGCAAGTCGTCCAACGGCCAGGTGCTTCCCATTACGGAACCCACGGCGCCACCGGACTCCCTCTCCCCCTCGGAGGGGGAGAGGGTTGGGGTGAGGGGGCAGCCGCGCGACAAGGGAACTGTTGCAACGCCTCCCGCACTCGCCCTCTTCCCCTCGGAGGGAAAGAGCCGGAGTGACAGTTTAGAGCGCACACGGCTGTACCGATTCTGAGATGAGTCCTCAGCACTGGGAAGCACATACGGCCCATGAGTCTTAAGGAGGAGGCGGGTCCGGCGGCCCGCCTCATTGCGGAATTCCAGCCGTCCTGTCGGCCATTTACCCCAGCAACTTCTCCATGTAAACCACATCCAGCCAGCGGCCGAATTTGAATCCGGTCTGTTTGAAATGGCCGACTTTCTCGAAACCGAACTGCGCATGGAGCCGGATGCTCGCCTCATTATCGGCGTCGATGACCGCGAGGATCGCGTGCAATCCGCGCGCCTTCCCCGCTTCCAGCAAAGGCCCGAGCAGCGCCCGGCCGATGCCCTGGCCCCGGCGGTTGGCCGCCACGTACACGGAATTCTCCGCCGTGAACCGATAGCCGATGCGCGCGTGAAAGGGGTTCAACGCGCTCCAACCCACCACACGGCCTCCCTTCTCGACCGCGACGAACACCGGATACTGGTCGCGCTGCCGCTCCTGGAACCACGTCTGCCGGTGTTCAAGCGTGCGCGGTTCGTAGTCATAACTGGCTGTCGTGTGCAGCACAGCGTCGTTGTAAATTTCGAGGATGCCGGGCAGGTCGGCTTCGGTGGCAGGGCGAACCGTCATGCGCGTATTGAAGGGGGCGCAGGCTTTCCGTCAATTCGCAATTCTTTGAATCGTTGAATCGTGAAACGTGAAACGTGAAACGTTGAATCGTGAACCGTTAAACTGTGGAATCGTTGAGGTATTGGTGCGGTTGGCTGCTTAACGCTTCGCTAATTTGAAATACGCAGGGACGCGCCAGCCAAGTCAAACGACTCCCGCGCGCTTACATTTCACGATTCAACGATTCAACGATTCAACGATTCAACGATTCACGATTCACGATTCCACGTTCTGCGCCGCAGAAACGCCGACACCCCGAACGCCGCGACGCCCAGCGCCAGGAGTTGGTAGCCGGAAAGGCGCTCCCCAATACGCGGCGTGTCGCGCAGGAACTCGTGCGCAAAGCGGAAAACACCGTAGCTGATCAGGTAAATGTGGAAGTGCTGCCCCTCCAGCTTGCGCCGGCGTCGTAGCACGAAAAACACGGCGATCATCACGAGGTTGAACAGAATCTCCACCGGCACCGCCGGCCAGCGCGGCACGCCCGCCCCGTCGTGAAGGGTGAACCAACTCTCTCCGCGCACCCGCCCCAGGCAACACCCGTGCAACAGGCACCCCACGCGCCCTATCGCGATGCCCACTGGCGCGATCAGCGCGAACCAATCGCCCGTCACGCCGCGATAGCCGGACCACTTCTTGGCCAGCTCCACGGCCGCGTAGCCGCCGAGGAGCGCGCCGAGGATGGATTTGCCGGTTGCCAGCCGCCGCCACATGTTTGGATGCCCGAAATCCATCCAGCCTTCCGCGATGAGATACGCCACCTTCGCTCCGAGAAACGCTCCGACCAGCGCCGCCACGTAAACGAGGATGAGCCGGTCGTCCCGCCGCGCCAGTCTCGCCCAGAACACGACGCTCACCGCGATGCCCGCAAGCAGGAGCCAGCCGTAGGGGGCGAAGTTCAATTCGACTTGCTCACTTCCACGGCGTAGACGTGCGTCGCACCATGCATGTTGGAGCGGAAAACGATCCATTTCATGTCCGGTGTGAACGTCACGTTCGGTTCGAGGTTGTAGTTGTGCTTCGAGAGATCGACGAGCCGCTCGGATTTGAAGTAGCCTGTTCTAATCAATCCTTGCTGCTCCGGGAACACGCTCGCGGGATTCTTCACGAGCACCGGGCGGAAAAGATAAATCCACTGGCCGTTGCCGGGCGGGTCAAGCCGCTCGCCGTTCGGTGAATGGCTGGCCACACTGTTGGGTCCGCCACCGTCGCCGGCAAACAGCGTTCCATCCGGCGAGGCGTTGAAGTGAACCGACCACTCGTTGCGTTCGACGCGATACCAGGTGCGCCCGCCCGTCGCCAGTTCCACGCCGGCCAGCCAGAACACGCCGCTCTTCGGCGTCTGCAAATCGTACCAGAGGATCCTGCCATCGTTGCTGAAGAATTCGTGCCCGGCAATTTCCATTTCCATCGTGCGCTTGTGCATCAACTGAAGGCCCGAACCATTCGCGCGAATCGTCCAGATGCGATCCACGTAGTGCCACGGACCTTCGTGGCAAAACAGGATCAAGTCCGGATCCGTGGGCGAACATTGAAGATGATTCGTCCAATCGTTCTCGCGATGAATCACCTTCACTTCGCTGGTCTTGATATTCACCACGTAAAGCATCATCGGCGTGCCCGCAGCCCAGCGGCTTTCGAGCCGCGCTTCACGACCGCCCGGCGGCGGTGTTCGCGGAACCGTTTTGCCATCCGGGTCGGCGCTGATGCCGACGATCAGCGTCTCATCGGCGTTGACGGTGATATTCCCGCGCGCGGCGCCGCCGGGAATCTTCGCGACCTCGCGTGTGGCGCGCGTGTCGAGATCGGTCGCGTAAATGCTTTCTCCACGCGTGTAATAGATCTGGCCGGTCTTGTGTCCCGTGACAAGCACACCGACACGGCCCGTGACGACCAAAGCGATTTCACGCGTCTGCAGGTGGATCGTGGAAAGCCCGCCCGGCGAAGTCACGAGCAACTTCCGGCCATCCGCGGAATAGGCGTTCTGGTGAAAGTAAAGGCTCGCGGTGCCCGGCTCACGCGAAAGGCGAATGACCTTGTGGCCTGTGGCCGGCTCGACCCATTCCAAGGGTGGCTCATCCGCGGCGCCAAGCGAACAATCACCGCTGAACAAGACAAGGATCCCGAGCAATCCGAGCGCAACAGCACCCGGCCTCAAACTGAAGCTCGCAGTTCGACGCGCGTTCATCCGCAAAATGGAATGGAGCATGAACAGATTGTATGATGCTTTCATGGCTGAGTCGGTGACCGGGGCGCCGTTTGCCCGAAAGGAGTCCGCGACTCTCGGGCGGCATTGTGATTCTGTTGCTTCACGGGCTGGCGCGAAGCGAGGACGGCATCCCGGGCACCTTGATGCGCTGGCCGGTGTCGCGAAGTCGCCCGCCATTGACGGAAAAAATCCACAACTCGCGATCCGGGTGGCACTGCACGACGAGATATTTGCCATCCGGTGTGAACGCAACGCCCTCAGGAATGCGCCCGATGGGAAGTTCCTCAACGACGTGGAAGGTCTTTCCCTTGCGCGCGAGCAATAGGACGCCGCCATGCTCGCTGTGATTTGGATCGGTGGCCGCGAGGTTCGAGCCGTTCATCACCACCGCTGCGAGCAGCTTCCCATCAGGACTGATCTCGATGGACTCCGGCACCGAGCCAATCGTGACGTGTTGGATCGCCCGGATCGGCTTTGAATGGAGATCGATCACCGTGACGGCATCGCGGTCGAGACCATTGCCGAAGCCCATGCCGGCGGTGAGCGCCAGTTCGCCATCGGGCGTGATCACGACCCGATACGGCTGGCCGTAAGTGGAGATTTTCTGCCCCGTCGCCGTGATGTTCTCGCCGTCAATCTTCAGCACCGCGATGTAACCCCCTTTCCAGGCACTCACGAGTGCGAGTTTGCCATCGGGAGCAATCGCCACGTCGGACGGGCTCTCAGCGGGCAGGCAGACGGTGACCGTTTTCCGCACCGTGATTTCCTGCCCGCGCAGGGACAGGATGGACACCGTTCCATCCGCACGATTCGCGACCAGCGCGAACCTGCCATCGGGCGCAATCGAAATGCCCGACGGCTGCCGGCCCGTCGTGACTTGACCAACCACTTTTGGCGGTTTTGCAGCCAAATCGACAACGTAAACGAAATCTTCCGGCACCCAATTCGTAGGATTGGCTGGATCAATCTTCAGCGAGTTGGCGATGAGCGCGACCTTGCGGTCCCTGGTGATGGCAATGTTTGACGGCGGCCCGACGACGGAGTTCGGGACATCGAGCAAATGCTCGACCGTCGGAGGAAACTTCGCGAAGTCGAGAATCGAAATGGAATCAGAGGCGCCAGGCCGGATTACCTTCGGCCCGCCCGACGTGAGATCGATCTTGTTCTCATTTCCCGAAATGACGAGCTGGGCCATCCCTCGCCCCGCCCCGAGCGCCAGGAAAACGACGACGAACAGCACCGCGTTGATGGGCAACGGCGCCATATCGCGACCGAACCGGGACATGCGAGCAGCTTAGAGTCCGCCCGCCGGTTCGAGCAATGCAATTGTAGAACCAGAAGCGCAGCGACCAGGACGTTTTCAAAACTCCGTATGCTGCTGATAGCCGATTTCTTGACATACTAATGACTGGTCAGTAAGTCTGACCTGAGGGCGGATTTCAGTTTTGTGCAATCGATTGCTTTCACCCGTTCTCACCCCTCACGGTACGGGCGGTTCGTTTGGCTTGGCCTGCGCGGAAAATCAGATGCGCCGGTCAGAAGCCGCTTTGCGCCTTGCTATTCCTTCGCGCGGGCCGGAAGGAGGCCACTGTCGCGCAACCAGTCGGCGCAGCGCGCGGTCCAGGTGGAATACGGGTGATCGTTGGTGCGAACTCCGAAATCGTGGGCGGTGTTTGCGTAAACGTGCAATTCCGCCGGTACCCCGGCCCGCTTCAGCGCGAGGTACATCAGCACGCTGTGCTCGGGCGGGCTGATGATGTCCTCTCCTCCATGGACGAGGAAGATCGGCGGCGTGCCAGTCGGGATCTTGAGGCCAGGAGCGACTTCGTCCTTGTCCTTCGTCTTCAGGTAACCCGAATAGACGGGAATGGCGAAGCCCGGCCGGCAACTGATCTTGTCCACGTCATCGATCGGCTCATAGGTTCGTTTGTCGAAGCTCGTCGCCGTCGCGATGGCGAGATGGCCACCCGCCGAGAAACCCACAATGCCAATTCGCTCCGGATGGATGCCCCACTGGCTGGCCTTGCTCCGGATCACGCTCATGGCCCGCTGCGCATCCTGGAGTGGACGCCGGGCCGGCTCGCCCTTGGGTTCATCGGGCCGGCGCGGCACACGGTACTTGAGGATGATTCCGGTGACGCCGATTGAGTTGAGCCAGGCCGCGACTTCCTCACCTTCCAGTTGCCAGTAAAGGTCCCAATACCCGCCTCCCGGACAAATCAACATCGCAGTTCCCGTCTCCTTCTCTTTGGGCGGCCGATAAATCGTGAGGGTTGGGTTGGTGACGGCGGTAATCAGGCGGGTCTGCTCCGTGACCTCGACCTGCTTGCGGTCGAGCTTCGGGGACATCCGGATTCTTTCCGGGCCGATGTTCCCACTCTCCTCAGGAATCTTCCCCGGCCAAATCTCGACGACCAGCGGCACCGCTGCGGGCGCCGCTGCGGGCGCCGCCGCGGGCGCCGTCCACGCGACGAAAATCGAGGCAAAACATGCGGCGGCTGAAGCACTGGGTTTCATGGGAAAACTCCACTGAGGGTATCCGTCACTTCCGTAGCGGCCCGGGAGTGGGCGAGCCACGAAGGCACCGTCGAAGCTGACGGATTGGCTGTCTTCATAAGGGCCGCATGTTGCGCCCGTCATGCCGTGAGGACAATGGGAGAATCGCAGGCGTCGTAATCCCTCAGCAAACCGGCGGGCAGTGATCGGCTTTCGGCCGTTGAAGCAGCCGCCTGGTTCGCGGCAGTGGAAGGAGGGGCGGACCTGATCATCGGAGATCGAGTCAGTTTGCCGGCGTCGCGCGCTGAATTGAAATGGGTACAACGGTTCGGCAACCGCGTGACGTGCGAGGCCATCCGATTCGGTTGGGGCCGGCGCTTCCGAGACATGGGATCGCTGCGGCTGACGCGGCGCGAGGGTCTGGTCACGCTCGGCCTGGCCGACCGCGGATTCGGTTGGAACGTCGAGATGCAAGTCCGGGCGATGGAGGCCGGTTGGAAGATCGTAGAGCTGCCGGTGACTTGTCTTCCACGCCAGTCGGGGGAGTCGAAGATTTCCGGGAGCTGGGCCGGGACGCTGCGGGCGGGTCACGGCATCGTGCGCATGTTGGCGTTGTTGTGGATGCTGCGCTGGCGCAGAAGCGAGGTCGGCGTGACCGCCGGCCAACAAGCCCCGCGCAATCCGTGATCCTGAATCCGGCACTTCCGGCTGAAGCAGAGAATGGAAACCACAGTTGAACACAGATGCACACAGATTTTAGCGTAGAGTGCCGTTCCACCAATGGGTGAATTCGCCTGCCGTCACAACGCCTGCTTATCTGTGTCCATCTGTGTCCATCCGTGGTTTCAACTGCTCTTTTTACGATGAAGGGAATCAGGAGCTTGTTTTGGGTGCACGTGGCCGGCGCTGGCTCGCTGGCGGGCTGGGTCGCCTTGGCGGTCGCGTCCCACCGAATGGAAAGGCCGTTGCCGTTGTTCCTCGGTGTGATGGCATGGGAATGGTCGATGCTTCTCGTAGTCTGGCGCGTCTTGGCGCGCGGCGACGGGAAGCCTGCGTTTCGTCAAGTGCTGGCGTGGGCAGCAGCGTTCCTTCTCTGTGGGTTGACCGCGACGCCGGTGATGGAGGACGACCACTTTCGCTTCCTCTGGGACGGACGGCAATCCGCCAGGGCCGCTGACTTACTCGAAGCGTGCGGCGTCGGAGCCATTCGCTTACGCTGTGCGTGCTCATGCAAACGGTTGAACTGCTCATCTTGCTCCTGATCTCGCTAGCGGGCTTCGGCCTGCTCGCGCGCAAACTGCAGTTGCCTGAACCCATCGTGCTCGTGCTCGGCGGCCTGGTAGTCAGTCTCATCCCGGCGCTGCCTCGCGTGGAACTGCGGCCCGACTACGTCTTTTTGATTGTGCTTCCACCGCTGCTTTACGCGCAGGCCTGGTTCACTTCCTGGAAGGATTTTTGCGACAATCTCCGCCCCATCACGCTGCTGGCCGTTGGATTGGTGCTCTTCACCACGACGGCGGTCGCCTTCGTGGCACACACGCTGGTGCCGGAACTGCCGCTGGCGGCGGCGTTCGTGCTCGGCGCGATTGTATCACCGCCGGATGCGGTCGCTGCGTCGGCCATCGCGCAACGGCTGCGCCTGCCCAAGCAAATGGTCACAATCCTCGAAGGCGAAAGTCTGGTAAACGACGCAACCGCGCTGGTGGCTTATACCTTCGCGCTGGCAGCTGTCGTGACCGGAAGCTTCTCGTTGGCGAAGGCAGCGGGTTCCTTCTGCCTGGTGGCCGTGGGCGGCGTGGCCGTCGGGCTGGTTGTGGCCTGGATTTTTGCGCGGCTGCTCCGCTGGATTCGCGAAGACCTGATTGACATCGTGCTCTCCCTCATCGCCCCGTACGTGGCTTATCTCGGAGCGGAACGCCTGCATGTTTCCGGCGTGCTGGCCACGGTGGCGGCGGGCATCTACCTCGGCGCGCGCAGCCCCGACCTGCTTTCGGCCTCGACGCGGCTGACGGGGGCGGCGTTCTGGAACATGCTCGTCTTCCTGCTGAACGGTGTCGTGTTCATGCTCATCGGCCTGCAACTGCCGGAAGTCGTGCGTGGCTTGCACCACCATTCGCGGGGCGAACTCCTCCGGGACGCGGCGATTATTTGCGGCGTGGTGATCGTCACACGCATCATTTGGGTTTTTCCTGGCGCCTATCTGCCGCGCTGGATGAGCCAACGGATTCGCGCCCGCGACCCGATTCCACCGTGGCGGAACATTGCTGTGTTCGGCTGGTGCGGGATGCGCGGCGTCGTCTCGCTCGCGGCGGCGCTCGCGGTGCCGCGACTTCTGCCGAACGGCTCTGAGTTTCCCGAGCGCGACTTAATCCTGTTCTTCACCTTCGCGGTGATTCTCGCGACCCTCGTCGGGCAGGGACTCACCCTGCCGTGGTTGATCCGGCGCTTACGCGTGAGCGCGCCTCCCGGTGAGGAACACGTCGAACGCGAAGCCCGCCGGACGGCGGCCGAAGCCGCGCTGACCCGCATCCAGCAGCTCGCCGCCACCGAGCGATTGACCGAAGAAGCACTCAGCGCGGTCACCGAAGCTTACCAGGAACGCCTCCATTATCTCAGTGATGACCTGGCGGAGGCGCTCGGCTGGAGTCCGCATCGCCAGCGATCCGTCGAACGGCGCCGCCTCCGTCGCGAAGCCCTGGCCGCCGAGCGCGAGCACCTCATCGCGCTCCATCGCCGGCACCGGTTAAGCAAGGAACTCCTCCACAAGCTGGAGCGGGAACTGGACCTGGAAGAGGCGCGACTGGGGTGATGCTCGGTATGCGGGCGCAGGCGGCTTACAGGAAGCGGCTTGACCCACGGGCCTGCCGGACGGAAACTTTATCCGTTATGAACGTTGAAGAACTGCGCAAGTTGACGACCAACGGGTTTCGTCCCTTCAAGCTGTTCTTATCTGATGGACGTTTCTTCAAAGTGCCTCACCCCGAATTCATCGCGTTCAGCGACCTTGCCGTGGTAGTGTTCGGGACTGACCGGCTGCCAAATATCATTGACCCGCGCCACATCGCTTCGGCCAAGCCGCTGAAGGCGAAATCAACGAGGTGAGTAACCGCCGCCTGCGGCTGGCGACGGCTGGCCGAACTCGTGCAATGAGTTCGGCCCGTTCGGTAGAATGTGGCAGCCGCAGCCGATGCTCTTGAGCGTTTCCGTCCACTTCGCCATGAGCCGGTCGAAGGC
>DASTLJ010000025.1:0-6570 GCA_035715125.1 Verrucomicrobiia bacterium
ACGGGGCGGCATGGCCGTGGCGCGAGGAGGCCAATGGCAGGCCGACAACGCTGGCGCTCTATCGCAACGACGGCAAAGGCCGCTTCAGCGACGTGACCGCGGGTTGCGGGCTGGACGTGAGTCTTTATGGGATGGGCGTGGCCTTCGGCGACTTCGACAACGACGGGCAAGTGGACGTCTTCATCACCGCGGTTGGAGGAAACCGGTTGTTTCGCAACCTCGGCGTCGGGAAGTTCGCGGACGTGACGAAGGAGGCCGGTGTGGGTGGCGGGCCCGACGGCTGGAGCACCTGCGCGGCGTGGTTCGATTTCGACAACGACGGCCGGCTCGACCTGTTCGTCGGGAACTACGTGCAATGGTCCAAGGAGATCGACCTCAAAGTCGGCTTCAAGATCGACGGGCGGCAGCGCGCCTACGGCCAGCCGACGAGTTTCGCCGGGACTTTTCCGCAGCTCTACCACAACGACGGCAATGGAAAGTTCTCCGATGTGTCGGCGCACAGCGGCATGCAGGTGAAGAACCCGAACACCGGCGTGCCCGTGGCAAAATCGCTCGCGGTCGCGCCGGTGGATTTGAACGGCGACGGCTGGATGGACCTCGTGGTGGCCAACGACACCGTGCAGAACTTCGTTTTTACCAACGCGGGGAACGGCACGTTCAAGGAGATCGGCATGTTGTCCGGCGTGGCGTTCGACGCCAACGGGCAGACGCGCGGCGCGATGGGCATCGACGCGGCACGCTATCGCAACGACGACGCGCTGGGCATCGCCATCGGCAACTTCGCCAACGAGATGACCGCGCTCTACGTGTCGCAGAAGGACCCGTGCCTGTTCACCGACGAGGCGATTCCCGAGGGCGTCGGTCCGGCCAGCCGGCTCTTACTGAAGTTCGGCGTCTTCTTTTTCGATTACGACCTCGACGGGCGGCTCGACCTGCTCTCGTGCAACGGGCACCTGGATGAGGACATCGTGAAGCTCCAGCAAAGCCAGAGCTACGCGCAACCCGCCCAGCTCTTCTGGAATAACGGCGCCCGCAACGGCGCCAGCTTTTCGGTTGTTTCCAGTGCCAAGGCGGGGGCCGAGCTGTTCAAGCCACTCGTCGGCCGCGGGTCAGCTTTTGCAGACCTCGATGGCGACGGGGACCTCGACGTCCTGCTGACCCAGGCGGCCGGCCCGCCCCTGTTGCTAAGAAACGACCAGCAACCTGGCCGCCATTGGCTGCGGCTCAAGCTCACAGGCACGAAGTCGAACCGCGATGCCATTGGCGCCTGGATCAAGGTTCGGGCGGGCGGCGTGACTCAATCGCGCCAGGTGATGCCGACGCGCAGTTACCTCTCCCAGTCGGAATTGCCGGTGACCTTCGGCCTCGGCACGGCGGCCAAGGTGGACGGGATCGAGATTCTCTGGCCTCGCGGCCGCCAGCAGGACCTCGGGGCACTCCCCGTGGATCGGCTGCACTCGGTCGAAGAGCCGCGCGACTAATTGGAAAAGGAATTGTCGCCCGTTGGCCATTTTTTTGTTGCATCGACTGGCCGACTCTGGTTATCTTAAAGGCGATCCACAACAAAGTATTGGGCCGGGCGCGGGTTGCCCCTGGTTGTTGTTCTCCCATTGCGGCGGTGTGGACAATCAGAACAACCGAAGAAAACCGTTTCCGAAGCAAAGGCAAAAGGTCCAAATGAAATCCAAAACACTCTCTGTTTCAAGTCGTACCGTAGTGCCCGCCATTACGGCTGCGCTCGCCGCCGCGGGTTTGATTGGCTCCGCGCAGGCCGCCATTCAGACTGCTGGCGCCTTGCTGGTCGACGTCAATGCCACGTCGCTGCCCAGTGGCCCGCTTGCCTCCATCGCCAACGCCGGCACCATGGGCGGTGTGTTCGAGGCCGGCGGCTCCGGTGCGTCCATTGCCGAGGTCTATGGCCCGGGCACCACCAAGGGCATTCTCCTCGATGGAAACGGATTCCTTCAGCACAAGGACATGGTGGGCGGAGTGTTGAAGTCGGCCGATCCCGGGCTGACAGGCGTGAACCCGACCGCCTCGATTGAGGCGTGGGTGCTGAACCCGTCCATTCCCGGCGAGGAAACCATAGTGGCGTGGGGCCATCGCGGTCCAAACACCCCCGATGGCTCGAACATGTCGTTCAACTATGGCTACGACGCTCGTTGGGGCGCCGTCGGCCACTGGGGCTCTCCAGACATCGGATGGGACTCCTGCTGCAACACCACGGGCGGTTCGCCTCCGGGCGTGCCGGCTGCGGGCGAGTGGCACCACTTGGTCTACACCTTCGACGGGACGACGCAGAGAATTTACATCGACGGCGTGCTGAAGAATTCGGAAGCGATTTCGCTGATCACCTTCCCATTGCCAGCGATCACCATTGGCGGGCAACTCCTGGATGATGCAAGTACTGTTGAGCCGGCCCTTCGCGCCAGCATGACCATCGGCCGCATCCGCATCCATCAGGAGGCGCTCACGGCTGCGAACGTGGCGAACAACTATAACTTCGAGAAGGCGGATTTCACCGGCGTGGCGTCGTACGTAGACGTCGCTCCGATCCACCGCTACCGGTTTGCCAACCCGGCAGGGCCGGGCCCGGATGAATCGTCGATTACCGACTCGATCGGCACGGCGCACGGCACCGTGCAGGGCAACGGGGCGCTGTTCACCGGCACGCGCGTGACCATTCCCGGCGGCGCTTCTAGTGATGCCGCCTACATTGACCTGCCCAACGGCCTGCTTTCAGTGAACAGTTCGGACTCCGGCGGCAGCGGACAGATTACGCTGGAGGGTTGGACCAAGGTGACCGGAAACCGGCAGTGGTCGCGCATTCTCGACTGGGGTTCCTCAGACATCAGCACCATCGCTGATGATCAACCGGGCGGCCTGGTGGGTGGCGAGCTTCTCGGACCAGGCGGCGTGGGCGCCAATACGGGGCAAGGCATGGATTACCTGTTCTACGACGCCCAAAACAACGTCAACACCGCACGGCGCGATGTGGATATTCGCAACATCGATCCGCCGGAGGGACCCGAGCAGGCCGTTGGCTTTGACACGCCGAACTTCCAGATTGACTTCCACTGGGCGATCACCTGGGACGAAAACGGCGGCGTGATCAGGGTTTACGAGAACGGCAATGAGGTCGGCTCCTTCGGCGTCGATACGGTGCAAAACCGTTTCAGCAAGTACCACGACGTCAACGTCTGGCTGGGCCGCTCGAATTGGACCGGGGACCAGAACATGCAGGGTGAATATGACGAGTTCCGCATTTACAACAAAGTGCTGACGGGCCAGGAATTGGCTCGCAGTTTCGTGGCGGGACCGGCCCAGATGCATCTGCCGGGCCAAACACCGGCCTTCGACAAGCAGCCCTCCAACGTTACCGTCGAGGAACAACTCACCGCGACGTTCACCGTCGAAACCCGCGGCCAGGGACCGATGAACTTCCGGTGGATCCGGGGCGACGCGACGAATCAGATCCCCGGCGCAACCGGCCAGTCCTACAGCTTGGTGGCCTCGGCCGCCGACAATGGCGTCCACTTCAGGTGCTTGGCGTATAACGCGCTTGGCTCGGCGGTGAGCGCGGTGGCCACGCTGACGGTCAACGCCGACGTCACTCCGCCGACTCTGTTGGGCGCGGCGGGCGGCACGGCCTGGGGTCTCGACGATCACCATTTTGGCGTTCGCTTCAGCGAGCCGGTCAACACGGCGGATGCCACCACCTTGGCGAACTATTCCGTCAGCGGAGTTGCGCTGGTTCCAGGCCCGTTGCAACTCCTCGCGGACAACGTCACGGTCGTCGGATTTACCACCGTGGGCTCTCTCAAGGCGGCGGGTTGCAAGTCCATTACGGTCACCGGTCTCATCCGGGATCGCGCGCCAGGTCAGAACCCACTGGCGGTTCCTGCCACCGCCGGCATCATCTACGCCGAAGGCACGATACGCTACCATCGCTTCAACAACAGTGGCGCCGGTTTTCCCGACACTCCGGATGTCATCGACCACCCGGCAAAGACGGAGAACCCGGAGGGCAATGGCGATCACGGAAACAATTATATCAGCCAGGGTCTGGCGCTCATTTCGCCTCCGGTCAGCGGCCCTTACAAGTTCTACATCGCATCGGACGACGCCTCGGAGCTCTACCTGAGCACGGACGATAATCCGGCGAACAAAGTGCTGATTTCCAGGGAACCGAATTGGGCTGAATTCCGCGTTTACACTGGCGTTATACGCTCGGACAACTCCGACACTGGCCGTGGCAACCCGCAAGCGAACATCTCCAGCCCCATCAATCTCACGGCCGGCTGCCGCTATTACTTCGAAGTCCACCACGCGGAAGGCGGCGGCGGGGACTACTGGACGGTGGCCTGGCAAATCCCGGGCGGACCGGTGCCCCCCAACGGCAGCGATCCGATCGGCCCGCAGTACATCTCGCCGTTCGAGACGCCCCCGGCGATTCCCAGCGCCCAGCCGGTGGACCAGACCCTCGACGAAGGGCGCCGCGCTACGTTGACGGCCAACATCACCGGCTCGCCAGTCCTGAACATCCAATGGTTCCGAGGTCCGGATCCCATCCCAGGCGCCAACAGTCGAACCTATATCACCGATCCGCTGGTATTCCCGGCCGACAACGGCGCAACCTTCCACGTCGAAGTGATGAACTCGATCGGTTCGGCGGTCAGCCGCACGGCGACGCTCCATGTGAATGACGACTCAGTCCCGCCCGTGCTCGTTCGGGGCCTGGCCGGGCCGCTGCTGGATGTCTTCTCGCTCCAGTTCAACGAAATCCTGGACGCTGGTACCGCTGGAGACACGTTCAACTACACCATCAACGGCAACAACCCGGTCTCCGCCATCCTCAGTGCCGACGGCATGGTCGTCACGCTCAAGTATGGGCCACAAACGCCGGACACCGACTACATGGTGCACATCGAAAACGTGGCGGACTTCGCCCGCAATCCAATTGCCCCCACCGATGTCGTGATCCGCTCGGTCATCGAGTCCTGCGGCGGCGTGCAATTCCAGGCTTACAACGCCGGCGGCGGCAATGCGGTTTCGGTTCTCACCAGCCATCCGAGCTTCCCGAACAGTCCGGATTTCGTGGCCTACATTGCGAACCTGGACAGCCGACTGGCGTATCCCACTGACGCCCGCGAGGCCTATGGCGCGCGAATGCGCGGCGCGTTTTTCCCGCGCGAAAGCGGCGCGCATTTCTTCTATCTGGCGGCGGACGACAATGCGGAGTTGTGGTTGAGCACCGATGTGCAGCCCGCCAACCGGGTGCTCATTGCCACCGAGACCAGTTGGAGCAACACCAAGGAATGGACCGCTTCGGCCGGCGGCAGTTCCGTCGCCAACAAAAAGAGCCCTGCGATCAACCTGGTGGCCGGCCAAGCCTACTACATCGAGGCTTTGTATAAAGAAGGCACGGGCGGCGATCACTGCTCGGTGGCAGTCCAATCCCCGAGCGATGCCGGCCCGCCGGCCAATGGGTCGGGAGAAATCCAGGGCAATCAGCTCGGTCGGTTCGCGCCCGCGAACATCTTGGGCGCCGTCACCCTCAACCCGGCGAACCCCGCTGACGTATCGGTCGATGCCGGCGCATTGGTTTCGTTCTCCGTCGGCGCCACGCCCCCGGCGGACTTTGCGCCGCTCTGCTACCAGTGGGAGCGCGACAGCAATGACGGCAACGGCTTCCAGCCCATCGCCAGCGCCAACGGCCCCAACTATGGCTTCGGCCCGGTGGTCCTGTCGGACAACGGCGCCACATTCCGCTGCCTCGTCGGCAGCATTGGCACGAAGGTCGCGAGCCGCGCAGCCTTGCTTTCCGTTTCGGTGGACACCAATCCGCCGGTCTGCGTCTCGGCGACGCCATCGCTGACCCTGTCGAACATCGTCATCCTGTTCAGCGAGTTTGTGGAGATGGGCACGGCGCAGGATACGTTTAACTACAGCGTGTCCGGCGGGATCAGCGTTAATAGCGCCGTCCTCAACGCGGACGGCAAGAGCGTCACCCTGTCCCTGGCTGGGACGTTGAGCCTGGGTTCCAGCTACTCCGTGACGATTCTGAGTGTCACCGATTTGGCCGGCATCGTCATCAACCCGAACCCCTGCACACTCAACTTCCGCACGCCGGTGATCAGTTGCGGATTCCTCGTGTTCCAGGCCTATCGCCCCGAGAGCACTTCCGACAACAACATCGACAGTACGCTGTTGGCCGACCCGAATTTTCCAAGCCGGCCCAACGAAGTGCTTTACATGTCGGCCTTCGATACGCGGACGGTTTATCCGAACGACAGCCATGAGGGCTACGGGGCGTTGATGTTCGGCTACTTCATTCCGCCCACTTCGGGGAACTGGATCTTCTACCTGCGCAGCGACGATTCCTCACGGCTGTTCTTGAATCCGAACGGCTCTGACGCGGCGGGCAAAACCATGATTCAGGAAGAAACGGGTTGTTGCGGCGCATTCTCCGGTCACGCTTCCGCGCCCCAGGCCTTGACCGCCGGCCAACAGTACTACATCGAAGCCATCCTCAAGGAAGGCACCGGCGGCGATTATTGCCAGGTCGCG
>DASTLJ010000026.1:0-8771 GCA_035715125.1 Verrucomicrobiia bacterium
CCGGCGCCGGCCCGGGCAGGCGGGTTCACCCTTCCCGATCTGCTGGTCGTCGTGGCCGTGCTGTCCGTACTCGCGGCCATCGTCGTGCCAGTGCTGGCTCGTAACCGGTCGAAATCGCGGCTGGCCCAGTGCATCGGGAACCTTCAGCAGGTCAACGGTGCCGTGCTCCTCTACGCCAAAGACGAGCAAGGACGGCTGCCCTCGCTCCAAAACAGCCCCGCCCCCGGCGCCTGGTGGTTTTACAAAGAGCAAGTCAAGGGCTATCTCGGCCTGAGCGGGCCGTCGTCGCCCCAGGACAAGGTGTTCGGCTGTCCGGACGATCGCGGCTATGGCGATGGCGCCGAGCGGTCCCAGCCTTTTCGGCTCAGCAAGAAGCATGTTTACACCAGTTACGTCCTCAACGGCGTCGACCTGCCGGGCCTGCCCAACGTGGCCGGCCGCGAAGTGGCGTCGATCAAAAACCCCGCGGCCACGTTGCTCACGATGGAGTGGACCGCGCACGCGCCGCTGTCGTGGCACCGCAGCCGCACCGGGCGGGCTAACACGCCGTTTTACAACGATGCCGAGAACGTCGTCGGCTTCGTGGACGGCCACGTGGCGTTTCTCCCGATTTATTTCGATGGGTGCAACGCGGCGTACACCCGCGACCCAATCCCAGGCTACGCCTACAAATACAGCGCGGATTAGTCTGGCCAGCCGGGAGAGCACTCCGCGAGTTTTTGCGCTCACGACGCCTCTGAACCGGGATGGAGTGCCGAGCTCCGATTCATGGAAAGGGGTCAGGCCGCACGCGGCTGCACGGTATCTGAAACACCCACAGCCTGCAGCCGCCGAAGTGAGGAGGCGGACTCGGTCCCCGTTTGGTCCATCCGCCTATCCAGGACGCCGGTAGGGCTCCTGCCGAGCCGTGATCAAACCGGAAGTTTCGGCTCGGCAGGAGCCTCGCCCTACCGGGTCAAGGTGAAGATGCCCGGCCACAAGCCGTCGTTTCTCCTCACGTCGGCGGCTACGTCGGGTGTGGAATATCCGCGGTTAGGCGGCTTCTTCCTGGTCGCTGGACTCGTCGGAGCTGCTGGCGTCTGCGGTTTCGGCGGGCTCCCCCGTCGAATTTTCCGCACCGTGGGATGCCTGCCGGACCACGCCAAATCCGCCAACGACGGCCAGGAACGCCCCAATTGCGAAAGTGGTCCACTTGACCTGGGCCTTGTTGCCGACCTGGCAGATGGAGGGATTGTCGGCCAGGTATTGGACCGGCACGGTGCCGCCGACGTTGGCGGAATCATATTCGCCCGAAGAAACCTGGACGCGTTGCTGGACGGCTTGGCCGGCTTCGGGCTTGAACTCCACGGAAAGGTAGTAGGACCTGCGGCCCTTGCGGCCGGTGGTCATGTCCTTGTCAGTGACGTTTGCGACCACCGATTTGCCTTCGTTGACGAGGCGCTTGCTGTTCCGATACTCCTTTACGCCCGAGTAAATGAGGAATCCGCCCACGGCCAACGCCCCGAGCCCGCCGAGAATAGCTTTGCCTTTGCTCATGCGCCAAAGAAATCGGCATAACAGGGAGTGTTCTTAAGCACGTTATTGCAACGTACCGGGCGCATCCGGACACTGCTATGCCTTGGACGGTAGGGACGGCGCGCTGCGCCGTCCGCGCCGCGTCACAGCGGCGCAATCGGGCGAAGTTGTGCATTCGGACGATTCGTCGCCGTCGTGCCCTCTCGTTCCGCCCGCTCTGCGCGGGTGTGGCCATCGCAGCGCGATGGCCCTACCTGTCATAGCAGTGTTCGGATGTGCCCCAACTTGCCCGGCGCGCGCATTTGCCCTTGTGCGGCGGGTTGCGGCAGGGAAATGATTGCCGCCACTCGATGAACCCATCCCTGCGCGCACTTGGCCTTTGCGTCTTCGCGGCGCTCGCGCTGACGGCCGCGGCGCGCGGCGCGCAGAACGAATTGACGGACGCCGAGCGCCGGCAGGGCTGGGTGTTGCTCTTCGATGGCCGCACGACCAACGGCTGGATGAACAGCGACCGCACCGCGCCGCGCACGCCGGTCGCCGATGGCGCGCTCAATCCGCACAAGGCCGGCCACTATATGCTCGTTCACACCCAGCAATGGTCCGACTTCCTGCTCGTCCTCGACTTCAAGATCACCAATGGCTGCAACAGCGGAGTGTTCGTGCGCACGCACTCGCTGACCCCGCCGCCGGGCCGCGACGTGGGCTTCAACGGACTGGAGATCGCCATCGACGACACCAAGGGCGCCGGCTACCACGACACCGGAGCGTTGTACGACCTGGTCAAACCGCAGCGCAACGCAATGCGGCCGGCCGGCCAGTGGAACCACCTGGAAATCGCCTGCCTGAGCAACCGCGTCGACGTCGTGCTCAACGGCGATCCCGTGACGCGCGCGGACCTCGACCTGTTCACCGAGCCGGGCAAGCGGCCCGACGGCAGCGCGCACAAGTTCGGCGTGGCGTTGCGGGACCATCCGCGCCGCGGTTACATCGGCCTGCAGGACCACGGAAGCCCGAGCTGGTTCAGGAACATCAAGCTCAAGCCGCTCCCGTGAGGATTTACGATTTACGATTTACGAGTTGGGATTTGCTTGGCCGACTACTCAGAATGAGCCTGCCTCCAAACAGCGCGTAAATCGTAAATCGTAAATCGTAAATGCGAAGTGAGACGACTCGCGTCCGCCACCGCCGGGAGAAGCTATGAGTGACCATAAACTCGTTGGAAAGACGGCCCTCATCACGGGCGCGAGCAAGGGCTTGGGCAAGTCCATCGCGCTGGCGCTGGCCGGTGCCGGGGCGCGCCTGGCGCTGGCGTCGCGGAACAAGGAACAGCTCCAGGCTGTGGCAGCGGAGGTCCGCAAGCTCGGCACGGAGGCGGAGGCGTTCGTCGCCGATGTGACCGTTGAGGCCGACGTGAAACGGTTGGAGAGCGAGGTCGCAGCGCGCTTTGGAAGGGCGCAAATCCTCGTGAACAACGCGGGCGTCAACATCCGCAAGCCGATCACGGACTTCACGCTGGAGGAATGGCGCACCGTGATCGACACGAGTCTCACCGGAGCCTTCCTGATGTGCCGGGCGTTCGTGCCGCGTATGAAGGGCCAGGGCTACGGGCGCATCCTGAATCTGACGAGCATCATGAGCCACACGGCGTTGCCGCATCGCTCGGCCTATTGCGCGAGCAAGGCGGGGCTGCTCGGCTTCACGCGGGCGCTGGCGCTGGAGCTGGCCGGCGAGAAAATCACGGTCAATGGCATCAGCCCCGGCCCGTTTGCGACAGAGATGAACACACCCATCCTGCAAAACCCGGAGGCCAACGCGCAATTCATCTCGAAGATCCCGCTCGGCCGCTGGGGCGACGTCAAGGAGGTCGGGCAGCTTGCCCTCTACCTGTGCTCGGAGGAGGCCGGCTTCATCACCGGCACGGACATTTTGATTGATGGCGGGTGGACGGCCCAATGATTTGCGATTTGCGATTTACGATTTACGAGCGGAAAGCACATCGGAGCGCTGTTGCCTTGCGCGTAAATCGTAAATCGTAAATCGTAAATTCCCCATGACCAAATTCACCGCGGAACTTTTCGGGACCGCTCTGCTCATCTTGCTGGGCGACGGCGTCGTGGCCAACGTGCTGCTCAGCAAATCCAAGGGACAAAACTCCGGCTGGATCGTCATCGCCACGGGCTGGGGACTGGCCGTCGCGCTGGCCGTGTACGCGGTCAACACGTTCAGCGGCGCACACCTGAATCCCGCCGTGACGCTGGGGCTGGCAACCATCGGCAAAACCGCCTGGGCCGACGTGCCGCTCTATGTCGCCGCGCAATTGGCAGGCGCGTACCTCGGCGCGGCGCTGGTCTGGCTGGCCTACCTGCCGCATTGGCGCGAGACGGCCGATACGGGGGCGAAATTGGGCGTCTTCTGCACGGCGCCGGCCATCCGGCGGCCGGTGGCCAATCTGTTGACCGAAATCATTGGGACATTCGTGCTCGTGCTGGGCGTGCTGGCGATTCTGACACCGAAAAATCTCCAGCCCGCCCACGGGTTCGACACGGGACTCGGCCCGCTGCTGGTCGGCTTGCTGGTGTTCGGCATCGGCGTTTCACTGGGAGGGCCGACCGGTTACGCGATCAATCCGGCGCGCGACCTGGGTCCCCGGCTGGCGCACTGGCTCTTGCCCATTGCGGGCAAGGGCGGGTCGGATTGGGGCTACGCCTGGGTGCCAGTCGTTGGGCCGTTGATCGGGGGCGTGCTTGGGGCGTGGTGCTACAAGGTGCTCTGGACGGCGGAGTGATGGAGTGATGGAGTGATGGAGTAATGCCAAACGGTTCAGCCCAATACTCCAACTCCCCACTACTCCAGCACTCCAAGACCCCATCACTCCATTCCCCCCTTCCCCGCCCGCCTTTCAACGCCTCGACCTCGGCACTTTCATCGACAGAATGCTCGCCCCGTGCGTGACGAGCCCGCTGCCGCCAACGATGACGCGGCGCACGGGCAAGCCGGTTTTCGGGTCGGTCTTGAGCGGCGGATCACTCATCTTCTGCTCGACCTCGAAGCGGCGTGGCTTTGCTTTCGGGTCATTCGGGACAGTTTCGTAAACGTAGGTGGCCATAGACTTAACAATGAGCGGGTTTTGTAGCAGAAGAGCGTGTTCTTGCCAAGCGGGCGGCCATCCGCACTGATGCTGACTTGATATTTTTGAATCACGAATCTCCCTTCGGGAGACGGCAGACGAATCCTCTGCTCTGACTGCGCAATCGAGGGATGATAAATGTCCAAACTCCAGGGCGAGGCGAGGCGGCCCTGCGCTCATTATTGGTAGCCGAACCCTGCTGTCCGAAACCCTTTGTTGATTTGGACTTCGAATCCGGCTTGGCGAACGCGGGCCGAAGGCTCATTCTCCGGCCGCGAACATCAACCGAACCGATTCATGAAAATATTCCTCATCCTCATCAGCTTCCTTTCCTCGGTCGCACTCAGCGCCGTGGCCGCGGAGAAGCCCGGGAAGTCCAACAAGCTCCTGCACGTCGTCGCCTTCAAATTCAAGGCGTCGGCCAGCAAGGAACAGGTCCGGGAGGTCGTCGATGCGTTCCGTGCGCTGCCGAAAAAGATTCCCGCCATTCAGAGCTTCGATTGGGGGACGAATGTCAGCCCGGAGAAGCACGACAAGGGCTTTACCCACGGCTTCACCCTGAGCTTCAAGAGCGAAAAGGACCGCGACGACTACCTCGATCATCCCGAGCACAAGGCGTTCGGCAAGCTCGTCGGGCCGGTGCTGGAGGACGTGTTCGTGATCGATTACTGGGCGCAGGAGTGAGTGAAATCAGTAATCAGTAATCAGTAATCAGTGTTCAGTATTCAGTAACTTCCGTGTTCGCTGCCCGCTCCCGTGCCAAAGCGCGGCTCCCATCCGTGACCGAATACTCAAACCTGATTACTGAATACTGATTACTGATTACTCCCAACCTTCTCACCCCGCCTCTTGCCTCCCGCGCCGTTCCACCCTAGCCTGCTTCCATGTTCGACAACCTGAGCGGCAAGCTCCAGAACGTCTTCCGCAACCTTCGCGGGCTGGGAAAGATTTCCGAAAGCAATGTCGCCGACAGCTTGCGCGACGTGCGGCTGGCGTTGCTCGACGCGGACGTCAATTTCAAGGTCGTCAAGGAGTTCATCGACCGCGTCCGCGACAAATCCCTCGGCGCCGAAGTGGTCCAGAGCGTCCAGCCCGGCCAGCAGATCATCAAGGTTATCCACGACGAACTCGTCGTGCTGCTCGGCAGCGAGCACGCCGCGCTGAATCTTCGCGGTGCTCCGGCCTGCCTGCTGTTGGTCGGCCTGCACGGCTCGGGCAAGACCACCAGCGCGGGCAAGCTGGCCCGCCTCCTCCAAAAGCAGGGCCGGCAGGTGCTGCTCGTCGCGGCGGACGTTTACCGGCCCGCGGCGATGGACCAGCTTGCCACCCTGGGCGAAAAGCTCGGTGTGCCCGTCTTCGTCCAGAAGGGTGAAACCGATGTGCTGAACATCGCCCGGCAGGCGCTCACCTTCGCCGCGGCCCAACACCACAACACGGTGATCTTCGACACCGCCGGCCGTTTGCAGATCGACGAGCCGCTCGTTCAGGAATTGGTGCGCCTGCGCGACCTCGTCAAGCCCGACGAGATTCTGCTGGTCCTGGACGCCGCCACCGGCCAGGAAGCGGTGAACGTCGCGACGCACTTCGACCAGGCGCTCTCGATCACCGGAAGCGTCCTCACCAAGCTGGACGGAGACGCCCGCGGCGGCGCGGCGCTCAGCCTGCGGGCCGTGACGCACAAGCCGATCAAGTTCGCCGGCGTGGGTGAGAAGCTCGAAGATTTCGAGGCTTTCCATCCCGAGCGCATGGCCTCGCGCATCCTCGGCATGGGCGACGTGGTGAGCCTGGTCGAGCGGGCCGTCGAAGCCGTGGACGAGGAGGACGCCCGCAAGCTCGAAGAAAAGATGCGCAAGGGCCAGTTCACGCTCGAGGATTTTCTGCAGCAGTTGCGCCAGATGAAAAAGCTCGGCCCGCTCGAACAACTCGTCGGCATGTTGCCCGGCGGCGCTCAGGCTTTGCAGGGCGCCGACATGAGCAAGAGCGAAAGGGAATTTCGGCGGATGGAGGGGATGATCTGCGCGATGACGCCCAAGGAGCGGCAGCTGCCGGCAATCCTCAACGCGAGCCGCCGCCGGCGCATCGCCGCGGGCAGCGGGGTGAGCGTGGCCGAGTTGAACACGCTGCTCAACCGCTTCAATGAGATGCAGCAAGCGATGAAGAAGATAGGCAAGTTCCAGAAGATGATGGCGCGCATGGGGGGCGGAGGCGGGCCGGCGGGCTGGATGGGGCGGTGAGCAAAACGTAAAGCGTAAAGCGTAAAACGTAAACAGCGGCGCGAGTCGCGCGAGTCGCGCGTGGCGCCCTCGAACTCTCCTTGTGAGTTCGGACTGTCGGATAAAGGTAAGGCAGGCGTTTCGCCTCGTTCGGCCGCGAATCAGCGCTGGAATCAGGATACATTGGCCCGCCGATTTCCTTCTCCCGGAGGGAGAGTCGAGAATAGCCCGGCAGTTCACTGCCGGGTTCAGGTCCGACATCCCACCAGTCCCGAAGGGACGACCGAATCCATCAAATGTCATGCGGCTGTTCCTCTTCTCGTTATTGTGTCAGGAATTCGACCGTCCCTTCGGGACTCGATGCCATTCTTCAGCTATCCCACGCTTGAAAGCGTGGGCTATTGTCAAATCTCCCTCCGGGAGAGGCGAACGAAACGACTCTGCCGTTTGAGCAACGGCGAGTCGGCGGGCCGTTCCACCAGGTGGAGCAAGTTGCCCTCCGGGTCGGCGAAGAACAGGACGCGCCCGCCCCAGCCGGCGGGCTTCGGAGATTCGGTGAACTGGACGCCACGGCGAGAAAGCTCGGCCTGGGCCGCTTCGATTGAGTCGACACGCAAGGCCAGGTGCCGCCAGCCGGAGAGTGAATTGTCGTTGGTTTCGCGTCGTTCGTGGGCGGAGGGGTAGAGCTCGAGCAGCGGTCCGCCGGGCAAGGCCAGCATGAAGGCGGGCGGCTGCGCGCCGTTATCGAACAGGACTTCGGCATCCAGGACTCGCGCGTACCACGCGCTGAGTGAGATGGGATCGCGTGCAGCCAGTCCGAGATGTTCCAACGCCAGTTTCACGGGGCAGGTTTATCGCAATGCCCCGGCCAAAGCACGACCCATTCGCTGGCGTGAAT
Organism: Verrucomicrobiia bacterium; assembly: GCA_035715125.1. GTDB lineage: Bacteria > Verrucomicrobiota > Verrucomicrobiia > Limisphaerales > JADJPG01 > DASTLJ01. The sequence continues at coordinate 7,754 of DASTLJ010000026.1, forward strand.
CTAGGGGATTCTACGGTACTCGAAGTACGGGCGCGCTACGCTTGACGCTTTCCCCTGCCTTGGAGTAGTTTGCAATCAATCAATCGAAGAAGCCCGACTGCGAAGTAAACAGGACAGACAGCCAGTGACGGCACTATGAAAAACTTTTTGATTCCGCACGTAATTGAGCAGACCGGCCGGGGCGAACGCGGCTACGACATTTACTCGCGGCTGCTGGTCGACCGCATCGTGTTTCTCGGCACTCCGATCGACGACATGGTCGCCAACGTGATCATCGCCCAACTGCTCTTCCTGCAGATGACCGATCCGAAAAAGGACGTGCACCTTTACATCAACTCGCCGGGTGGCACGGTGTCGGCCGGGCTGGCCGTCTACGACACGATGCAGTTCCTGACCTGCGACGTGAATACTTATTGCATCGGGCAGGCCGCCAGCATGGGCGCGGTGTTGCTGGCGGGCGGCACCAAGGGTAAGCGTTTCGCGCTGCCCAACTCGAACATCATGATTCACCAGGTCCTCGGCGGCGCCGAGGGCGCGGCCAGCGACGTGGAGATCCGCGTCAAATACATGTTGAGCCTCAAAAAGCGCCTGAACAAGATTTTCGCCAAACACACCGGCCAATCGGTCGACGTTGTGGAAAAGGCTTGTGACCGCGACAACTTCATGAGTCCCGAAGAGGCCAAGGCGTTCGGGCTTGTGGATGAAGTCGTAGCTTCTCGAAAGGATGTGCCCGGATTGCCCGACAAGACGTCAGTATCACCCTGAACCCCACTGACGCGCACTCCGTTCCCTTAACCCAATTATGGCACGCCCCACCAATCTCACTCTTTGCAGCTTCTGCGGAAAGTCCCACTCCGAGGTCAAAAAGCTCATCCAGGGACCGGGAGTTTACATTTGCGACAGCTGCATCAACGTCTGCAAAGGCATCCTAGACAAGGAGCTCAACGAGGATGCGAAGCGGCAATCGACTACGCTCCGCGTTCCGAAGCCGGTGGAGATTCGCCGTTCGCTCGACAGT
>DASTLJ010000027.1:0-3864 GCA_035715125.1 Verrucomicrobiia bacterium
GCCGACCGCAACCAGTCCAACGACACGGAAGCCCTCAAGGGCGTGGCGGTGGGCGACATCGACGCCAACGCGCGTCGACAACTCAATATCCCGAGCCATCTCCAGGGCGCCCTGGTCACGGATGTGGACGAAAACTCCGTCGCCCGGGAAGCGGGCCTGAAGCCGGGCGATGTGATCCTGGAGATCAACCGGCAGCCGGTCAAAAATGCCGAGGATGCCGTGCGACTGACATCGAACCCGAAAGACAAGACGACGCTCCTGCATGTTTGGAGCAACGGCAGCAGACGCTACCTGGTTGTGGACGAGTCGAACCAAGGCTGATTCTCCCCTGCAGTCCCCCTCAATCCCTCCACCCCCTCCCGCACGTGGTTCGCTGCACGGCGGGAGGGGGCTTCTTTCTGGTCAGGCTCCGAGCCGGCGCCAGACGATGAAAAATGGCTGGAGCAACGATGGGGCGGGGCCGACCCGGGACCACTGCCGTTGAATTAAGCCGGGCTTTCCCTCGGTGGCCTTAATTCAACGGCAGTCGTCCCGGGTCCTTTCCAGGTCACTGGCTCATGGACATTGGTCCACTGCTGTTTCATGATGAATGCCGACATGCGAATCCTGGTCGTCGAGGATGACAAGAAGATCGCCTCCTTCGTGGTCAACGGCCTGAAACAGAGCGGCTACGCGGTGGACCACTGCCTGGATGGCGAGGACGCCCTCGTCATGGCTGAAACCACCACCTACGATGCCGCGGTGGTGGATCTCATGCTGCCCAAACTCGATGGCTTGAGCCTGGTCCAGCGACTTCGCACCAAGGGCATGCGGGTGCCCATCCTCATTCTCAGCGCCAAGGTTTCGGTGGACGACCGCGTCCGCGGCTTGCAAGCCGGGGGCGACGATTACCTCACGAAACCGTTCGCCTTCTCCGAATTGCTCGCGCGGATCCAGGCGCTGATTCGCCGCGCCTCGCAAGCCGCCGAACCCACCAAGCTGACCGTCGGCACGCTCACCCTCGATTTACTGACGCGCCAGGTCACCCGCGGGACGGAAACCATCGAATTGCAACCGCGTGAATTCGCGTTGCTCGAGTATCTCATGCGCAATGCCGGGCGCACTGTGACCAAAACGATGATCCTCGAGCACGTCTGGGACTACAGCTTCGATCCGCAAACCAACGTGGTGGACGTGCTCGTGCACCGCTTGCGCGCCAAGGTGGATCCGGAGAAGACGCGGCTGCACACCATTCGCGGAGTAGGTTATGTCCTTCGACCTGCTTAGGCGGCTGCGCCGCAATTTCAGCGTCCGGCTGAACTTCTGGTATGCCCTGATCTTCACCGCGAGCAGCATGGTGCTGTGCGCCCTCGTCTATTATTTGTTGGCCGCGGCCATCGAGGGCAAAGACCGCGAAGTCCTCGAGGCGCGGTTGAAGGAATATTCCGCCGTTTACCAGGCTGGCGGCGTCGGCGCGTTGCGCCATTGGGTGTATCGCGAGGGCATCCCGGCGACGGAGCGCTCCCTCTTCGTGCGCCTCGTCAACGTGTGGAACAACGTCACCCTGGCCAAGGTGCCGGATGATTGGATCACTTTCAAAGACGCCGAGCAAGGCCTGGAAGGATATCGCCGGCAAGTTGGAGTCGTCCGCGTTCCCAAGGATGAGGAACGGGATTTCGCCATCGCCTCGACCGTCCTGCGGGACGGTTCGCTGCTGCAAGTCGGGCGCAGCACGAACAGCCGCCAGACCATGCTCAAGCCCTTTCGCCGGACCATCCTGACCGCGGGCAGCGCCGTCGTGCTGGTCGGCTTCATCGCCGGCGCTTTCTTTGCCCATCGCGCCATGCGGCCCGTCCGCCAGATTGTCGCCACCGCCCGCTCGATCATCCAGACCGGCCGGCTCGACGCCCGCGTGCCGACGCGGGAATCGGCCGACGAACTGGACGAGATGGTTCAGCTCTTCAACACGATGCTCGACAAGAACCAGTCGCTCATCCGCGCCATGCGCGAGTCTCTCGACAACGTGGCCCATGATTTGCGCACGCCCCTGACGCGCTTGCGGGGCACCGCCGAAATCGCCCTGCAAAACAATGCCGACCCGGCCGTCGTGCGCGAAGCGCTGGCCGATTGCGTGGAGGAATCCGAACGCGTCCTGAGCATGCTCAGCACCCTGATGGACATCACCGAAGCCGAAGCCGGCATGATGAAATTGCAACGCGAAAACATCGATCTTTGCCAGTTGCTCCGCGACGTCATCGAGCTCTACGAATACGTCGCGGAGGAACGCAAGGTCGGAGTGCGCGGTGATTTCCTCGAACCCTGTGAGGTCTGCGTCGACTCGAACCGGCTCCGGCAGGTCTTTGCCAACCTGTTGGACAACGCCCTCAAGTACACGCCGGAGGGCGGGCGGGTAACCATTACCACGCGCAACGAGCCAACCCAGGTCGTGGTCCAGTTCCGCGATACCGGCATCGGCATCCCCGTCGAGGAACAGGACAAAATTTGGGTCCGGCTCTACCGGGGCGACAAAAGCCGATCGCAGCGTGGCCTGGGCTTGGGCCTGAGCCTCGTCAAGGCGGTCGTCGAAGCGCATCAAGGCAAAGTCACGGTCAACAGCGAGGTCGGCGCCGGCTCGGAATTTTGCGTGACATTGCCCAAGGACATCCCGGGAGTGAATGAGTTTCAGGAAAGGCCCGTGGCGGTCGGCGCCTGAGCGCCGTCGAGGCTTGGGTGATTTGCGATTCGCGATTTGCGATTTGCGATTCCCGGGCGTGGGCGCGTCTTTTGCGCGGTGCTACAGCTCAAGGGCGCAAGCTTTGAGCCACGGATTGCGAGTTGGCGCGATGGATGAGCGGCCCCGGCAGGGGCGGCAGGTACAAGGCATCCAATTCTTTCGCCGCTCCGCGGCTCTTACCGGAGTGACATTCCCTGGCCCAGCAGTTATAACCGCGCGGAAAAGCGACTGCACCGAATCTATGGCCACGCACCCACTCGCTGGCAACCCCGCTCCAACGGAGTTACTGATTGACGTCCCTCGACTCGAACGCAACTACTACGAGCGACAGCCTGACCCGGATGACCCCGATCAAGGGGTCAGCTTCGGCACGAGCGGACATCGCGGCACCCCGGGCGACGGCACCTTCACCGAGGGCCACCTTCTGGCCATTACTCAGGCCATTTGTGACTACCGGCGGCGCGCGCAAATCAACGGCCCGCTCTTTCTGGGCAAGGATACCCACGCCGCCTCAGCCCCGGCCCAACGCACCGCGCTCGAAGTGCTGGCGGCCAATGAAGTCGAGACTTTCATCCAGCGCGACGACGGCGTCACGCCCACGCCGGTCGTTTCTCGAGCCATTCTCGTGCATAACCGCCGCCGGGCGGCCGGCCTGGCCGACGGCATCATCGTCACCCCATCTCACAACCCGCCCGCCGACGGGGGCATCAAGTACAACGCTCCGAATGGCGGACCCGCCGACACGGACGCGACCGCCTGGATTCAGGAGCGCGCCAACGCCCTGATCCGCGCGGGCAACAAGGAAGTCAAACGCACGCCTTGGAGCGCCGCTCGCCCAGCCGCCACGATCCACGCGCTGGATTTCGTCCCGGAATATGTCGACGATCTCGCCGCCGTGCTCGACCTGGAAGCCGTCCGGGCCGCCGGCGTCAGGATTGGCGTCGATCCGCTCGGCGGCGCCGGTCTCGGCTATTGGGAACCGATCCAAAAACGGTTCGGCCTGGACCTCACCGTCGTCAATCCCCGACTCGACCCGACGTTCGCGTTTATGACGGTCGACCACGACGGGAAGATTCGGATGGATTGCTCCAGCCCGTTCGCCATGGGCGGCCTGGTCAAACTCAAGGATCGGTTTGACATCGCGTTTGGCA
>DASTLJ010000028.1:0-2380 GCA_035715125.1 Verrucomicrobiia bacterium
CCCGTCGTGGACGCGCGACGAAGCCTGCGGGACGATCAAGGACCTCCATGCCTTGATGACCAACTCGCAGGATTGGTGGCCGGCCGACTTTGGCCACTACGGACCGTTGTTGATTCGCATGGCGTGGCACAGCGCGGGCACGTACCGCATCGCCGACGGCCGCGGCGGCGCCGGCGCGGGCCAGCAGCGCTTCGCGCCCCTCAACAGCTGGCCCGACAACGCGAACCTCGACAAGGCTCGCCGGCTGCTGTGGCCGATCAAGCAGAAGTACGGCCGCAAAATCTCCTGGGCCGACCTGATGATCCTCAGCGGCAACGTCGCCCTCGAGTCGATGGGCTTCAAGACGTTCGGTTTCGCCGGCGGCCGCGCCGATGTCTGGGAGCCGGAAGAGCTCTACTGGGGTCCCGAGGGGACATGGCTGGGCGACGAACGCTACAGCGGCGAACGCCAGCTTCAGAATCCGCTCGGCGCGGTGCAGATGGGCCTGATCTACGTGAACCCGGAAGGGCCGAACGGCAAGCCGGATCCGATCGCGGCGGCCAGGGACATCCGCGAAACCTTCCACCGCATGGCGATGAACGACGAGGAGACCGTCGCGCTGATTGCCGGCGGCCACACCTTCGGCAAAACCCACGGTGCCGGCGATCCGTCATTGATGGGCCCGGCGCCGGAAGGCGCATTCATCGAGGATCAGGGCCTCGGCTGGAAGAGCAAGCATGGCACAGGCTTCGGGGCCGACACCATCACTGGCGGCCCGGAAGTCACCTGGTCGCAGACGCCGACGAAGTGGAGCAACCACTTCTTCGACAACCTCTTCAACAACGAATGGGAGCTGACGAAGAGCCCGGCCGGCGCCTATCAATGGAAGGCGAAAGGTGGCGCCGCCACCATTCCGGACGCCCACGAGCCGTCGAAGCGGCACGTGCCGACCATGCTAACCACGGACCTGTCGCTGCGGCTCGACCCGGCCTACGAGAAGATCTCGCGGCGCTTCTATGAGCATCCGGATCAGCTCGCCGACGCGTTTGCCCGGGCGTGGTTCAAGCTCACGCACCGCGACATGGGACCAATCCAGCGCTATCTCGGCCCGCTCGTGCCGAAGGAGATTCTGATCTGGCAGGACCCGATCCCCGTGGTGAACCATCCGCTGGTAGGGGAGCAGGACATTGCCGCTCTGAAGGCCAAGATCCTCGGGTCTGGCCTCTCGGTGTCGCAGCTGGTCTCGACCGCTTGGGCATCGGCATCGACGTTCCGCGGCTCCGACAAGCGCGGCGGCGCGAACGGCGCACGAATTCGCCTCGCGCCGCAGAAGGACTGGGAGGTCAACCAGCCGGCGGAGCTGGCAAACGTTCTTCAGAAACTCGAAGCGATCCATAAGGAGTTCAACGCCTCCCAGTCCGGCGGCAAGAAGGTTTCACTTGCCGACCTGATCGTTCTCGGTGGCTGCGCGGCAATCGAGAAAGGCGCAAAGGACGCCGGGCACGACGTGAAGGTCCCCTTCACGCCGGGGCGCATGGATGCGTCGCAGGAGCAGACCGACGTCGACTCCTTCGCCCCGCTTGAACCGGTCGCCGATGGTTTCCGCAACTATCTCCGTGGCAAGCAACTCATGTTGCCTGAGGAGGCATTCGTGGATCGGGCGCAATTGCTGACACTGACGGCGCTCGAGATGACGGTTCTCGTCGGCGGCCTGCGCGTGCTCGGCGCAAATGCCGGGCAGTCCAAACATGGCGTCTTCACCAAGCGGCCCGGGCTGCTGACGAACGACTTCTTCGTCAACCTGCTCGACATGAGCACGCAATGGCAGCCCGCTGGCTCCGATGGCGTGTACGAGGGCCGCGACCGGAAGACGAATGCGGTCAAGTGGACCGGCACGCGTGTCGACCTGATCTTCGGTTCGCACTCGCAGCTCCGCGCCTTCGCGGAAGTCTATGCGTGCGCGGACTCGAAGGGGAAGTTCGTGAAAGACTTCGTGGCGGCCTGGACCAAGGTGATGAACCTCGATCGCTTCGACCTCGCCTGATCTCTCTGCGGAAAGGTTTTTGAGGGCTTTCCAGAACGGAGCAGCGACTGAGCATCGGGGTGATCAGGGCCAGATCGAGGTTACGCAAATCTGCGTCAGCCTGGGGAAGCCCTGGACGGTGGCGACGGCCTGGACAAGAAATCAGGGTGGCGTTTCAAAACAACTTGAAACGCCGCCCTCGCGCCAGACCCTTACAATTCGCTGCGTGTCAGAATGATTAGACGAGCGCAATCAGTCGCGCGGGCCCGCCGGTTGCATCCTTCACCTTCGCCAAACCAACAACCAACACGGCGCCCGAGGCCGGCACCTTGTCGAGGTTCGCCACATTCTCCAGGCCCCAACGCCCCGAGGGCAACC
>DASTLJ010000029.1:0-11217 GCA_035715125.1 Verrucomicrobiia bacterium
TTGATGAAGTCGCGGTGTTCGACAAGGCCCTCACCGTGGCGCAAATCGCGGCTCAATATGCCGCGGCTTTCACGGACGTCGCGTTCACGTTCAGGAATTGCCAGAAGCCGCCCGGCACGACGCTGTTCAGCGGGACATCCACCACCGCGGACGCGGTCCCGGGTTCCCCGAGTAACCAGCGCGGCTACATCGGGGACGATGGCACCGGCACGAATTGTGTCCTGCACCTGACCGATCCGATCAATGATTCCTACGGCGTCTGGCTCATTCCCGACCAGGCCTCCGGCAATAACGTCGATCACCTCAAAGTGAACTGGCGCAGCCTCATCGGCGGTGGCAGCGCGGCCGACGGATACAGCTTCAGTTGGGCGACGGATCTACCCGCCGCGCCGAGCTACGGCAACCCAGGCGAAGAGGGCGCCGGCACGGGCCTGGTGGTTGCAGTCGATACCTTCGAGAACGGCAGCACGCTGGATCCGTGGGGTGATGGCGGGAATAACGGTGGACCGGAAGCCGGTATCGAAATCCACTGGCAGGGCGCCATCGTCGCCTATCAGTTCGTCAATCAGAATAGCATCCGCAAGAATCAGTTCGTGAACGTCGAGGTGGAAGTCGAGACCTCCGGCCTGGCGCGCTTTAATTACGACGGCAACATCATTACAGCCCAGTTGAGCGGCTGGCACGGCATCGCCGGCGGCAGCTTCATGTTCGGCGCCAGGACCGGCGGCGCCAATGATAACCAATGGATCGATGACGTCCTCATCACCGTTTTCCCGCCCACTGCGCCTTTCATCACGCAGCAACCGGCTGACCTGACCTTGCGCCAGGGCTTGAATGCCACCTTCAATGTCACGGTGATCGGTTCCGAGCCACTGAATTACCAATGGCTGCGCAAGCTGACGACCGACGCCGCCTTTGTCCCCATTGCCGGCGCCAATGCGGCCAGCTACACCACCCCGCCGCTGGTTCCGGATGACGACAACTCCTTGTTCAAGGTCCAGGTGAACAACGCGCTGGGCATGGTGGAAAGCCGGGCCGCCTTGTTGCACGTGCTCTCCGACACCAACCCGCCCACCATCCTCTCGTCGGCGGGCAGCGGCGACTTCATGCACGCGACCATCCTTTTCAGCGAGGAATTGGAAATGGGCACCGCCATCGACACGTTCAATTACACGATCAGCGGCGGCCTCGCCGTGAATGCCGCGGTCCTCAGCGCCGATCGGCGGAGTGTCACGCTGACGACCGATGTGCAGGCGGCCGACACCCTCTACACGATCACCGTGAACAATGTGGCCGACCTGGCCAATCTCGCCATCGCCATGGACAGCATGACGACCTACCGCACCTGGACGACCGGCCCGTGCAACGGCGTGCTCTTCGAGGCATACGACACCCTTCCCGTCCTTCCTGGTCAAAACCGTGTCGCCGTGAGCGAACTCACCGGCCACGCGAATTTCCCGAACAACCCGCGCGACGTGGCGCTCATCACCACGCTGGACAGCCGGCTGGCGTATCCGGACGACAGCCACGAAGACTACGGCGGCCGGATGCGCGGCGTGTTCTTCCCGCGCGAAAGCGGCCTGCACACGTTCTACCTGGCGGCCGACGATAATGCCGAGTTGTGGCTCAGCACCGATCTTTCACCCGCCAACAAGGTGCGTATCGCACGGGAAACCATGTGGAGTAACACCAAGGAATGGACCATGTCCGCCGGCTCCAGCGACGTGGCTGCCAAGAAGAGCGCCCCGATCCACCTGGTGGGCGGCCAGCCGTACTACATTGAGGCTCTCTACAAGGAAGGCGGCGGCGGCGATCACTGCGCCGTGGCTGTCCAGACACCAATTGATGCCAGCCCGCCGATGAATGGGTCGGGGGAAATCCCTGCCTTCATGATGGGCTCTCCGAACGCTCCGGCTGGGTTCGCCGGCGCCATTACCTTCCCCACCCCGGTCGCCGACCAGACGGCCGTGCAGTGCCGGTCGGCTACTTTCATCTCGACGGCCGCCAATCCCAACAACCTGCCCATGTGCCACCAGTGGCAGTTGAACGGCGTGGACATCCCTGGCGCAAACCATCCCAGCTACACCACACCGCCCACGCAGTTGAGCGACGAGGGCGCGCGTTACACCGTCAACGTCACCATGTTTGGCGGCGCCAGCGCCAGCGCCAGCGCCCGATTGCACGTGACGCCCGACCGAACGCCGCCGGACTGTCCGACGGCCGCCGACGTCAGTCAGTTGAACCAGGTGGTGCTCACGTTCAATGAGGTGCTGGATCAAACGTCCGCGGAGAACACGGCCAACTACTCGATCGCGGGCGTCACCACCGTCAGCGCCGTGCTGAACGCTTCGAAGACCGTGGTCACTTTGACAGTTAACCCGTTGCTCCCCACCGGTGCGAGCCTTTCCGTAGCGGTCCACGGCGTGGCCGACTGCTCGGGCAACGCCGTCAGTCCCTGCTCGCCCACCTTCCGAACCTGGCAATTGCGCTATGGCAGCGCCCGGCGCGAGTTCTACTTGAACATCGGCAGCGGCACAGCGGTCCCCGACCTCACGGGCAATGGGAAGTATCCGAACTCGCCCGATATGGTGAACTTCACCGAATTCCTGGAGTCGCCGGTCGAACTTCAGATGGATGACGGCGCAGACAGGTTCAACAACTACGGCACGCGGGTCTCTGGATTGCTGCTGCCGCCGGTCAGTGGCAACTACAACTTCTTCATCGCTTCCGACGACAACTCGGAGTTCTGGCTGAGCACCGACGATAACCCCGCCAACAAGGTGTTGATCTGCCGCGAGCCTGCATGGGCAACCATCCGAAATTGGACCGACCCCGCCAACGGCCGGCGCAACGCGGCGACTCCGGAAAACCAATCTACGACCCTCTTCCCGGCGGGCATCCCGCTGACGGCGGGCCTGAGCTACTACTTCGAAGCGCTGATGAAGGAAGGCGGCGGCGGCGACAACGTGGCTGTGACCTGGCAGACCCCGGCGGGCGGTCCGCAGCCTGGCGTGCCCGTCAACGCCAACATAGCTGATGCCAATGGCGATCCTGGCGGCACGAAGCCGATCCCGGGGCGTTACATGGCTACACTGGTCCCGCCGGGTTCCGACACGACGCCGCCGACCATCGTCTCCTGCAAGCAACTGTACCCGAGAAACATCCTGGTGGTCTCGTTTAGCGAGATTATGCGCGGTCAAGAAGCCGAGAACCTGGCCAACTATTCCGTACCCGGGGCCACACTCACCAGCGCATCGTTGCGTCCCGATGAACGCGGCGTCGTCCTGACGGCGGCGGCCGACATTCCAACAGGTGGGACGCTGACGGTAAACAACCTTAAGGACGGCGTCGGCAATTCCATCGCCGCGAATACGATCGTGCCCATCGTCACGGTGAATCCGTTCCTGACCAACGGTGGCCCGCAGAACATCATCGCGATCGAAGCGGAGCATTTTGCCGACGTCGAAGCACAATCCGGCCTCGAGCCGTGGTCGCTGCAAAACAGCCTGCCGGGCTACTCGGGTGACGGCTGGGCCGAGATAACCATTCCGACCGTCGCGCCAGGTAACTTCCGGCGGTTCCATGAGAACTTGCCGAATATGTTCATTGGCTTCGGCGCCCAGGCCAATTATTTGGTGAACTTCCCCGTGGGCGGCACCTACTATATCTGGGTCCGTGGCAGCACGCCCGGCGGCGGGAACAACTCGTTCCATATCGGCCTGGACGGCGTCAGCCCGGGCGAAAGTGTCCGGCGAGTGGGGAACGGCGTCAACAATTGGGGCGGTAATGCCACGGCCTTCGGCTGGCACAACAACGCCAATAGTAGTCCTGCCCGTCTTGACGGCGTCACCCCGGGCGTGCACACCATCAATTTCTGGCCGCGGGAAGACGGCACGCGCGTGGACAAGATCCTGTTCACGACCGACGCGGCCTTCACCATCGGCGCCGGAAACGGTGTCGCCAGCCCCGACCTGGGCCCGCCGGAGGTGCAGAATGATTGCCCGGTCGCCACGGCGTCGAGCGTCTCGGTGATGCAGGATGCGTCGGTGGCCTTCCAACTCCAGGCCTCGGATGCGGACGGGGACGCGTTACAATACAGCGTCACCCAGCCTCCTGCCCACGGGGTCGTGGTCGTGGCGGTCGCGACCGGGGCGGCAACCTATACCCCCAACGCGGGTTATTGTGGTCCTGATAGGTTGAAATTCCGAGTCACCGATGGCCAATGCCAATCGCAGGAAGCCACTGTCACCATCGACGTCGTCTGCCTGAACCGCTGCCCGACGGCCCGAATCACCACGATTGCGCTCTGCACGGAGTTGGAGACCAACACGTTCATCTCGCCCAATGGCTCGAACGCATGCTTCGTTCTCGACGGCTCGCTTTCGTCCGACCCGGATGGCGACACGCTGACGTATGCCTGGTTCGCGGACGGATCGGTCGTGCCGTTCGCCGCGGGCGTGAGAGTGACCAACTGCTTCGACCTGGGCGAGCATACGATCACACTGGTGGTGGACGACGGTCGGTGCACCCGTTCGACCAGCGTCACCGTGGACGTGCTGACGGGCGGCGAAGCCGTGGAGGCCCTGATTGCGAAGGTCAACGACGCCAGCCTGTCGCGGGCGAACAAACGGCCGCTCATCGCCACGCTCAAGGCCAGTATCGCCTCGTTCGAGCGGGGCAGCTTCCAAAGCGCCGCGGGTCAACTCGGCGCCTTTATCAACAAGGTCCAGGCGCAAATCGCTCCTGGCAACCCGGACGAAGCGGCCCTGTTCATCCGCTCCGCTCAGAGCATCATCGACTCCCTGAACTGCAAGGAAGCAGGGGGCATAGCTGGAGGCGGATGCTGATTACACGAGCGTCGGTGCCATCTGAAACAACGTCCGCGCCCCGGATCGAACCTTAACGCTGCCCGGGCCAGGGAGCGGATGGCCGACGCTTTGAAGTGCCCCCCTCTCCTCCCTCCCAGGGAGGAGAGGCACTGGGGCGGAGAAAGCCGCTGTGCCCAACGCGCTCCCCCCACGATTCCGGAAGGAGCGCGGACATCCAACGTAGGGCAGGCGTCTCGCCTGCCTGGCCGAGCGAAGCGAGGCCTTGGTCGTGCGAGCGCCGCGCCTTTGTAAGTGTATAGCACCTCCTTCACTGACGTTGCCTTCGTCGGGACGCGCAGGTGACGCTAAACACATACGCGCCTTTCGGTGCGGCCAGAGGCCTGCACTACCCGGACCGGAGCGCGGCATTTATGCCGCTTCAACTCCCGAAGTCGCGAAGTCTCTGAACCGGGCCAAACCTCGGAGAGTCGAGTGATGAAGCGGCATGAATGCCGCGCTCCGTCAGCCCCGCAGCCATCACCCCGAGTTCACCGACCCATCACCTCGTTCGGAACAAACTCCTTGCGGGCGCGGAACCCCGATGCAACGTTGCGGCATCCCGGATTTCAAATGACGGTCGACGCATTTGTCCCCCACCGCCGCAGCGCCTTCCGCGGCGCGATCTGGTTTGCGCTGTTGCTTGGGCTGCTTCCTCCGACCGCCCGCCGCGCAAGCGCCGAAGCGATGCTCCAATTGTTCAACCTCTCCTGGAACGAAGTGGCGACGAAAATTCCGGAAATTGCCGAAGCGGGTTACACCAGCCTGTGGCTGCCTCCGCCGACCAAGGCCAACAGCAGCTATTCGGTCGGCTACGACGTGTTCGACCCGTTCGACCTCGGCGACAAAAATCAGCGTGGCACGACCGCCACGCGCTACGGAACGAAGGAGGAATTGCAGCACCTGGTCGCGCTGGCGCATCGCTTCGGGTTGCGGGTCTATTTCGACAACATCATGAACCATCGCGGTGCCGACGTGCCGGGCTACAATGCCTTCGTGCCGACGAACCTTTATCCAGGCACGGTGCCAGCCGATTTTCATCTCCGCTCGATCAGCGGCGGCTTCTTCCGCAACGCGTCGAACATCCGCGACTACGGCAGCACCTGGCAGGTGCAGAATCTGAGCCTGCTCGGGCTGGTCGACATCGCCCACGAGTCGCCCAATGCCAATTTCGGCCCGAGCGAAGGGAGCACCGCGCCCAAGCCCGTGTTCGTTCGGCACCCGGACAACCCGGAATACTACGACTTCAACTCGAATGGTGTGCGCGTCGGATTCGGGAACGTGACAGCGGCGGACCTTGCGGCCAACCCCAACCAATACCGGGAGGACATCAACGCGTTGCTCCTGCGCTCCGTTCGTTACCTGTTCGACCAGACGAAATGCGACGGCTTGCGGCTCGACGCCGTGAAGCACGTTCCGAGCTATTTCTTCGGCCAGCAGAGCGGCCCCAACCGGGACGAGAGCTTCGCCGGGTATCTGGGGCAGGCGCAATTGCAGTTCAACCTCACGCATGGCTTCGAGGACACCAACCAGCGCAACTCGAACTTCGACACGGAACTCACGCGCAACGACGCGCTGCTCTTCGGCGAACACCTCGGCGAACCGCCCGGCTTCGGCGAATACATCGACGCCGGCATGCGCCTGCTGGACAATCCGCTGCGCAACAATCTCAACAATATCCTCGGCAATCCCGCCGCCTCGCTCGCCGGCTACGAACAGCGCGACGCTGGCGGATTCAGCGCGGGCGTCCGCGTCATGCACGCCCAGAGCCACGACAACGATTTCGTCGTGCACCGCGAGCTGCACAACGCCTACTACTTTCTGCGCGAGGGCATCCCGCTCATTTACTCCGACGGCTACAACGAGGCGGATGGCAATCCGCCCTTTCCGCGTCACGCCAACGCCCCGTATCTCGGCCAGTTCGGCGACAACAAGATGCCTGACCTGGCGTACCTCCATCACCAGCTTGCCCGCGGCGGAACGCGCCCGCGCTGGGGCGACAGCGACGTGGTCGCCTTCGAGCGTTACGACTACCGCGACCCCGGCACGGCCGCGGACCAAACGGTCGTGCTCTTTGCGATGAACGACAATTACGGCAACCCCGGCGACATCAACTTCGACGACGGCGTGGCGCAGGACAACATTGGGATGCCGTCGGCGAATTGCTATCAGAGCATCGATAATTCGCGAGGAGTCGGGTTGGTGGTCGGGTTCCTGCCCGGCTCACTTTTGAGGCAACTGGCCGATTCGCCGGGCGACTCCCGCGCGTGCCCTGAAATCCTCGTTCGCCTCGCCACGAACATCCGCCTGGAGGCGCAGAACTCCGCGAACGATGCGAGTCCCGTGAACCGCAAGGTCTATGTCGGTGGACAAACACTCGCGCCCGGCGGCGGCGCGATCGAGTTCAAGATCCCGAGCGGCGGCTACGTTTGCTACGCCTACCAGTGGCCCGAGGCCAGCCGCGTCGACAATGCGCTCACTAATGCCGCGGGCGTCGTGACGAACAGCGATGTCATCGTCATCCTCCAGAATGGCCGTGTTGTCCCGCGTCTCGTGCTCTATCGCAAGGACGGCCCGGACGGCGACGGGAATTTCAATCCGCTATACCCGTTCAAAATGCGCGGCAGCGTGGACATCGATGGCAGCGTTGTCGCCGGCCAGAACTTCTCCAATCGCACTTATTCGATCAGCGTGCCCGTCATCACGAACGCTGGTCCGATGGACATCCTCGCCCGCACCGACGGCTCGACGTTGAACACGCTGCTCAAGCTCGACGGTGGCATCGACCTCAACAGCCAGATGGGCCTGGGCGCCACCAACGCGTTCCCCTCCGGCCTCGCGGACTTGCGTGACAACCGGCCCGGCACGGCGACGGATTCGTACCTCGGTTACGAACAGATGCAATTCCGCTCCCGCTTCGGCGCGGAGAAGTTCGCCGCGCGGAACACGGCCCGCTGCACGGTCCGCTCGTTAGGTGCGGAGACCTATTCCTACACCGTCGGCTCAGCGGTGGTGACGAACCGCGTGAACGGCGACGGCTTCGGCAACGATTACACTTCCGAGACGTGCGAGTGGGCCTTCCACGACGCCGCAGCCAGCACGACGATGGCGGTCTCCAACGATGTCCCGCAGCGTTCCTCGACCCTCACCGCCTCGCCGGTGGACCTGTACGTCAAGGTCGGCTACGAGTTCGACATCAGCCGGTGCCGGGTCTATTACACGATCGACGGCTCCAATCCCGAAGGGGCCTATGGCGTCGGCCACGGCACGACACAGGTGGCCAGCGGCAGCTTCGTGGACGGAGACGAAGCCGACGGCGCCATCGATTGGTGGAAAGCGACTCTCCCTGCACAGCCCAACGGCACGACGGTGAAATACAAAATCGCCCTTCACAAGCGCAGCTCGGCGACCACGACCGTGAACCCAATCGCGGACTTCGCGGACGCCAAGCACTACGCCCTGACCGAGTTCGCCATCACCAACTGGAATCCTGGCACTGCACAAGTCTGGCTTCACAACAACCTCAACACCAACCATATCGCCACGGGTCTGGCGGAGGGATTCCACATCTTGCGCGCGCGCGCGTTCCTGCCGCGCGACGGCAAAAGCGGCGTGTTCAACACTTTCCTCCAAACCTTCTATTACGACACTCAGCCGCCCGACGGCGCCATCGCCTTCCCGCCCGCAGCCAGCACTCTGCGCAGCGTGGACTACGGCTGCGTCGTCCGCGCCGACGAAACGGTCACAGAGATCGAATACAACATCCTCGACAACGACCCGAACAACGACGACGCGACCACCGGATTCGCCAACGGCAATGGCCTCACGAATGGGGTGCCCGTGTTTGTCCGGGCGGCGCTCGTCACACCCACCGCGTTACTCAACGCGCAGTTCCCGAACTTCCTGCGCGAGTTTCGATTCACTTACTTCGCCGTGCCCCGCAGCGGCAACGCGACGATCACCGTCCGCCTCAAGGAACTCAGCACCGATGCATTTCCAGACCACTTCCGCACGCTGACGCGCACCGTCGCTTGCGCCGCGCCGGCGCAGACGCTTCAAATCGCTTTTCCGAGCTTCGACGGCCAGATCATCAACCTACCGCAGGATGGCGCCTATTCGATCGTGACGCGGTTCACCGACACGCTCACGGCGGACGTGAATCTCTTCTCGATTTTCATCGACGGCGCCTTCCAGGAACGCACGAACGGCAACGGCCCCACCTACGCCTTCAACGACCAGACCCCCGGCGACGGGAAAAATGAATTCCGCTTTGATTGGCGCGGCATGAACGCCGGCCAGCACCTCATCGAAGTCCATTACACGGGCGACGGACTGGCGCTCGAAGCCACCCGCCTCGCCCGCATCACGCTCACCGGGGTGGCGGACACCGACGGCGACGGCTTGCCCGATTTTTGGGAAACCCAAAACGGCCTCAGCACAACCAACTCGATTGGCCTCGACGGCGCCGACGGCGATCCCGATGGAGACGGCTTCAGCAACCTGCAGGAATACCTGGCCGGCACCGACCCGTGGGACGGCGGCTCGCTCCTCAAGATCATCGACCTGGCGGGCACCGGACGCGTCATCATCTGGAACAGCATTCCCGGCCGCAATTATCAGGTCTTCGCCACGACCAACGTGAATGCCGCCTTCACCGCGCGCAGCGGCACGCTCACCGCCTTCACCAGCCCGATGAGCTTCACGAACCCGGCGCCCGTCCGCGCGCGGGAATTCTACCGGGTGCTAGTCTTTCCGTGAACCGGCTCTTGTAAGGAGTCCCGCCTTCAGGCGGCAGGACGTCCGGCCGGCTAAAGCCGGGACTCCGTGCCAGCCGCCGCCGTTCATGGCCCCAATGCGCGATTTGGGAATCGAGGAGGCTCTCTCTCCATGAACCGCGACGTTGGGCGGGCGTCTCGGTCGCCCCTGGAGTTTGAATATTTTGGGCCGGGGCTTCCCATCTCCCGGAGGGAGATTTGAGAATAGGGGTAGGGATGGCGTGTTGTACGCCACCCCTCCCTCCGAACCGGACGGGCGGATTTCCCGCATCCGGCTCTCCAGTCGGTGAGTTCCCGCCATGCCATATTGCAGACCTTTTCATGCGGGATTGGCTCGCTTCACCCAGGCTGAGGCTTTCAGGGAGATCAGCCCAAGTTCCGCGAAGTAGCTATTGGTATATTTCCGATGGTCAGGTCGCCCCCGGCCCTTGAGTCCGGCTCGGCGTCGGAGGATACAACGTAGTCGCATTCGTATCCAGCCGTCCAACGCTCCATAGATGTTCCCTTGGCCGCCTCGAAAATACTGCGCCCAGCCCTTCAGTCTGCGGTTGAGCCGTTGAACGATTTCCTTCTGGCTCCTTCCGTCATTCCTTTGGGTGCCTTCGCGCAGCGTTTCCTTGAATCGTTTCACGCTCTTTTCCCGCGGCCATTTGCAGCCGTTTTCAAAGTGCCACCCCAGAAAGTCGAAACCTCCGGGTTGGCTGGCGTCCACGATTCGTGTCTTTTCGGGGTGCAGGACCAGTCCGGCTTCGCTCACCCATTGCCTCACCGTGGCCAAGGCGTTTTCCGCCTCGGCCCGGCTTCGGCATTGGATGATGAAGTCATCCGCGTAGCGCGTCATCTCCTGTTTCTCCCCTGCCATTTTGTGGTCCAAGGGGTCCAGGTAGACATTGGCTAAGAGCGGACTCAGTACGGCTCCCTGCGGGGTGCCTCGTTGGGTCGGCGTCCATCCCTTGCCCGTTTCCATCACGCCCTGCCGCAGATACCTTTCGATGAGTTTCAGCACCCGGCTGTCGGCCACTTTGGCCGCGACCGCTTCCAGCAGTTTTTCCTGCGGGATGGTGTCGAAATATCCTTTGAGGTCTGCGTCCACTATCCAGACGTGGCCTTGTTGGAGCAAGGTTTCCACTCGCTCAATGGCTTGTTGGGCGTTGCGGCCCGGCCTGAATCCGTAGCTGTGTTGGGCAAAGTCCCGCTCCCAGATCGGCTCCAGCACGTACACGAGCGCCGTTTGCACCACGCGGTCGCGCACTGTGGGGATGCCCAAGGGACGTTTCTCCGCACTTCCCAGTTTCGGTATCCATTGCCGCTTCACCGGTTGCGGTGCGTAGCGTTCTTCGCGCAACTGCCGGTTCAGAGTCGTGATGGTTTCTTCCACTTGTGCTTTCAAAAGCTCGGTGGTCTGTCCATCGACGCCCGCTGCTCCTGCGTTGCGTATGACCGCTTCGGCCGCTTCCCGGAGCGTTGCTTCCTTCCACACCTTGTCTATCAGGCTATACCATTTGCCTCCTTCTATTCCTCTCTCGAGGGTTGCCAACATGCGCTCCGTCCACACCTGGGCTTTGGTCCACGCCCAC
>DASTLJ010000030.1:0-3757 GCA_035715125.1 Verrucomicrobiia bacterium
GAGGTGCAGATCCTGGGCGACCAGCACGGGCAGGTGATTCACCTGCACGAGCGCGATTGTTCGGTGCAGCGGCGGCACCAGAAGGTGATCGAAGTGGCGCCGAGCTTCGGTCTGCCGAAACGGGTCATCGGAGAACTGTGCGATGCCGCCACCCGGATGGCCCGGGAGATTCGCTACGACAACGCCGGCACCATCGAGTTCCTCTGCGACATCGAAACCCGCGAGTGGTTTTTCATCGAGATGAACCCGCGCATCCAGGTCGAGCACACGGTCACGGAAGTGATCACGGGCCTGGACCTGGTGCGGGCGCAGATTCTCATCGCGCAAGGCCACGCCCTGCACGGCGCCGCGGTCGGCCTGCCCGCGCAGCACCAGGTTCCCCGTGGCGGCTACGCTATCCAGTGCCGGGTCACCACCGAAGACCCGGAAAACAAGTTCATGCCGGACTACGGCAAGATTCTCGCCTATCGCTCGCCGGGCGGGTTTGGCATCCGGCTGGACGGCGCGCAGGGCTTCGCCGGGTCGGTCATCACTCCTTTCTACGACTCGATGCTCGTGAAAGTCACCGCCAGCGGCCAGACCTACGAGATGGCGATGGACCGCATGCACCGCGCGCTGGCGGAATTCCGCATCCGCGGCGTGAAGACGAACATCCCTTTTCTCGAAAACGTCATCGCCAACGAAACCTTCCGCTCGGGCCATGCGACGACAACGCTCATCGACACCACGCCGGAACTGTTTTCGTTCAAGCCCAAGCGCGACCGGGCCTCCAAGCTCCTCGGCTTCCTGGGCAACGTCATCGTCAACGGCAACCCGCACGCCAAAGGCTTCAAGTCCGCCAGGCCCCTGCGTGTGGCCGAGCCGCCTGCCTGCGATCCCCGAGCCTCACCTCCCTCCGGCACGCGCGACTTGCTGCTCCAGCTCGGGCCGAAAAAGTTCGCCGAGTGGACGCGCAAACAAAAGCGGCTGCTCATCACCGACACCACGTTTCGGGACGCCCACCAGTCCCTTCTGGCCACGCGAGTGCGCACCTGCGACATGCTGGCGATCGCCCCGGCCATCGCCCGTCGCGCCGCCGGGCTGTTCTCCCTGGAGATGTGGGGCGGCGCCACGTTCGACACGGCCATGCGTTTCCTGAACGAGGACCCCTGGGAACGCCTGCGCCAGCTCCGCGCGAAGATTCCGAACATCTGTTTCCAAATGCTCTTTCGCGGCGGCAATGCCGTGGGCTACTCCAACTACCCGGACAATGTCGTCGCCGGTTTTGTGAAGCACGCGGCCGCGAGCGGCATGGACCTGTTCCGCATTTTCGATTCGCTCAATTACCTGCCCAACCTCCGCGTCGCGATGGAAGCCGTGCAAGACACGCACGCGCTGTGCGAAGCGGCGCTGTGTTACACGGGCGACATCCTGGATCCGAAACGCGACAAATACTCACTGAAGTACTACGTCAAACTCGCGCGCGAGATGGAGAAAATGGGCGCGCACCTGCTGGCCATCAAAGACATGGCCGGCCTCTGCCGCCCCTACGCCGCACAAAAGCTGGTCAGGACGCTCAAGGGCGAAGTCGGCCTCCCGATCCACTTTCACACTCATGACAGTGCCGGCGCGCAAGCCGCCGCGGTGCTCAACGCCGCCGAAGCCGGCGTGGACATCGTCGATCTGGCCATCGCCAGCATGAGCGGCAGCACCAGCCAGCCGAACCTCAACTCCATTGTGGCCGGCCTCCAGCACACGTCCCGCGACACCGGACTGGACCTGGGCGCATTGAATGAGTTCTCCGATTACTGGGAAAACGTGCGTGATTACTACGCGCCATTCGACACCGCCCCGCGCACCGGCAGCGCGGAGGTCTATCTGCACGAAATGCCCGGCGGCCAATACACGAATTTGAAGGAACAGGCCGAGAGCATGGGCATTTCGCATCGCTGGCCCGAAATCGCCCGCACCTATGCCGAGGTCAACACGCTGTTGGGCGACATCGTGAAGGTCACGCCTTCCAGCAAGGTGGTCGGCGACCTGGTGTTGTTCCTCTTCAGCCGCGGCATCAAGCCCGCCGACGTCGTGAACCTCGAACCCGGCGCCGTCGGCTTCCCTGAGAGCGTCATCGACATGATGAGCGGCGGCCTCGGCTGGCCCCCCGGCGGTTTTCCCGAAAACGTGCAACGGGTCGTGCTGGGCGAAAAAGCCTTCAAGGAAGCCCGCATCGCCTTCAAGCGCTCAAAACGCCGTCACGCACCACGCACCACGCACCACGCCGACCTCCCCCGCCTCCAGCGCGAACTGGCCGACAAACTCCGCCGCGACGCCACGGACGACGACGTCTACTCGCACCTCATGTATCCCCAGGTCTTCGCCGATTTCGCCAAACACCAACGGGAGTTCGGCGACGTCAGCGTCATCCCGACGCCGGCGTTTTTCTACGGGCTGAGCCTCGGCGACGAAGTGACGGTCAACATCGAGGAAGGCAAGACGCTCTTCGTCAAGCTGGTCAACGTGAGCGCGCCCGACAAAGACGCCCGCCGCACGGTGACCTACGAGTTGAACGGCATGACGCGCGAAGCGTCGATCCTCGACAAGAACGTGGCCCCGAAAGCCAAGGCTCGCGCCAAAGCCGAGTTGAGTGACGTTTTGCAAGTCGGCGCGCCGATCCCCGGACTCATCGTCGCCATCGCCGTCAGCGTCGGCCAGAAAGTCGCCAAGGGCGAGCGGTTGCTGATGATGGAAGCCATGAAAATGCAAACGACGATTTACGCACCCGCCGATGGCGTCGTCGAGGAACTCACCGTGCAGGTCGGCGATACGGTCGAGAGCAAGGATCTGCTGGCCAGGCTCAGGGAATAGACGTTCTGGAAGGCGCCGAAAGCTTCAAAAGGTCTCGTGTGGCAAGGGCAAGGAGCGGCACAACTCGCCGAGGTTACAGTCAATCGTTCTGGAAATCGCGCACAGCTTTTTGAACGAAGGGTTGCGCTGCCCTCGTTCCACCCCGCCGATGTAGCTGGGGTCGGTATTCGATTCCAGCGCGAGGTCTTCCTGGGACATGCCCTTGGCCTTGCGCGCCTGCCGAATTCTTTCCCCGAGCACTTGCAGCGAGGTCTGCTTTTTCAATGCTGGCAGGCTCAGTCACGTGGCAGTTTTCCGTCCAGTGACTATAATCACGATTTAGGGCTTGACCGCCCAGGTGGCCACACGCAGCCTACTCGTGAAACCGTGAGCCCATGAACAAACTCTTCCCGACTTGCGCCGCTCTTGCCGGGTGAGTGGCGGCGATCCCGGTGCCGCTCCGGTTCGAGCTCGGAATTACTGTTCCCGATAAGGACGTCGCGGGCGCAGTGGCGGACTCGAAAAAAGCAATCAACCAAAACCAAAGGAGAAAAACCAAATGAAAGTCATCCAAAACGCAATCGCCGCACTCGCTGTTCTACTGTTGGCCTCAAGCCACAGGGCTTTTGCTGTCAGTGGAATTCAGTTATCCATCCAAGGCACAGATGTTGTTCTTCGCTGGCCCAGTCAGCCTGGCCAGGCTTTCATTATCGGATACCGGCCAACTCTCGATGCAAGCACACCGTGGACGTTTCTTGAGACGTCGTACGCTGCTGCCACCGGCACAGAGACCACCTATGTTCACCAGAATGTTGTTGTTTTCCCGCAGGCAGCACCGGGTGACGGAGAAGGTGGCGGAGGCGGTGCGCCGCCCTCGCCCGCTGCTGGCCAGTCCACCACATCGCAGAGCAACATGACCGAGGAACAGTGCGCC
>DASTLJ010000031.1:0-4888 GCA_035715125.1 Verrucomicrobiia bacterium
GAGGCGCCGATGATGGCGACTGTTTTCATCTCAGTCGTAAAAAAAACCCCGCCAGCCGATGCCAGCGGGGTTTGTCGAAACTCGCAGCGGCTGGCTTAGCGCTTGGAGAACTGGTAACGCTTGCGGGCGCCGGGCTGGCCGTACTTCTTGCGTTCCTTCATGCGCGGATCCCGCGTGAGCAGGCCGGCGGCCTTGAGCGTCGGCCGGAGCGCCGCATCGGCCACGAGCAACGCCCGTGCGATGCCGTGACGCACCGCGCCGGCCTGGCCGGTGGGGCCGCCACCGGCGACCTTCACGCGGGTGTCGTACTTGCTGGCGCTTTGCGTGGCGGTAAAGGGCTGGGTGACCATGCCCCGGAGCACTTCGGTATTGAAGTAGTTCTCGAAGGGCCGGTTGTTGATCACGATTTTGCCCGAACCCGTTGCCAGGCGCACGCGGGCGACGGCGGTCTTGCGACGGCCCGTCCCGAGGAATTCATTGGTCTTCTCAGCCATAAATCGAAAGGAATCAGTGGGCGGCCTTGAGCGGCTCGGGCTGCTGGGCGGAGTGCGGGTGTTTCGCGCCCGGGTAAACTTTGAGTTTGGTCAGCAGCACGCGGCCCAGGCGGTTCTTGGGCACCATGCCGCGCACGGCGCGGTGGATGAGTTCTTCGGGCTGCCGGGCGCGAATTTGGGCGACGGATCGGCGCTTTTCCCCGCCCTTCCAGCCGGAGTAAGTCATGTAAACTTTGCCCGTTTCCTTCTTGCCGGTCACGCGGACCTTTTCGGCGTTGACGACGACCACGAAGTCGCCCGCATCCAGGTGCGGGGTGTAACTGGGCTTGTGGCGGCCCCGGAGAAGGTCGGCGACCTGGACCGCCAGCCGGCCCAGCACGGCGCCGTCGGCGTCGATGACATGCCACTTCCGCTGGTCCAAATTGACTTTCGGCAGATAGGTTTTCATTACAGACCCAAAATCAGGAGCGGTGAAGGTATCAAAGGCCGAAGGCGAGTCAACAGGCATTTTGGGCGCACGAATCCCATCGAAGCCAAATTTTTGTCGGTTTCTGATTGACCATAGCGGCTCCTCTCTGGCGAGATGATGAGCCGCTATTTCAATGCACTCTTGATCATGCCGAAACGCGCAAGCAAAGACGGACGTGCCCCTCGTGTCTCCAGCACCACCAAGTACGACGCCCACCAGGCTGTCCTGTCCCGCACCTATGGCGCCCTGGCCGGCTTGCGCCGCGAGCTGGCCGACTCGAAGTCCCGCGTCGCCGAGCGCGAGGACCTGCTTCGACTGTTCGCCGGCTGCGCGGATTCGCAGCGGGCGTGGCTGTTGCTGGAAGACTACTTCGAGAAGCTCTCGCGTTCGCGGCGGGACTTCGCCGGCCAGGAGTGGTGGCCGCGCGTCGTCGCCGCGCAGGGCAACGCCCGGCTGGAGGAAGTGGCGATGCTGTTCCTCCGCGCCAACCGCCCCCTGCCGACCGAGCTGCTCCCGCACGCCAACCCGGCCCGCTTCGCCGAGCTCGAACAGGCCGAGCAAGAGGAAAGACGCCTGACGGAAATGGAGCACTGGCTGTTCCCGCCCGCGCCGACGCACCTGGACAGCCCCCGGGCCGCGTTGCGCGTCGTCTGTTCGGTGCAACCCGCCAAGGATCATCCCGCCTTGCACGCGCTCAAGGTGCGGTTCAGCCTGTTTCGCCCGCGCACGGGGGAAAAGGTCCGGCCGTTGTCGGAGGTCATCGATCTGACGACGCGAGCCACACACGAACAGGAACTCTTTGCGCCGCAGGACTGGGAATTCATCCAATGGCTCACCGAGGCTTTCGGCGAGGATGCCCCCGACAGCGAGAGCCTGACGCTTTCCGGCCTGGACCTGCTCCAGTGGCTGGCGCGCTGGGGTCACAGCCCGCGCCTGGAACTGAATGGCGGGCACCTCGGCTTTCACGGCCAGATCATCGAGCTTTCCCCGCACCTTGAAAACGGTTCGAGCGAGCTTTCCTTCACCCACCGTCTCCAGCTTCCGGATGGGCGGGCGCATCCGCTGAGCGATGCCAAGTTTTTTTCCGGCCGTCCTGCGCTGGCGCTTCTGGGCAATACCTTTTACCTGTTGCGCAATGTCCCGCCCCCTTCGCTCCTCGAATTCTGGTCGGAAACCCCAAGCATCGCCGTGCGCAAGCTCAGCCATCGTTTCCGCACGCAGCTTCGAAAAAACCACGCGGACAACGGCGTGGACTGGGAGCAGCTTTGCCTCACGCACAGCGCGCTGCCGCAGTTCGTCTTCGAGCTCAACGAGGACACCGTGCGTCTGCGCCTGCTCGCACTGAGCGAGCGCGATCAAAGCGTGTGGCACTGGACCGGACAGGAATGGCTGGCCGACGCGCCGGAGCGCAAGAAACCCGAGAAGCCCGAGGTGCTGGAAGACCCCCGCCTGGAGGCCGCCGTCCAATGGTTGCGCCGGCTCGACTGGTTCACACCCGAGCAAGGCGTCTGGATCGGCGACGCCAACGAGAACTTCCTCGGCACCCTTTCCCGCGCATGGCCCGAGAAGCCCGCCGAGGCCGAATACCTCGGCAACCCCGCCTTCCAACGCCTGTTCCTGTCGCCGCGCCAGCTCAAGCCGATGCTCGTCGTCAAGGGCAGCGGCATCGACTGGTTCAGTGTCTCGACCGAGTGGGAGCAGGAAGGGATGAATCTCACGAACGCGGACCTCGCTCGCCTGGCCGTCGCCACGAGCCGCTTCGTGAAGCTGCCCGACGCGGGCTGGGTCGAGTTGAATACCAAGGCCGTGCAGGACGCTCATGAGGCGATGGCCGACCTCGGCATCGACGAACTTGGCGCTGGCGCCGTCAAACTGGGCCTCGAACAAGCCGCGCACCTCGACGACGCCGGCCTGAAGCGGTTTGCCGACAGTCCCGAGGCCAAAGCCCTCAAGCAAAAGCTGGCCGACTTCGAAGGCATTCCCGATCTTGGACTGCCCGCCGGCATCAAGGCCGAACTGCGCCCCTACCAGAAGGAAGGCTTCAATTTCCTCTGCCATCTCACCGACACCAGACTGGGCGGCATCCTCGCCGACGACATGGGCCTGGGCAAAACGCTTCAAACTCTCGCGTGGCTGGCCTGGCTCAAAGCGCGCAACCCAAAGAACCCGCGCCCCGCCCTCGTCATCTGCCCCGCCAGCGTGCTGCACAACTGGCGCCGCGAATCCGAACGTTTCACGCCGCACATGAAAGTGCTCGTCCTCCAGAGCGGCGCCGCCCGGCACAACCTCCGCAAGCAAATTCCGCAGCACGACATCATCGTCACCAACTATGCGCTCCTGCGCCGCGACCTCGAGGACTTGCAGAAGTTCTCGTTCAGCGCCGTCATCCTCGATGAAGCGCAGTTCATCAAAAATCCCACGGCGCAAGTCTCGAAATCCGTCAAGCAACTCCGGTCCGGCCAGCGCCTGGCGCTCACCGGGACGCCGCTCGAGAACCGGCTGATGGACCTCTGGAGCATCACCGACTTCATTCAGCCCAATTACCTCGGCTCGCAGGAACACTTCACCCAGACCTACGAACCGAAGGCCGACGGGGAGGAAGGAGTCGACGCCCAGCGCATCGCCCGCCGCCGGCTGTCCGCCAAGCTGCGCCCGCTCATGCTGCGCCGGCTCAAGTCGCAAGTTGCGAAGGACCTTCCCGAGCGCATCGAAATCCGGCGCGACTGCGAGCTGGACGAGGCCCAGCGCAAGCTTTACCTGGCCGAACTGCGCCGCAGCCGCGACCAGGTCATGCAGGCGGTCGCTGAAAAAGGCCTGGCGAAAAGCAAGATGCACGTGCTCGCCGCGCTCACGCGCCTGCGCCAGATTTGCTGCCATCCGCAGCTCGTCGGCAACGACTCCCTGAGCGGCAAGACCGACACTCTATTTGAATTGCTCGAACCGCTGCTCCAGGAAGGCCAGAAGGTCCTCCTCTTCTCGCAATTCGTGCAGATGCTTCGCCTCCTCGAAACCGAGTGCAAGGTCCGCCAGATCTCGACCCACATGCTCACCGGCGAGACCAAGGAACGCCAAACGGTCGTGCAAAACTTCCAGGAGGACGGCAATGCCGCAGTCTTCCTCCTGAGCCTGCGGGCCGCCGGCACCGGCCTCAACCTGACCAACGCCAGCTACGTGATCCTCTACGATCCGTGGTGGAACCCCGCCGTCGAAGCGCAAGCCATCGACCGCAGCCATCGCATCGGCCAGACCCGCACCGTCCATGCCTACCGGCTCATCGCCCCCGGCACCGTCGAGGAAAAAATCTGGGAACTCCAGCAACGCAAAGCCCAGGCCATCGCCGACGTGCTGGGCGAGGAGGGCTTTGCCAGGAGCCTGTCGCAGTCCGACCTTGAATACCTGTTCTCGGAGGACTGAGCCGCGGCATGGCGGGAGAGTAATCAGTAATCAGTAATCAGTGTTCAGTCGCCTCGCTTCGACGCATTTCCTCTTGCGCTCAAGTTGCGGCTCAGCGCGGGGATTCCCAAAAGGCGGCGACCGCTTTCCAAAATTCGGGCGGTTGAGTTTGAACCTCGGCGTGCCCGGCGTTGGGCGCTTCCCAAAGCTTCTTGGGACCGCCATAGCCATCGAACAGGCGCCGGCCGAACTTGTTCGGCACGACTTCGTCATTGCCCGCCAGCATGACCGCCACCGGTCCGTGATAGTACTTGAGAAATCTGTCCGAGGGAAACCGGTCCCACAACATCCAGCGCACGGGAAAGATCGGCATGTGACATTGCGCGACGGACACGAGGTTGTTGAAGGGCGTGAACAAAAGTAAACCGCCAACAGCCTCCGTATGGGTGCCTGCCAGATACGACGCCACGCCCGTCCCGAGCGACTCGCCCACCAAGTGCACCGGGCCGTTAACGCGCAGGAGTTGGAAAGC
>DASTLJ010000032.1:0-2556 GCA_035715125.1 Verrucomicrobiia bacterium
GGCGGAGCCGCTTCGCCCGAGACGCGCATCGCCTACGCGCACTTCGATGGGAACAGCGCCACGGCGATTCATTCGGCGGACGGCACCTTGTTCCTCGACCACCTGACCTTCGGCAATCCCGCCGTGCAATACCTCTCGCTCGACCGCTCCTCGTTCGTCGTGCAGGACTGCGTGTTCCCGGCCACCACCGCCAGCTTCGAGCCGACCCACGGCACGGGCGGCATCAAAGCCGGTGGACGCGGCATCTACCGCCGCAATTTCCTGGGCAAAGTCATCGGCTACAACGACGCCTTCGATTTCACCGGTGGCAATCGCCCCGGCTCCATCCTGCAAGTCATCAACAACGTGTTCATGGGCAGCGACGACGACTTGCTCGATCTTGACAGCACCGACGCCTGGATCGAAGGCAACATCTTCCTCCACTGCCATCGCAATGGCTCGCCCGACTCTTCCAGCGCCATCAGCGGAGGCGCGGACAACGCCGACACTTCGCAAATCACGGCGGTCGGAAACCTCTTTTACGATGTGGACCAGGCCGCCAACGCCAAGCAGGGCAACTTCTACACGCTGGTTAACAACACCATCGTTCACCAGTCGAAGATTGGCAGTCAGGACACCAACACCGCCGTCGTCATCCTGGCCGATGATGGCACGGTGCAAGGCGCCGGAATGTATCTGGAAGGCAACATCATCCTCGACGCGGAGAACCTGACCCGCAATGTGACCACCGCGCTCGTCACGTTCACCAACAATATCATCTACCAGCTCGCCGGCGCGCCGTGGGCCGGCCCCGGTGGAAACAACGTCAACTCGGATCCGTTGCTGACGCAGATCCCCCCATTCTCCGTGACGAGCAACTTCACTTCCTGGGCTGCGGCTCAAGTCATGTGGGAATACTTCAGCCTCCGCGCCGGCTCTCCGGCCTTTGGGACCGGCCCGAATGGCCGTGACAAGGGCGGCGTTGCAGTTTCGGGTTCCGGGTTCCGGGTTCCGGGTTCGGGCAACTCGGAACTCGGAACTTTGAACTCGGAACTCCACGGCCCACTGAGGGGTGCCTCCATCTCCGGCGAGCCAGTCGGCGCCACTCGTTCAACCACCGCCACCCTCCGCGTGGGACTCAACCGCACCGGCAGCGGCATCCCGACCGCCGGATTTCCCGACGGCTCCGGATTCACCCACTACCGATGGCGTCTGGACGGCGGCGCCTGGAGCGCGGAAACACCGGTCGCGACGCCAATCACGCTGAGCAGCCTCAGCATCGGTCCGCATTACGTCGAAGTCTCTGGCAAGAACGACGCCGGCTATTACCAGGATGACCCTGTGTTCGGCAGCGACGCCTCTGTGACGGTGTCGCGCACCTGGACGGTGAACCCGGCGGCATCAACTTTGCGCCTCAACGAAATCCTCGCCAGCAACGGCGGCGCCGTGAATTATTTTGGCACCACGCCCGACATCGTCGAACTCCACAACGCCAGCGACAGCGCGATGGACCTGGCGGGAGTACGGATCACCGACGACCTGACCGCGCCGGACAAGTTCATCTTCCCTGCCGGCGCGAGCATCCCGGCCCGAGGCTACCTGGCCGTTTACGCCGACAGCGCCGGCACGCCCGGCTATCACCTTCGTTACAATCTCCCGCAAGGCGGTGGCCAACTCCACCTCTTCGCTTCGGCGCTCGAAGGCGGCGCGTTGCTCGACTCGATCAGCTTTGGACTCCAGATCACCGACCTCTCCATCGGCCGGCTGGCCGACGGATCGTGGGCGCTGACGCAGCCGACCTTCGGCGTCGCAAACCGTCCCGCCCCAATGGGCGACTCGCGCGCGCTCCGCATCAACGAGTGGCTCGCACTGGGCGACGGCCTTTTGGCCGACGACTTCATCGAACTCTACAACCCGCAATCGTTGCCCGTCGCACTCGGCGGTCTTTACTTGAGCGACGAACCGACGGGTTGGCCCGACCGCCATTCGATTGCCGCGCTGAGTTTCACGCCCGGCTTCGGATATCAACGGTTCATAGCCGACGGCGACAAGTCCGCCGGCGCCGATCACCTGGACTTCCATCTTAACGGAGACCAGGGGATGATCGCTTTGTCCGCGCCGGATCTGGCGGTGATTGACTGCGTCGCCTACACCCCGCAGTCGCCTGGCGTCTCGCAAGGCCGCAGCCCAAATGGAACCACCACGCTGGCTTTCTTCAGCACCCCGACACCGGGCGCGCCGAACCCGCTCCTCGTCACCACTCCCGTCGGCGGCGCGCTGGTCCTCAACGAGGTGCTCGCCCAGAACGCGAGCCTGGGCGAAATCATCACCGGCACGAACGTCGTCACGCCGGATTGGATCGAACTCTACAACGGCTCGAGCAATCCCACCAACCTCTCCGGCCTCAGCCTCACCGACAACTCCACTCAGCCGCGCAAGTTCGTCTTCGCGGAGGGCACGATTCTGGCCCCGGGCGGTTTCCTGCGCATTGTGTGCGACACCGATTCCACCAGCACCAACGCGCTGGTGAATACGAATTTCAACATCCGGGCCAACGGAGGCGCAGTCTATCTCTTC